>VHCO01000149.1 GCA_016871715.1 Verrucomicrobiota bacterium
ACCCCCACACCGACCCCCGACCAAGGGGCGATCCTGTTGCGGCCACCCCGCGACCGACGCCCTCCCCCCCCAGCCCCCTTGGAATTCCGACAGGGCGACCGCGTTCTGTTCGTGGGGGACCGGCTCATGGCAGGTGAGGCCGTCTGGGGCTATCTCGAGACCCGTTTAACCTGCCAATTCCCCGAGTGTGACGTGGTCTTCCGTCACCTGTTCGAGACTGGCGACTCGCCCCTCGTTCAACCTGGGACGGTCATCGACGGGGACGGGGCAGGCGCGGATTGGCTCGAGCCGGTCCTCGCCCGAGCCGCGGCGTTCAAGCCCACTGTGGTGGTGGTCGGTTACGGCACCGAGGCCAGCCAGGCCGGCGAGGCTGGCCTGGCTCGATTCACCACCGCGTACGCGCGCCTGCTCGATGGTTTGGCGGCGTTGGATGCCGGGGTGACGCTGCGCTGGGTCCTCCTCAGCCCGATCAGCGCTGAAGACCTCCACGCCGCGCCTCCACCGCAACAGCAGGAATCCTCCGCGGCAGAACCCTACGCCCGCGCCCTGCTCGACCTGGCTACCCAACGGAACGCTGAGTTCGTGAACCTGTATGGGTGGTCGTTGGCGGAAGGCCGATTCGCTCGCGAACGCGCCGAGAAGCACGGGGAGCCCCTCCGAATCCTCGCCGATGCGGACCTCGACCTGAATCCCTATGGTTACTGGCGGATGACCCTCGTGGTCGAGCAAGCCCTCCGCTGGCCCTACAACACCTGGCGCTTCGGCCTGATGCCCGATCAGTCCCTGCGCGACGGCGGCTTCGGCGCTCGGCTCCTGGACCGGAGCCGAACCGACACCCAAGCGCGGGTCGTCCTGATCGAGGATCGCCTGCCCACCCCTAATCCCCCTGGCCCCGTCGAGAGGTTGTCTGGTGCCAAACCGCATTGCTACATCCAATTGCCCGGCCTGCGCACCGGCACCTACGCCCTGCGTGTCGACAGCCAGCCGATCCTCGAAGGCACCGAGGCCGAGTGGGCTCGGTACGAAATCATCGCCCAGGGCCCGTCCTGGGACCAAGCCGAAGCCCTGCGCCGAGCCATCGTCGAGAAGAACGACCTGGCCCGACGCGCCGATCTCGCCCAACCGGCCGAAGCCGCGTCTTACCAGGCGCGAATTGCCGAGCTCGAACAGACGATCGCGCAGCTCCGTCGCCCGGTCCAGCGGACCTACGAAGTCGTTCGAACCGGCGGCCCTTGACCCGAGGCACCGGGCTGCCGCCCTGCCACAAGCCTGAGCCCCGAGTGGGCACGCGGCTCGGCCAGGCCTTGCCAACCGGGCAGGTTCTACCCATGATCGACTCGCACGCCATGCCAACCGCGGAGCCAGCCCACCTCGAGCCGATCACGACCCCGGCGGCGGCGCGGTTGGCGATGCGCCGCGGCGACTGGACCGGCCCAACCACGTACAAGCTGCCCGGCTATGTGCAATGCAACCTGGTCGTCTTGCCGCGAGCTGAGGCGTACGACTTCCTGCTCTTCTGCCAGCGGAACCCTGAACCCTGCCCCGTGCTCGAAGTCACCGACCCGGGCGACCCGGAGCCGCGACGCTGCGCCCCCGGCGCCGATCTGCGCACCGACCTGCCCCGCTATGCCGTCTACCGCCAAGGCCAATGCGTCGAAGAACCGACCGACATCCGCCATCTCTGGCGCGAGGACAGCGTGGCCTTCCTGCTTGGGTCGAGCTTGACCTTCGACGCGGCGTTATCCCGCGCCGGCGTGACTCCGCAACGCGTCGCTCTGCAAGCCCAGATCGACGGCATGATGACCCACTGCCCCGGCCATGGCTTCATCACCGACCTTCTCGCCGATCAATTCTGTCTCCCCTAACCTCGTCGCATCCCGATGCAAGCCGTGCACCCCCACACCCCACTGACCCGCGGTCAATGGATGGTTTTACTCGCCGCCTTCCTAGGCTGGCTCTTCGACGGCTACGAGATCGGGCTCTTCCCGGTCATCGCCCGTCCCGCCATCAAGGGGTTGCTCGGCGCCGTGGGGGATGACCAGGTGGGGTACTGGATGGGCGTGATCACGGCCTGTTTCTTGATCGGAGCGGCCTGTGGCGGACTGGTGTTCGGTTGGTTAGGCGACCGGATCGGCCGGGTCAAGGCCATGGCCCTGAGCATCCTGACCTACTCCCTGGTCACGGGCCTTGGCTACTTCGCGGAACACCCCACCCACCTGGCCCTGGTCCGGTTCATCTCCGCGCTGGGCATGGGCGGCCAATGGTCGCTCGGGGTGGCCCTGGTGATGGAATGTTGGCCCGAGAAATGGCGCCCGGCCTTGGCCGGGGCGATCGGCGCGGCGGCGAACGTGGGGTTTTTGCTCGTGGGAGTCACCGCGCGGTTGCACCAGGTGACCCCCGAGTCGTGGCGTTGGATGTTGCTCGTGGCGGCCCTGCCGGCCTTCCTGGTGGTGTTCATTATCATCGCCGTGCCGGAATCGGAACGCTGGAAGCGCTCGGTTCAATCGGGTCAAAGTCGGCCTGTGCGCGAAATCCTGGCTGCGCCCACGCTGCGCTGGCGGAGTCTGTTGGCCATCGCGTTCGCTTCGGTCGCGCTCATCGGCACCTGGGGCTCGGTCCAGTGGTTACCGCTTTGGGCCAACCAAATGGTCTCCGAGGAAGGCTTCGCCCAAGTCCGCGCCCAACACCCGGAGTGGTACGCCGCCGACTCGAGTTCGCTCGAAGCGGACACGGCGGCGGCCAAGACGGCAGCCGAGACCGAGGTCAAGATCCGCGCGGGTCAAGCCACCGCGAACATGCAGATGATCCAGGGCCTGGGCGCGATTGTGGGGACGCTGCTCGCGCCGCTCCTGGGCGCACTGCTGGGCCGGCGCCCAGCGTATTTTCTCCTCTGCTTGGCGTCTCTGCTGTTCTGCGGTGTGACCTTCCGGGTCATCACCGAGCACACCACCGCGTTCCTCCTCCTCGCGCTTGGGATGAGCCTGACCACCGCTGCCTTCTACGGCTGGTTCCCGCTTTACTTCCCGGAGTTGTTCCCCACCCGAGTGCGTGCCACGGGCCAAGGATTGAGCTACAACTTCGGCCGCGTCTTCGCTGCGGGAGGCGCCTTGCTGCAGGGCCGACTGATGGCGCAGTTCGACGGCAGCTACGCCCGGGCTGGAGCCATTGTGACGTTGGTCTACCTCGTAGGCATGACGCTCATCTGGCTCGCGCCCGAGACCAAGGACAAACCCTTGCCCGAGTGAACCTGGTTAGGTCGCCGGTCCGAAGTGCGCACCCCACTGGGCTGCCATGGCTCGGCCTTGTTGGGCCAAGGCCTGCTTCTCCTCGGCGTCGAGCGGCGTGAACCGTTTCACGATCGCCACGTTCTTGCGCAACTGCTCGGCGGTGTGCACGCCCAAATTGGCGGTCGCCACCCCTGGCACACTTAGGGCATAGCGAATCGCCAGTTCGATGTTCGGTTCGCCCACCCGAGGCTTGGCCTTTCGGGTGTTCCAACTGCCGGTCGCCGGATCCGGCGCCCCAAAGACCTTCATGGCCACCACGCCTGTGTTGTGCTTGATGGCAACCGGCACCACGGTCTCCTCGAAACCGTAGGTGTAACGGTCGACAAAATTGATGGCGACCAGGACGACATCCACGTCGCCGTGCTCGAGAAACGGGAGGAAACGGCCGGGCAAATTGTGGCCCGAGACACCCACGAACCGGCATTTGCCCGCTTGCTTCTGCTTCAGCATCCAAGTGAAGACCCCCGCTTCGGTTCGCGCCTGCTCCACCGAACGGCCGCCCAAATGATGGAAGTAGAGGATGTCCACGTAGTCGGTCTGGAGCGTCTTGAGCGACTTGCTGAACGATGCCTCTGCTGCGTCGATCGTGTCCGCCCAGACCTTGGTCGCCAGGACGATGTCCTTGCGCCGGGACCCCAGGGCCTGGCCGATGCCCTGCTCCGATTTGCCGTACATGGGCGAGGTATCGATGAAGTTGATGCCCAGGTCGATGGCCAGGTTGACGATCTGGGTCACCTCATCGAGCGGCACATCGCTCGCGATGCCACAGGGGGCGGCCCCGAGCGTCATGCACGTCACCTCGAGCTGGGTACGCCCCAACACCCGGCGCGGCAGTTGGGCGCTCGACGCGGCGGCCAAAGCGGAGTGTGGACCGACAGAACCCTCGAACGCCGCCGCTCCCGCCAACACGCCGGCCGCACGCACGAAGTTACGTCGGGAGATCCGGTGTCCTTCGCATGGAATCATAGTCGTCTTGCCTTTCCTTCGTATTTGCATGATCTCGGCGCGAGGCCGCACCGCTCTCGAGCAGCGAATGTCGCGCAACCACCCGCTGGTTAACATCGCCCCGTCTCCAGGTCAACCTCCGCCGTCCGCCACCGCTACCGCGCCCCGTCTAGGGTCCTGGCGCCCCAGCCAGGAGGGGGGTGAGCCGACCCTCCCAACCTTGGTTGCGGAACCCCTTGCCCGGCGCCTGGCGCCGAGGCTACCCTAGAGGCGCTGGGTGACCGCGCGAGGCCAACACCCTCGAGGAAACCCGCCAACATGAAATCCGCCACGACAATGAGACTCATGAGGACTTCCTGGTGTTGCGCCGTTCTCTGCCTGCTAAGTTCCACCGCCCAAAGCCAGTCCGCCGCCATGGACCAGCTTTATCGACTGAAGGACGCCAAGACCCGCTCGATCAGCCCCGAGAACTTCACGGGCGAGAAGGGTCAAGGCGGACGAGCGACCCTGGCCGAAGGGACGGCCGCGCGCGCGGCGCGGGAGCTCGGCCAGGGCTGGAAAGTCAACCCGTACATCTACCTCGAGCCGGGTGCGACGGCGGTCTTGGGCGAGATTCATGAGGCCGCGGTCATCAACCATATCTGGATGACACCGGTCGGCGATTATCGGCTTCTGATCCTGCGCTGTTATTGGGACGGCGAACGGGAGCCTTCGGTCGAGGTCCCGGTGGGCGACTTTTTCGCGGCGGGTTGGGGCATGGGCCACGAACCGCGCATCGCCTCGCTGGCGGTGTGCGTCAATCCGCGGAGCGGCTTCAACGCTTATTGGCAGATGCCCTTCCGAAAGAGCGGCCGCTTGACGATGGAGAACCTGGGCGACTCGCGGGCGACGCTCTATTATCAAATCGATTATTCGCTCGAGCCCGTGGCGCCCAAGACGCCCTATTTCCACGCCCAATTTCGCCGGGTTAATCCGCTGCCCTACCGGGAAACCTTCACCATCGTGGACGGGATTCGTGGCCGCGGCCACTTTGTGGGAACGTACCTCGCCCACGGCGCCAACAGCGAGGGTTGGTGGGGTGAAGGCGAGATCAAGTTCTTCATCGACGGCGACGAGGAGTTCCCCACCATTTGCGGCACTGGGGAAGAGGACTACTTCTGCGGCTCCTACGGCTACAACGAGCGCCTGGTCGAGGGACGCGTGACCTACGACAACTTCACCAGTCCTTACAGCGGTTTTTACCATGTGCCTTACGACGGTGTGCAACGGCGGTTCGGCCAGTACCGCTGGCACGTGACCGACCCGATCCGCTTCGAGACCGACCTGCGCGTGACCATACAGAGTCTGGGTTGGCAAACCGAAGGACGCTACCTCCCGCTGGAAGACGACCTTGCCGCGGTCGCCTACTGGTACCAGTTGGAACCGCATCGCCCCTTTCCTCGGTTGCCCGCCAAGGATGCGCTGCTGATCCATGACGAATACCCGCTGCTGGGGTACGGTGCGCACAACCTCTTTCTGGACCAGGCGGAGGTCAGACTTCAGGGGCAGATGAACGTGGACGAGATTCGTTACACGACCGACGGCGCCGACCCCACCGGCGCTTCCCAGCTCTACACCGGTCCGTTCACCCTGCGCGAGAGCGCCACCGTCAAAGCCCGCGGCTATGCCCAAGGCCGCAGTGTCACGCCGATCCTGCGTGGCCAATTCGTTGCGGCCGAGCCTCGAGCGGCCGTGTCGCCAGGTCCGGTCCAGCCGGGCGTGGCCTTTCAGTTCTTCCGATTGTCCGAGGCCCTGGAGACCACCCGGGGGTTGCCGAGTCGGGAACCCGACGAGGCGGGTATTGCGCAGTCGTTGTCGCTGCCGCGAACCGCCCTGCCGGACCAGTTCGGCATGATCTTCACGGGCTATCTCCGTGTGCCTGCCCGAGGCGTCTACACCCTCCATACCATTTCCAACGACGGCAGCATGCTCTATCTCGGCGGAGAACTCGCCGTCGATAACGACAGTCCGCACACGGCTCGACTGCGCAGCGGACAGATGGCTTTAGAGGTGGGCTATCACGCCCTGCGCCTCGAGTACTTCCAGGCCGGCGCGGGCAAGGCGCTCGAGGTCCACATCGAGGGCCCCGGCCTGTCCAAGCAGCCCATCCCTTACGAGCTGTTGTTCCACTGACGGCCCCGCTGCCTCGCGGGCGGTCCGCTCGGCGGCGAAGGAGACCTTCTCACCATCCCTCGGGTCCGGCGGCGGCGCGGGGGCAACCGGGGCGCCTCGTTCTGGCTCGGGCCCTTGGGCCCGCCGCGCTCCGCCTCGCTAAGGATTCGGGCAGCATCCCAGCGGACGAATTAAGGCTTCCGGGGGCAGGCCACACTCCCTACAGTCTGCTGGCGTGCGCTCAGCCAAGACACCGTTCGTAGCGACGATCCTGGTGGCGGCCGTGCTGGTGGGCTTACTGGTCTGGCAAGCCGCAGACCGCCCGCGGCCCAAGGCCAAGGAGCCGTTGATCGTTTATTGTGCGGCGGGCCTCAAACCGCCCATGGAGGTCGTCGCACGCGACTACGAGCAGGCCTACGGGACCACCGTCCAACTGCAGTACGGCGGTTCCGGCACGCTCTTGAGCAACCTGCGGATCGCGCGGCGGGGCGATTTGTTTCTGGCGGCCGACTCGACGTATCTCGAGCTGGCGCGGAGCAACCACTTGGTTGCGGAAGTCATCCCACTGGCTCGCATGAAGCCCGTGATTGCCGTGCGCCGCGGCAATCCCAAACAGGTCCGCCTCACCAGCGACCTGCTGCGTGCCGATGTCGCCGTCGCCTTGGCCAATCCGGATGCGGCCGCCATTGGCAAGGTTGCGCGGGAATCGTTCGAGCGCTCGGGGCACTGGGCCGAGTTGATCGAGCGTGCCAAGGTGCTCAAGCCGACCGTGAACGACGTGGCCAACGACCTCAAGCTGGGGACCGTGGACGCGGGCATCCTATGGGATGCGGTCGTCCGCCAGTACCCCGAGCTCGAGGCCGTGGCAGTGCCGGAGTTGGCCTCCGCGGGGCAGGAGGTCAGCCTGGGCGTGCTGCGTTTTAGCGCGCAACCGACAGCCGCCCTGCACTTCGCCCGCTACGTGGGTGCGCGGGACCGGGGCCAGTTGGCCTTCGCGCGGGCGGGCTACGAACCGGTGGCCGGGGACGCCTGGGCGGAGCGGCCCGAGGTGCTGCTCTACAGCGGCGGCGTCAATCGCCTGGCCATCGAGGAGACGATCCAGCAGTTCGAACAACGCGAAGGCGCCCAAGTCACGCGCGTGTACAACGGCTGCGGGATTCTGGTGGCCCAGATGAAACTGGGCCAGCAACCCGACGCGTACTTAGCGTGCGATGTCTCGTACTTGACCCCCGTGCAAAACCTGTTCAACCCGGGGATCGAGGTCTCCGAGACCGACATTGTCCTGCTCGTGGCCAAGGGAAACCCGCTCGGGTTGCGCGCTTTGGCGGACTTGGCGCGGCCCGGCTTGCGGGTGGGCATGGCGAATCCGCGCCAGAGCACGTTAGGGGATTTGACGGTTCAACTCCTCGAACGAAGCGGGGTGGCGGACGGTGTGCTGGCAAATGTCCGCTCCCAGACTCCCACCGCCGATCTGTTGGTGAATCAGATCCGGACCGGCTCACTGGACGTTGTGGTGGTGTATGAGGCCAATACGAGCCAGGTGCGCGACTTCCTAGACGTGGTCCATCTGGGAGTGCCCGGAGCGGTGGCCGTGCAGCCCTACGCCGTGGGGACCCACTCCGCCCACCCGCAGTTGATGAGCCGGTTGCGGGCGGCGATCCAGAAGGAGGCCTCGCGCCAACGCTACGCAGCCCTGGGCTTCCGCTGCCGTGGGGAGGCGGCCGGGCCTTGAGCCAGGGAAGCGCGCCGCCGGCGCCCCGGCCGCCGCGGGCGCGCGGCGGGTCGGATCGCGGCTTCCTCGCGGCTCTTTGGGTGATCGGGAGCCTGTATTTGGTGTTGGTGGTGGCGATGCTGGCGGCGGATGCGGCCTACACGTCACCGTGGCACCTGTGGCAGTCGCTGCAGAGCCGCGAGATTCGCTACGCCATCCGCCTCAGTCTGCTGTCCTGCAGCCTGACGGCTATCCTCTCGCTGTGGGTCGCCATCCCGATCGGCTACGTGATGGCGCGCCAGGATTTCCGGGGCAAGTCGGTGCTGGATGCGCTGCTGGACATCCCGATCGTCCTGCCGCCCCTGGTCATCGGGCTCAGTTTGCTCATCCTGTTTCAGACCGTGCCGGGCCGGCTGCTCGAGCGCGTGGTTCCGGTCACCTACGCGGTGCCGAGCGTGATCCTGGCCCAGTTTATGGTCGCGTGCGCCTTTGCGGTGCGGACCATGCGCGCCACCTTCGAGCAGATCAGCCCGCGCCAGGAACAGGTGGCCTTGACCTTGGGTTGCCGGCGCAGCCAAGCGTTTTGGTGGGTGGTTCTGCCGCAAGCCCGCCGCGGGGTGTTGACCGCAGTCACGTTGGCGTGGGCGCGGTCCTTGGGCGAGTTTGGCCCCATCCTGGTCTTCTCGGGCGCCACGCGCCTGAGAACGGAGGTTTTGCCCACGACGGTCTTCCTCGAGTTGAGTGTTGGGAACATCGAAGCCGCCGTGGCGGTGTCGTTGCTCATGGTGGCGGCCGCCGTGGCGGTGCTGCTCCTCATCCGCGCGTATGGCTCGGAGCCCACTCTAACCCAAGGAGTCCGCCCGTGATTCAGGTCGACCGTCTCGGGGTGCGGGCAGGCCGATTCGAGCTCGCCGGCGTGAGCTTCGCGGTACCGGCCGGCCAACACGCCTGTCTCATGGGCCGGACCGGGTCGGGCAAGACCACGCTGCTCGAGGCCATCTGCGGGCTGCGCGCCGTGACGGGTGGCCAGGTGCGCCTGGACGGGCGCGAGGTGGTTCATCTGGCCCCTGGCGACCGCGGCATTGGATTGGTGCCGCAGGACCGCGCCTTATTCGAGCACCTGACGGTGCGCGAGCACCTCGCGTTCGCCCTGGCGGTGCGCCGTTGGAGCGCGCCGGCGGTGCGCGAACGGGTCGAGGAGTTGGCGCACTGGCTGCAGCTCGATCACTTGTTGGATCGGCGCCCCGCTGGACTCAGCGGGGGCGAAGCGCAACGGGTGGCTCTGGGCCGGGCCTTGGCGTTCCGGCCCACCATCCTTTGCCTGGACGAACCCCTCAGCGCGCTAGACGACGACATGCGCGCCGAGGTTCGCGAGGTGCTGCGCAGCGTCCGGCACCACGCCCGCGTCACCATCCTCCACGTCACGCACAACCTCGCCGATGCCCGCGACCTGGCCGACCAAATCCTGGTCCTGCGCGGCGCCCAGGTGGTGCCGGTTGCCAAAGATGCCCTGGGAACCTGAATCCAACTCGCTGACCGACACCGAACGCGAGGTGTACGGCTGGCAACTGCCGGTCGCCGGGTTCGGCGAGGCCGGCCAGGAGCGCCTTAAGCGCGCCTCGGTCCTGATCTCGCGCTGCGGCGGTCTCGGCGGGATGGTGGCCTACGAGTTGGCGGCCGCCGGTATTGGCCGGCTCATCCTGGCCCATGCCGGCCGCATCAAGCCCAGCGACTTAAACCGGCAACTGCTCATGACCGAGGCGGGTCTGGGCCAGTCACGAATCGAGTCGGCCGCGCGGCGGTTGCGCGAGCTCAACTCCCGGCTCGTGGTGGTGCCGGTGGCCGAGAATGTCTCGGCGGCGAATGCGGAGCGGTTGGTGGCAGAGGCTGACTTGGTGGTCGATTGCGCACCGCTCTTCGAGGAACGCTATGCGTTGAACCGCGCCGCGGTCCGGTTAGGCCGGCCGATGGTCGAGTGCGCCGTGTACGAACTGGAAGCCCACCTGACCACGTTCCTGCCCGGCCAGACGGGTTGCCTGCGCTGTCAATACCCCGAGCCCTCGACGGCGTGGACGCGGCGCTTTCCGGTCTTTGGGGCCGTCTCGGGCATGGCGGGCAGCCTGGCCGCCCTCGAAGCCATCAAGGTATTGGCTGGCTTCGGCCGGCCGTTGGCGGGCAGACTGCTCACGTTCGATTTGCGCGAACCGAGCTTTCGCTGCTATACGCTGCGACGCGATCCCCAGTGCGCGGACTGCGCGGGGTGGCCGCCCGCGTCACGGACGGCTGCGGACGCGGCGATGCGCCCGGAGCGGGCCGGCGCCTGACACAGCCATGTGGTTACGTCTGATCCTAAGAGAGATCGTCCACCGCAAGGTGAACGCCGGGTTGAGTGTCGTGGGGGTGACGGCGGCGGTGGCGTTGTTTGTGGCCTTTTTGACCTCGGCGAACGCCTCGAAGCGCGAGACGACCCGGATCACGCGCAATCTCGGGTTCAACCTCCGGATCATACCGAAGGCGACAAACATGGAGCGTTTTTGGGCGCTCGGTTATTCGGACCTGACCATGCCGGAGGCATGGGTGCAGCGCCTGGCCCAGTACGAGCGGGTCTTCATCACCTTTAACCACCTGGTGGCGACCCTGCAGCAATGGTACCCGGTAGCCGACCGGGAAGTCCTGCTGACAGGGCTCGCGGCGGCGATCACCGCGCCCGAGCAACGCCAACGCCCCATGGGCTACCAGGTCAAACCCGGCACGGTGGTGGTCGGGTTCGAGGTGGCCCGGGCCTTCAATCTCAAGCCGGGCGGCACATTCACCCTGGCCCAACGGCCGTACCAGGTGACGCGCTGCCTGGCCGAGACTGGCACCGAGGAAGACATGCGCGTGTACACCGCGCTGCCCGATGCCCAAGCCATCCTCGGGCGCGCGGGCCTGATCAACGAGATCCAGGCAATCGACTGCCTATGCCTCACCGCGGACCAAGACCCGCTGAAGGTGATCCGCGCGGAGCTCGATCGGGCCTTGCCCGACACTAAAGCCATCCAGTTGCGGACCATCGCCGACGCGCGCGCCCGCCAGCGGCAGACTGTCGACCGGTATTTCGCAGTCATGTCGCCCCTGATCCTGGTGTTGGGGGGCGCCTGGCTGGCGGTGCTGGCCGTGCTCAACGTCCAGGAGCGCCGGACGGAGATCGGTTTGCTCCGCGCTCTTGGCCATAGCCCGGGCCGCATCGGCGGCCTGTTCCTCGGCAAAGCTGTCCTGGTCGGTCTGGCCGGCGGCGCGCTGGGCTGGGCGGCGGGGACGACCCTGGCGCTCGAGTTCGGCCCGCGTATCTTCCAAATCACCGCCCCTGCGATCGTGGCTGAGCCGCGTTGGCTCTTCTACGCTTGCGTGGCGGCCCCGGCCTTTGCCGCCCTGGCCAGCTTCCTCCCCGCCATGCGCGCCGTGAGTCTGGACCCCGCGGTGGTCCTGCGAGACAACTAGGACCCGTGATACGCTGCACCCATCTCACCCAACGTTTCCGCGTTAAGGACCGCGAAGTTCGCGCCCTGGACAACCTCGAGTTGAGCGTGGCCGCCGGCGATTTCCTCGTCGTGCGCGGACCGAGCGGTTGTGGCAAGACCACGCTGCTCCTCACCTTGGGCGCCATGCTCCGCCCGGTCAACGGTTCGGTGGTGGTCCGCGGCCAAGACCTCTACGCTCTGAGCTCGGCCGAGCGCGCCCAGTTTCGCGCGCGGCACCTCGGCTTTGTCTTTCAGATGTTCCACCTGGTCCCCTACCTGAACGTGCTCGAGAATGTCTTGCTCGCTCGGCCAGCGCCGCCGTCGCCGGCCGCGCGCACGCGGGCGCGGGACCTGCTCACCCGGCTCGGCCTAGGCGATCGCCTCGAACATCGGCCCGCCGCGCTCAGCGCCGGTGAACGCCAACGCACCGCCGTCGCGCGCGCGCTGCTCAACGAACCCGAGTTGATCTTGGCCGACGAACCCACGGGCAACCTCGATCCGGACAATAGCCACGAGGTCTTCCGTCATCTGCAGTCGTTCCAGCAGACCGGCGGGACGGTGGTCGTGGTCACGCATGGCGCGGCGGCGGACGCCTTTGCGACGCGGGTGATCCGCATGGCCGCAGGTCGGATTCTATCGGCAGATTGACGCGCGAGGGATCGACGCCGGGTTCAGCCTTGCGGCCTGCGGCGCTCTGGCGCACTGTTCGAGAGCGAACCAACATGAAGACCCGACCCTCGATTCCACCCGTCAAACGCCGCCATTTCCTGCGCGCGACCGCCACCGCGATTACAGCCCTCACGCTGGTCCCCCGGCATGTCCTGGGCGGACCGAAGTTCGTCGCCCCGAGCGCGAAAGTGAACCTGGCCTTGGTGGGGGCTGGCGGCCAAGGCCGGACCAATGTGCGGGCGCTGTTCAACGAACCGGACGCCCAGATCGTTGCGGTGGCCGACCCGATCGAGCACCACAACCTCGAGGCGTTCTACTACCGGGGTGTGGCCGGCCGCAAACCCGTGCGAGCGGAAATCGAGCAGCGCTACGCCGCCCAGACCCCCAACTATCGCTGTCGCGAGTACGAAGATTTTCGCGCGATGTTCGAGCGCGAACGCGACATCGACGCCATCGTGTGCGCCACGCCCGATCACCTGCACGCCCTCATCGCAATTGCCGCCATGCGGCTGGGCAAACATGTCTACTGTGAAAAGCCCTTAACTCACAGTGTCTGGGAAGCTCGTCAGGTCGCCCAGGTCGCCAAAGAAACCGGCGTGGCCACCCAAATGGGCAATCAAGGTCACTCGGGCGACGCCATCCGTAGCACCTGCGAATGGATCTGGGACGGTGCCATCGGGGCAGTGCGCGAGGTGCACGCCTGGAGTGGAGCCGGCCGCTGGGGCAAACACCTCTCGGGCCGTCCCTCCGACACGCCGCCGGTGCCCCCGGAAGTCCATTGGGATCTCTGGCTGGGGCCTCGCGAGCCGCGCCCGTACCACCCAGCCTACACGCCGGTCACCTGGCGCGATTTCTGGGCGTTCGGCACCGCGCCCATTGGCGACATGGCCTGCCACAACCTCGATCCCGCGTTCATGGCGCTGGACCTCGCTCGGCCGGCCACCATCGAGGCCACCTGCGCCGGCGGCCTGGACCCGGAGATGGCGCCCCTCGGCACCCTCTACACCTACACGTTCGGCCCGCGGGGACGCCACCCCGCCTTGACGCTCAAGTGGTACGATGGCGGCCTGCAACCGCCCCGCCCGGCCGAGGTCGAGGAGAACCTCACCTTCGGCGGCGGCGGCAACGGCATCTTGTTCGTCGGAGATAAGGGCAAGATCATGTGCCCGGGTTGGGCCGGTGATCCCACCCTGCTGCCTTTAAGCCTCCTGGATTCGTACCAGCGCCCGCCCAAGACCCTCCCGCGCGTCAAAGGCCACCACCGCGACTGGCTGGACGCCTGCAAAGGTGGCCCACCCGCCAGCAGCAACTTCGAGTATGGCGCGCGCCTCACCGAACTGGTCCTGCTCGGCCCGGTGGCGTTGCGCACCGGCAAGAAGCTCGACTGGGACGCCGACCGAATGCAGGCCACCAACGCACCCGCAGCCGCTCAGTATCTAAAGGGGCAATACCGGCAAGGCTGGGAGATTAGCTGAGAACCCGCGCCTCTCGAGGTGCGCATGCGCAGAACGGCTGTCGGCGCGCGGTCCTGGGGCCTGAGGCCAAACCTCAGTCCGGCCGGGCCCCGTTGAGGGTCTCGCCGCGAACTACCCACTCGTGGATACCCGCGGCTGCACGCTCGGGCATGTCGACCTCGAGCCGCAGGGCCACGGTCTCGACCGGGTCGAAATTGCAGACGTTGAATCGGTCGCCCACGACGCCGTAGCCACTAGGGTTCGAGACCGCCACCCACTCGCCGCCCACGCGGGCAAGCAATCGCCACCCCTTCGGCAAACGACAGCCGCCGCGGTCATCAAGCCAGTATACCTCGACGGCGAACACCCGCGCCGGTTGGGGGAAGTGGTACTCGACCCATTCCTGGTTGGCCCGCCGCGGCCACCAGTGGAAGAAGGGGTTGGTATGGTCGTCGGAGGAGTTGGCGGAGAGCTGATCGTTGAGCGCTTCGAGATCCGTGCCGCGCGAGGCCTTGACCTGGCTGGTGTAGGCTAGCGTCGGGGCCGGCAACGCCCGCGCGCGCTCAAATTCGCGCGCCAACCACACCGTCATGGGAGTCCGTTCCCGATGCGCCTGGGCGTAATAGGGAATCAGCGTCAAGTCCTGCAGCGGTTCCGACTGTTTGCCGCCGTCCCGCTCTCGGGCGACGAGACCGGCTTGGCCCCGAACCACCGTCACGCCGCCGAGCAACTCTGGCCGTGCCTGCGCGGCGAGCGCGGCCGTATCCGGGAGCCGAAGGTACTGGACCCGCGGGTCCGGCTGGTCTAACCCCTCCGCACAGTAGACCAGTGGCCCGCGTTGGACCGCGACGCGACCGCGGTTGGCCTCGACCCGCTCGCTGGCCACCACGCGGCGCACCGGCATGGGCAGTTCCAGTTCGACCGTGTCGCCAGCCTTCCACGGACGCTGCAGGGTCAGGTAGCCGTCAACCGCGGTTCCGCCTGGGAAAGCCTGGCCGTTGAGGGTGACGGCGCCGATGGTCGAGGCTGCGTCCGGCTGGGCACCCAGGTAGGCATACAGGGTCCCTGGCACCGGCCGATCGCCCAGCCAGGCGGGCAAGCGCACCTTGAGGGTGAACTCCTTGGCGCTCGCTGGTTGGAGGGTGAGCTGGATCCGACCATCCCACGGGTAGCGGGTCCGCTGGCGAATGAGCACCGCGGTGCCACCGAGGTCGAGTTTGGCTTCGCTGCCGATGAACAAGTTCACGAACACCGTGTCGGCTGTGTTGGCGTAAGCGTAGCCAGGAATCGAGGGGACAAACCGCACGATGTTCGCCGGGCAACACGCGCAGGCAAACCACGGCTGCCGGCGTTCGCCGCGGAAGGACTCGAGCCGATTCGGGTAAAAGAAGCTCTCGCCGGCCATCGAGATGCCCGACAAAAAGGCGTTGTAAAGCACTTGCTCGACCAAGTCCATGAACCGGCTCTCGCCGGTCCAGAGAAACATGCGGTGGTTCCACATGGCGCTGGCCACCGAGGCGCAGGTCTCGCAGTAAGCGGTCCGGTTAGGGAGGAAGTACTCGGCGCCGAAACCCTCGTGCCCACCGGCCGCGCCCAAGCCGCCCGTCACATAGAGCTTGCGATTGACCACGTCGTCCCAAATGCGGCGGATCGCCTGCACGTAGGCTGGCGCCCCTGTGAGCGCCGCCACATCCGCCATGCCGGTGTACATATACGCCGCCCGCACGGCATGGCCGACGGCTTCCTCCTGTTCGACCACGGGTTTGTGGTCTTGGGAATACTCGCCGTACAAATGCGCGCGCCCTTCGCGCCGGCCGCGTGCATCGAGGAAGAACTTCGCCTGGCGCAGGTACTTCTCCTCGCCCGTAACGCGATAAAGCCGGGCCAGGCCGATCTCGATCTGCTGGTGGCCGGGCGGGTCGGTGCGTTGGCCGGGGCCGAACGTCGCGCAGATGAGGTTTGCGTTCTTGAGGGCGACGTCGAGCAGTCGCCGTTTGCCGGTCGCCTCGTAGTAGGCAATCGCGGCTTCATAAAGGTGCCCGACGTTGTAGAGCTCGTGTCCGTTGGGAATGTCGGACCACCGTTCTTTGCCCCCAGGCGGCATATAAACTCATACGAACGGCAACTTTCGAACCGGCAGCGAACGATTTAACGATTTAACGTTTCAGCGCGTCTCGCTATCCTGAGCCAATGATTTTGCGGGCCAAGTCTGAGGCGCTGTTTGCCGAGGCGCTCGATTATATTCCGGGCGGGGTGAATTCGCCCGTGCGGGCGTTTCGCGCCGTGGGCGGGAAGCCATTTTTCGTCAACAAAGCCAAGGGCTGCCGCGTGTGGGATGTGGACGGCAACGATTACATTGATTACGTCGGCACGTGGGGGCCGGCGATTCTCGGCCACGCGCATCCGAAAATCATCGCCGCCGTCAAAACCGCCGCCGACCACGGGACGAGCTTTGGCATCCCGAATCCATTCGAGGTCACGATGGCGAAGCTCATCTGTTCGCTCGTGCCCAGCGTGGCGAAAGTGCGCATGACCAATTCCGGCACGGAAGCGTGCATGAGCGCCATCCGCCTCGCGCGCGGTTTCACGAAACGCGACAAGATCATCAAGTTCGACGGCTGCTACCACGGCCATGGCGATTCGCTGCTCGTCAAAGCCGGCAGCGGCGCGCTCACCTTCGGCAATCCCGACAGCGCCGGCGTGCCCGCGGATTTTGCCAAGCACACCATCGTCCTTCCCTTCAATGAAACCGAGCCGGTGAAAGCCGCCTTTGCCGCGAACAAGAACGAAATTGCGTGCATCATTGTCGAGCCGGTGCCGGGCAACGCGGGTTTGTATCTGCCCAAGCCGGGCTATCTGGAATTTCTCCGCAAGATCACTCAGGAAAACGGCGCGCTGCTCATTTTCGATGAAGTGATGACTGGCTTCCGGCTCGCGCCGGGCGGAGCGCAGGAACGCTTCGGCATCACGCCGGATATTTCGACGTTTGGCAAAATCATCGGCGGCGGGCTGCCAGTGGGCGCGTTCGGCGGACGCGCGGACATCATGGATCATCTCGCGCCGCTCGGTCCGGTGTATCAGGCGGGAACATTGAGCGGCAATCCGCTGGCAATGGCAGCGGGGATTGCGAATATGCAAGAACTGGTAGGGCGCAATGTCCTCATCGCGCCGCGGCGGGCAGAGGACTGCCCGCCCTACCGACGCCTCGAACTCCTCGGCGCGCGACTGGAAGCGGGAATGAAAGACGCCGCCAAATCCGCCGGCGTGCCGGTGACGTTCAACCGTTGCGGCTCGATGTTCTGTGGCTACTTCACCGGCGAACCGGTCTGGAATCTCGCCGACGCGATGAAATCCGACCGCGAACGCTTTAAGAAATTCTTCCACGGCATGTTGGACGCGGGCGTGTATCTCGCGCCGTCGCAATTTGAAGCGGGTTTCATTTCCACGGCGCACAGCGAAGCGGACCTCGAGTGGACACTAAAGGCCGCAGCCGGCGTGATGAAGACTTTTTAGCCATGCGAAGAACACCAATTCATTTGACCAAACCAGTAGTGATCGGGCTGTTGTTGATTGGCGTTGTCCTCCTGATCGTGATCGTGCTGCCTTGGGCGCTGGAACCGCGCTATCAAGGGAGGTCGCTTAACGACTGGATCGAATCCCGCCGCGTCAATCATAGCGAGCGCGTCGCTGCTCTTCGGGCGAGGAAGGCGCAAGCCGTTCCACTGCTGATCCAGCGACTGTCATTCGAACCTTCCCCACTGCAGCGCCTCGTTCGGGAGCGTTTTCCCAAGGTCGCCGAACGATTTCGCCTGTCCACCGACGAATCCATCGAACAAGTGCGAATCAGCGCGGCCCGACTACTCGGGGAATTGGGCTCGGACGCGCTCCCCGCCGTGCCACATTTGGAAAACATTTGGAAATCCGAGTATCAGTCCTGGAGCACCGACGAGTGTCGTTGGCACGCTCGAGCCGCTCTGGTCAAAATCCGTGGCGAATCCGTGGAGTCTTTCATGGAGCCACTGAACGGCAATGCCGACGAAGAAACCTGGCAGGACCATGGATTAGTCCTGGCTTTTCTGGGCACCAACGCTGCGGCGGCGGTGCCGCGACTTGTAGAGACTTTGAGAACGAATCGAAATGAGCGGGTAAGAAACGATATTGTGATCGCTCTGTCGGGAATCCATAGCCAGCCGGCTCTTTGCATCGAACCGTTGATGGAGTGTGCAGCGTCATCCGACTGGAGGCTGCGCGAAAGCGCCATCTCGGCGTTGGGCCGTTTCGGGAGGGATGCCAAACCTGCCTGGAGCAATTTGGTGGAGTTATTGCATCATTCGGAGCGCATGACCGCGTATCGCGCTTCTGTGTCGCTATGGCAAATTGACCCCGAGGCGGCCAAAAAGCTGGGAATCAATTTTGAAAAGCAGGCGCATCCTCGCCCTTGATCACGGAACGAAACGCATCGGCGTTGCGGTAAGCAACAAATTGTGCGCTTGTTTCGACTCAGTTCCAGTGGCAGATTCCCACAGCAATTGCAATGTCCGCTACGATTGAAATTTCACTGCCCGACCCGCTGCTCAAGGCATTGGGCGACGAACCCGCCGAGCTGCCGCGCCGGACTTTGGAGGCGCTGGTGGCGCAGGCGTATCGCGCGGGGAGGATTACCCACGCGCAAGCGGGTGAAATTTTGCAATTGGACCGGTGGCAGACCGACGCGTTTCTCAAGACGGCTCAGGCTTTCCGACCGTCAGCCGCAGAGGAGTTTGCCGCTGATCTGGCCGCGCTCCGTCGCGTCGAGAAGAAATGAGCAGCGTCGTCGTTGCCGATGCCGGCCCGCTTCATTATTTGATCCTCATTGATTGCGTGGAGATTCTGCCCGGGTTGTTTGAGCGGGTCGTGATACCCATCGGGGTGCGCAATGAATTACAGCACACCGACACTCCGCTGAAGATGAAAGACTGGATGGCCGTGGCAAAGCCATGGTTGCAGGTCGAACACGTAAATCAGCCTCAGCCGATCCCGGGCTTGAATCGTGGCGAAGCGGAAGCGCTGCATCTCGCGTTGCAGATCAAGGCCGCGGGCGTCCTGATGGACGACTTGGACGGACGTGCCGAAGCTCGCAAGCGCGGCCTGGCGGTCATTGGCACGATTGGTCTCCTTGAGCGCGCGGCAGAAAAAGGCTTGTTTGAACTTCCCGTCGCTCTTGCCAAGTTGCGAAATACGAACTTCTTCGTTGCCGATGAACTTCTCGTCGCCGTGCTGGCACGGGACCGTCAACGCAGGCAAACATGAGAATCCTTGCCCTCGACCACGGAACGAAACGCATCGGCGTCGCGGTGAGCGACGAAATGAAAATGATCGCGTCGCCGCTCGAATACATTCCCGCCGAGCCGTTCGCGGATTTCTTGGCGCGGCTCAAGGAGATCATCCGTGAGAAGGAGATCGAACTCATCGTCATCGGGATGCCGCGGAACATGGACGGCAGTTGCGGGCCGGCGGCGCTCAAGGTGCAGGAGTTCGTGGCCGTGTTGAAAGACGCAATCACAATCCCCATCAAAACGCTGGACGAACGGCTCACCACGGTTCAGGCGCAGCGGTGCTTGATTCAAGGCAACGTCCGCCGGGAGAAGCGCAAAGAGAAGGTGGACAAAACGGCGGCGGCGATACTGCTGCAAAGCTACCTGGACAGCCTGGGATGATTTTCGGTCGTGATGCTCGGCCGCGCGACGCCGGAAAGTGAGCTATCGCGGGGCCGTTACGCTGGCGGGGATTTTTTGACTGACCCCGGTGAGGCTGATTTCCGTCTGGCTGCGCGCGGTGAGGAGCGGGCCTTTCTCGTCGGGCCGGACTTTGGCGGTGATCTTGTAGGTCCCGGGCGGCAGGAGGCCCTTGAATTCCGGCCGTTGGCCAAAAACCAGCACGGCGCGGTCCACCCGTTCCACCCGCCACTCTTCGACCGGCAGCGGCGCGGCGGGGTTGCCGTCGGCCCGCAAGCTCATTTGAACTTCCACCTGGTTGTTGCGGGACGTGCCGGCGGTGTTCATCAATTCAAAGGTCAAACCGGGCAATGCCGCAGCCGGCGTCACCGTAGCGGGGATGGCTTCGGGTTTGGTTTCTCGTTGGGCCGGCGGCGAGGCGGCGGCGGCGATGGGCGCAGCCGCGACCGGAACGGGCATTTCGATCTCCACGACGTTGGTGACGAGCTGCTTCACCCAGTTGGTTTTCATCACCAACACGGTTTCCCAGTTGGTCAGGGTGAGCGTTTTCAAGTTGGTTTGGTAGGCCGGGGTAAAGTTGGTCTGGTACGCCGAGATAAAGTTTGTCTGGTAGGCCGGAATGAAGTTCGTGTGATAAACGAGCACCTGATTGGTCGTTATGCGCTCGAAGACGACCTCGTTTGTCTGGGTGCGGACGATCCGGTTGGTCTGAAAAACCTCGAAGACGTTGGTGGCGTAGAGCGTGAACCAGTTGATATTGGTGACACGTTGGGTGAACCAATTCGTGCGGTACTCGTCCACGTACAGATTTTGAGGCATGCGGACTTCGATCAGGTTGGTGACAAAGCGGGGAGTCCAGTTGGTGACAGACGCGGCCACCAGTTGGGGGCGGTCCAGGAAAGCCTGCGGGCCCGGGGCGCCGCCTTGCCCGCAAGCAGGCGGCGGTTGAATAAGGACCAACCCCGTCGCCGCCAGCGGCGCGAACCGAAAGAATACTTGGAACATCTTCACATTCACGGCATATAAACTCATAGGCATTTGCTTTTTCGAGATGGCTGGAGTGTGCCTGGCTCGGGGCGTTAGCGCTCACGAGAACTGACCCGGGTGTGCTCATGAGAAGTGACCCACCTGGGTGACGGGCGGAGAGATTTCCTTTCCAGGGAGGAAGGCGTAGGAAGCAGAAAACCCTTGTCCCACCTC
>VHCO01000150.1 GCA_016871715.1 Verrucomicrobiota bacterium
TTCCTGGGGCACATTAGATGATCGATCGCCGCCCCAATCGCTGCACCGAACCGCCGCCCCGTCCCGCATTGCGGGACGGCTGCGATGAGCTCGGACGCTATGCGTAAACCACGTCGCCAGCTCGTCCTCGCATGGGCCGTCATCGCCGCGGCCGTTCTGTGGTCGGTTTACGACTGGATATTCGTGACAGAGGGCTTCCGCTATTTCGCCGAGGATTGGGCGCGCCTGCTGGTATTATGCGGGATCGTTTTGGTGGGTACGCCTCTCCTCCTGGGCTATCAGATGCTTTCGACGGAGCGCAGACGCCAACTAGGGCTTTGGGCAATAGGCGTTCTTGCTGCCGCGGCTACGGGTCTCGCACTCCATTGCTCATACTCGATGCTGCGGCTGGCAGATTTCTTCCGCGAGACTGGCGAGTTGTGGTTGGTGCTCATCGCCACGCTTTTCCCTGCGGCAATTGCCGTGTGTCTCTGGTGGGTCTTCTCACGCATTTGGTACAGAAAGCCTGTATGAGATCTCGAATCTCGCATCGCCAGTCAGCCCAGCCCATGCCGGGAGAGCGCCTCCGTTTCAATCGAGCGCCAGCAGCCCGGCCCGGCATGGCTGGCTTCATCGTTCGGCGGCGACGCGCTGAGGCCCCATGAGACGATTGCTTGGTCCACTCATCTGCGTCTTCGTGGGTATCGTCGTGATCCCCGCACTGGGGTTCATCGTGTTCGAAATGACGCACAAGGCCGAGCTCGAGCGCCCTCCGTTTCCTATGGTGCGTTTGCGTTCATTGGCCCCCGGGAGCAAAACAAACGACGTCCGCCAATTGCTCGGGAGTCCATCGCATGTTGGCTTAGGTACGAATGCTGGCGCGCAGGTGGACACGCTCTGGGTGTAATCAGGGGGCCCGCGAGCACCGATTGTCCGGCTGTTCTTCAGACCGGATGGAAGCCTTGAGAGACACGAAGTTGACTATTGAGCGGGAAGGGCCGAACCAACCGCTGCACGGAGCCGCCGCGAGCCTCGGCTCTGGCACGCGTGGTGGGATGCCCGGACGCCGAATTGGCTGCCGGTGTTTCGGCACGCTCGGCGGCGGTCGGTGAGTTTGTTCAGCGCTATGACATCGGAGTCACTTTTGCACCAGATCCGAGATGCGTTTGCGGATTTGCCAAAGCCTAGTCGGACGATGGCAGATGCGGAAGTTGAAGACGATCAAACTGAGCGCTCGCGGTTTGCGGAAGATGATCAGCAATGGTGGGAGATACCCGACGATTTGCTGGACAGGTGCTCTGCGCCATTCGTCTTCCTGTCGACACAGGACTTTGTCTATTACCTTCCTGCATATATGAGCTGGGTCATCCGGACAGAGGCTGTATCCCGCTATGTCTCAGCGGAGTTCCTGATCTACTACCTAGAAGATCCCCTACGCGGGGGCAACATGCTCAACTTGCTGAATCCGGTCCAAGCCAATGCGGTCACCACTTTTCTGGAGTGGGTATTGACGAACGCGAAGCTGAGATGGCTTCAGGATCATGCTGCCGTGGCGCTAGACTCAATCTGGAGTCGACGAGCCGAACCTGGCGCACCACCGAGTATCGACCCCGCCACGCGGCTTGGCAATTCGGGTGTCACGGAGGGGAATCCATCGGTGATCTGAGTCCACCGATGACAAGGCGATAACTCAGCACGAACAGCCGCCCCGCTTTGCAGTTCGAGGGTCGCAGGCTTCGGCGACGCGCCCTGGTTGTCAGGGGGCGAGCGCGTCTTCACGGCGAGGCGGCTCTGGCTCAGTCCTGTCGTTCGGCGCGGCATGGGTGCGGCGGGCGGATGGCAGAGAACGCGATGTGTCAGCAAAGAGGCTGGGTATTTTTCTGCCCCTCCATTTTTCTGCCCTAGAGGCAAGCCGGTTGGGCATGCCCAGCCGACAGGCTGTGGTTGCCCGCGCGGGGAGAGG
Organism: Verrucomicrobiota bacterium; assembly: GCA_016871715.1. Classification (GTDB taxonomy): domain Bacteria; phylum Verrucomicrobiota; class Verrucomicrobiia; order Limisphaerales; family J093; genus VHCO01. The sequence continues at coordinate 1,943 of VHCO01000150.1, forward strand.
GCCAGGCAGCCCCATCGGGTTGATGGCAGAAACATGGGAGGGCAGAAACATGGAGGGCAGAACTGAGTGAGCGGTTTGAAGGCGTTGATCGCGGGGCAGGCTTGCTGCGGTTGCGGCGCTGGCTTCTGCCCGACCGCGGTCGACAGACCTACTCCGACACTTCTTCGGTCAGGACGCCACCGGGTCGGACACCGGGCGCGCGTCGGATCTCGGGCAGGAGCAAGAGGCTCGAGAGGACGATGAGGCCGGTGCTGAGGGCGCCCAGCGTTGCCACCGAAAGTTGGTTGACCAGGTGGAAAGCCACCAGAGGCGCGACCACGCCGCGGGTGCCCGTGAAGAAGGTGTGGACGGACATGTAGTCGGCCACGCGCTCCGGCGGCGCGAGTTTCGTGACCCAAAGGCCCCACGCGACGTCCCCGCCGGCGCTCGAGACACCGAAGATGATGGCCCCGGCGAGTAGTCCTTCGAAGGAGTCGCTCAGGAAGAAGGTCAGGATACCGAGGCCAAAACCGACATTCAGAATCACGCGCAGGAGGAAGAAGTTCATCCGGTCGAACAGCCAACCCCACACCTGGCTCATCGGGAGTCGGGCTAGGTTGGGGATCACGCCGGTGAAGAGCGCCACCTGGCTGGCGTCCAGGGCCAACCCATACTTCGGGTTGGCCAGGTACTCGACGCGCAGGGGGAGCATCATGAGGTTGGCGAAGCCCATCAACATCCAGCAGATCAAGGTGTGGCGGAAGAGCCGGTCCGCCCGCACGAAACGCATCGCGCGGAACGGGTTCGATCCGCCTTCGTTATGGAGCGGTTGGGAGGGGTAGCGGGCCAGGCAGAAGCTCAGGAAAGCAAATGCGACCGCGAAGATCACCAACAGCCACTGGAAATGTTGCAGGTCGTGCGACAGCAATCGGCCCGCCCCCTCGCTGAACACGGCAACCGTGCCGATGCGGATCATGACCGCGCGGGCGAAGAGGCGGCCCCGCTGCTTTTCCGGATAGTTCTCCTGGTAGATTTGCGTCAGGAGCGGCACGGCGGACGAGGCCGCCGCCATCGTGATCACACTGCCGATCACGTAGACGGGCAAACTCGGCGCCAACCGCATCACCACGAACGTCAACGCCCCCAGCGCCGCCAACCGCGAGGCCGCCTGGGCCACCGGCCAGCCCAGGGCCGCCACGCGGGACACCACGATCGGGGTCAACAACAGGCCCACGCTGCCGCCGGTGGCCACGAAGGCCTTGGCCGTGGCCCCGGCGGCGAACCACTTGACGGCGATCAAGAGCAGAAAGGTGCTCCCGGCCGCCTCGAGAATGCCGTTGGCCACGGCGCGTTGCTGCTCGAGCCGGTAAGTGACGGTCGCGCGGTCCAACCCAGACACCCGACCACCTTACCGGTGGCCGATTGCCACGCGCAAAGAGTATCTTGCCGCCCCGGTTCACCCTTCGCCACTATGGCCGGCGCATGTTCTCGCTCTCCGAGCTCAGCAAGGCTTACGCCGGACGCACCTTGTTCGCCGGCGTTTCGTTCTCCATTAACCGCGGGGACCGCATGGGCTTGGTGGGGCCGAATGGGGCTGGCAAGTCCACCCTCTTCGCCCTGATTTTGGGCCGCACCGAGCCGGACACCGGCGAGATCACGCGCCAGCGCGGGGTGACCGTCGGGCACCTGCCGCAAGAGAGCGCGCCGGTCGGGGGCGAGACCGTGCTCGGACTGGCCACCGCGATCACTCCGGAGCTCGACCAACTCCGGCGGCGCCTCGAGACTTGCGCCGCGGGTCACGATCGCGAATCGGCCGAGTTCCGCGAGGCCCAGTTCCGCTTCGAGGAGTTGGGAGGTTATGCCGTCGAAGCGCGGGCCAAGCAGATCTTGGCCGGGCTGGCGTTTCGCGAGACGGACTATCATCGGCCGGCGGCCGAGCTCAGCGGCGGCTGGGCGATGCGGGCGCATCTGGCTCGCTTACTGGTGCAGACACCGGACCTTTTGATGCTGGACGAGCCCACGAATCACCTGGATCTCGAAGCCCTGCTCTGGTTCCAGGAGTATCTGCGAGGTTACCCGGGTGCCATCCTGATGATCTCGCACGATCGCGAGTTCCTGAATCAACTGGTCACCACCGTCCTCGAGCTGCGGCAAGGGCGCTTGTTCCGCTACCGCGGCAACTACGACGATTATCTGTCCCAACGCACGGCCAACGAGGCGCAACTGCTGGCCGCCTGGAAGAACCAACAGCGCCAGATCGCCCGGCTCCAGACCTTCGTCGATCGGTTCCGGGCCAAGAACACCAAGGCCGCCCAGGCTCAGAGCAAGCTCAAACAGATCGAGCGGATGGAACGGCTCGAGGCGCCCGCCGGCGCCGAAGCGACCCTCGACTTCGCCTTTCCCCAGCCGCAGCGGAGCGGTCAGCGGGCGGTCGCGCTCGATCGAGTGCGGTTTGCATACGATGCGGTGCCGGTGTACGAGGGCTTGAACTTCGAGGTCGAGCGCGGCCAGCGGCTGGTGCTGGTGGGCCCGAATGGCGCGGGTAAATCCACATTGCTCAAGCTCCTAGCCGGAGTGGCGATCCCCCAGGCCGGGGAGCGGCGGCTCGGATACCACGTCAAGGCCGGCTATTACTCCCAGAACCGCGTCGAGCGGCTGCACCCCGACCGTACCGTGCTCGAGGAAGCCAGTGACACCCCGCAACTCCTCACCGAGACCTTCATCCGGTCGGTCTTAGGCGCGTTTCTGTTTCGGGGCGACGATGTCTTCAAGCCCGTGCGCGTCTTGAGCGGGGGCGAGAAGAGCCGGCTCGCTCTGGTCAAACTGCTTGTGGACCCGCCCAACCTGCTCCTGATGGACGAGCCCACCACACACCTCGACTTGGCGAGTGTCGAGGCCTTGCTTGGCGCACTCCAGCAATTCGCCGGCACCTTGGTCTTCATCAGTCATGACGTGTACTTCATCCGCGAGTTGGCCAACGGCGTCGTTCACGTTCAAGACGGTCGCCTGACGCACTTCCCGGGCGGCTACCAGTATTATCTGGACAAGACCTCCGCCCAACGCGCCGCCGCCGCCGCGACCGACGCCTCCGCTGGCGACCGGCCCCCAAACGCCAACGAAACCCGCCCCGCCCGCGAGCGTAGCGAACAAAAGCGGCTCGCCGCCGAGCGTCGCCAGGCGCGCTCGCGCGAGTTGCGCGCCGCGCGCGAGGTCGTAGACCGTTTCGAGGAGCAGATCGCCGCGCTCGAGACCCGCCAGGCCGATCTCACCGCAGCGCTCGAGAACCCACAGACCTATGAGCAAACCCGGCGCACCCTAGAACTCACCCGTGAGACGCGGGAGGTCGTCAGCGAGTTGGACCGCCTCACCGCCGAGTGGGAAGCCGCCGCCACACGCCTCGCGGAACTGGAACAGACCAGCTCAGCTTACTGATGAGTCACTGAGATGGACTACAACTCGGCGGTAGGGCGCGCAGTCCGCTGCGCGCCCCACCGGTGTATGGCCCCGATGAGTGCCGACCACCTTGGCGTCAACGATCCTCATGAACCGCCAGCTAGAGGTAGGGCCGGACCGCCGGGCCGGCCGTTCGGGCCCGGTGACCTGGCTTGTTCGGCGCGCCCAGCTTTCATGCCATCTACCGGTGTATGGCCCCGATGAGCGCCGACCACCTTGGCGTCAACGCTCCTCATGAACCGCCAGCTAGAGGTAGGGCCGGACCGCCGGGCCGGCCGTTCAGGCCCGGTGACCTGGCTGGTTCGGCGCGCCCAGCGGTCGCGCCCTACCTGCAATGTGTCGTCTATCCCGACCTCTCATCGGTAGCCGGGGCGGTAGGTTCTTTGCTTGAGCGTATTTCGCGTGTTTCGCGGACAGGCAGAGGGAGCCCGCGAAGCGACGCGAACGACGCGAAAAGGGAAGGGGAAAGGCTGGACCGAAAGCGGGGCTTGGCGAGAGGCGGTGGGCCGCCCGGTTCAACCGAGCAGTTTCTGCCAGCGGGCCAGTTGCTGCTGGACTTGGTCCGGCCCCGGCGCACCGGGCAGCGCGCGTCGTGACATCGCCTGGTCCAAGTCGAAGAGCTGCGGCACACTGGGTCCGAACCGGGGATGAACCTTCTGCCATTCGGCGGCCGTAAGTTGACTCAACGGTTTGCAGAGTTTCTCCGCCAAGGCCACGGCACGGCCGACCGCGTGGTGGGCTTGCCGGAAGGGCAGCCCGGCCTTCACCAGGTGGTCGACCAAGTCGGTAGCCAGCAGTTGCGGATCCGCAGCCGCCGCTCGGCAGGTAGCGGGCTGGATCTTGGTGTGGGTGATCAGGCCGGCCATGAGCCGCACGCAGGCGCGCACGGTGTCGGCCGTGTCGAACAAGCGTTCTTTGTCCTCCTGCAGGTCGCGGTTGTAGGTCATGGGCAGTCCCTTGAGCAACGTCAGAAGCGCCACCAGGTTCCCCATCACCCGGCCAGCCTTGCCCCGCGTCAGCTCGGCCACGTCCGGGTTGCGCTTCTGCGGCATGAGGCTCGACCCGGTCGTGTAGGCATCGGCAATCTTGATAAAACCGAACTCCGCGGTGGCCCAGAGGATCAGGTCCTCCGCCAACCGACTTAGATGCACGGCCAGCAAGGCGGCATGGGCAGAGAACTCGACGACGAAATCGCGATCGCTCACCGCATCCATCGAGTTCTGGGTGAGCCGCGGTCGGCCTTGGGTGTCCACAAACCCGAGCGCACGCGCCACGTACTCCCGGTCGAGCGGCAAGGTCGAGCCAGCCAAGGCGCCGCTGCCCAACGGGCAGACATTGACGCGCACGAAACACTCGCCGAAGCGGTCCCGGTCGCGCTGGAGCATCTCGAGGTAGGCCAGGAGGTGGTGGGCGAGGGAAACCGGCTGGGCCCGCTGCAAATGGGTGTACCCCGGCAGGAGGACGGATTGGTTTTCGGCGCCCAACTCGAGCAAGGCCCGGAGCAAGCTGACCAACTCGGCGTCTAAAGCGATGATCTCGTCCCGCAACCACAGTCGCAGATCGACCGCCACCTGGTCGTTGCGAGAGCGTGCAGTGTGGAGCTTGGCGCCGGCCGGGACGCGCCGTGTCAGCTCGGCCTCGAGATTCATGTGAACGTCCTCGAGCTCGGGTCGCCAGCGGAACTGGCCCGCGGCGATCTCGGCGGCGATTTGGCTCAGGCCACGGTCGATCGCCTTGAACTCGCGCCGGGTGAGGATCCCGATCCGTTGGAGCATCGCCGCGTGGGCGAGCGAGCCGATAATGTCCTGCCGCCACAGCCGCCAATCGAACGAGACGGATTCCGAGAATCCAGTCACCGCGGCGGCTGGACCGGTGGCGAACCGGCCGCTGCGGGCCGGGGGCGATTTGGCTTTGGGCTTCTTGGTGCTCATGCGCAACGCCCGCTATGCTGTGAGGCCAGGCGGAAAAACCCAAGCCCAAAGGGGCCTCGGGAAATCCCTTTGACGCTCACCCCCCCTTACCTTACGTTCGCCCCACCTGAGTTGTTGGCATGTTAGGAATTATCATCAAGAAAGTCATCGGCTCGAAGAACGACCGCGAGGTTAAGCGCCTGCGGCGGATGATCGTGCCGAGGATTAATCAGCTCGAGCACGAGTACCAAGGCCTCAGCGACGAGCAGTTGCGGGCGAAGACGGAAGAACTCAAAGCGCGCGTGGCGGAGGGGCGGCAGCGGCTCGGCGTGCTCGAACTACTCCGGAAAGCCAACGAACTCGAGGCCGAACTGCGCGCCGAGGAAGCCAAAGCCGAGCGTCGCCAGGCCCACACCCTCGAGCAGCAGATCTTGGACGAGCTCGTGCCGGAGGCCTTCGCCGCAGTCAAGAACGCCTGCCGCCGCATGTTCGATCGCAAGACCCAAATCGTCGTGCGCGGCCACACGATCACGTGGGACATGATCCCGTTCGACGTCCAGCTCATCGGCGGTTGGGCCCTGCACAAGGGACGGATCGCGGAAATGGCGACCGGCGAAGGCAAGACCCTCGTCGCAACCATGCCGGTTTACCTCAATGCCCTGGCCGGCAATGGCGTCCACGTGGTCACCGTCAACGATTACCTCGCCGCCCGCGACAGCGAGTGGATGGGCGCGGTCTACACCTTCCTCGGGCTGAAGGTTGGCTGTATCCTTCACGATCAGCCCCCCGCTGTGCGCCGGCAACAGTACTACTGCGACATCACCTACGGAACCAACGCCGAGTTCGGCTTCGATTACTTGCGCGACAACGGCATGGCCATCCGGTTCGAGGACCAGGTCCAGCGCGGCCATTACTACGCGATCGTCGACGAGGTGGACTCGATCCTGATCGATGAAGCGCGCACGCCGCTGATCATCAGCGGCCCGGCCGTGATCAACGCCGGTAACGACCTTTACCTCCAATTCAAACCGCAGGTCGAGTCCATCGTCCACGCCCAAGAACGGCTCTGCAAACGGTTCCTGAACGAGGCCGAAGAACTCCTTAAGAAACTCCGACCCGAAGACGGCTCGAACCCAACCGATAGCGAAAACCTCGGACGCGAAATCGGCCTCCTGCTTTACCGAGTCAAGCTGGGGGACCCGAAATCGCCCGACCTCATGCGGGTCCTCGAAGAGCCCGCCAACGCGCAGTTGCGGCACGCGGCCGAACTCGAACTGCACGCGGACCAATCCAAGAAACTCCTCTACGCGGAGAAGGAAGAACTCCTCTTCGCCATCGACGAGAAAGGCCACGAGGCGGATCTCACCGAGAAAGGGCGCAGCTTCCTCAGCCCGAAAGACCCGGACGCGTTCATGTTGCCGGACCTGATCACCGCCTTCCACGAGATCGACACCGGTCCGGAGGCGGACGTGCGCAAGCGCATGGAGGCCAAGGCGAAGATCCAAGCCGACTTCGAGGCTCGCGCCCAGCGCATCCACGCCATTTCCCAACTGCTCAAGGCCTACTGCATCTATCAGAAAGACGTCCAATACGTCGTGCAGGGCAACAAAGTCATCATCGTGGACGAGAACACCGGCCGCCTCATGACCGGCCGGCGGTGGAGCGATGGCCTCCACCAGGCCGTCGAAGCCAAGGAAAGCGTCGAGATCGAGCGCGAGACCCAAACCCTGGCCACCATCACCATCCAAAACTACTTCCGGATGTATCGGAAGCTGGCAGGCATGACGGGCACCGCCGAGACGGAGGCGTCCGAGTTCTTCGACATCTACAAGCTAGCGGTGCTGGTGATCCCGACCAACAAGCCGTGCGTTCGCCAAGACGCCCACGACACCGTCTACAAGACTAAACGCGAGAAGTTCGAAGCGGTCGTCAAAGAAATCCAACACGTCAATGGCCAAGGTCGCCCCATCCTGGTCGGCACCATCTCGGTCGAGGTCAGTGAACACCTCGCCCGCCTCCTCAAACGCGTGGGCATCATCCACTCCGTCCTCAACGCCAAATACCACCAGCAAGAGGCCGAAATCGTCGCCCGAGCCGGCCAGCGCAGCTCCGTCACCATCGCCACCAACATGGCCGGTCGGGGCACCGACATCAAACTCGGGGCCGGCGTGCCCGACGCCGGCGGCCTCCATGTCATCGGCACCGAACGCCACGAGGCGCGCCGCATCGATCGCCAGCTCCGCGGCCGTTGCGCGCGCCAAGGCGACCCGGGCTCGTCCCATTTCTTCATCTCGCTCGAGGACGACCTCATGCGCCTGTTCGGTTCCGATCGCATCGTCAAGGTCATGGAACGCGTCGGACTCGAGGAAGGCCAGGAACTCGAGCATCCCTTCCTCAACCGGTCGATCGAGCAGGCCCAAAAACGCGTCGAGCAGCACAACTTCCAGATCCGCAAGCGCACCCTCGAGTACGACGACGTGATGAACAAACAGCGCGAGGTCGTCTACGGCTTCCGCAACCAGATCATCCACGCCGCCGACGTGCGCGACCGCCTCATGGACATCATGGAGGAGGTCGTCGTCGATAAGGTCCGCCAGTTCACCACCGCGGACCAGGACCCCCGCGAGTGGAACCGGCGCGCCCTGGCCGATTGGGTAAACCTGAATTTCCCCCTCGGTCTGCCCGAGGACGACCTGGTTAAGGTTGCCGACCGGGGACAGGAAATCCCCGTGCCCGGTTCCCTGTTCGACGGCCTGAGCGCCCCCCAGTACGCCGTCGTTCAGTTCATCAGCAAGAGCGTCCGCGACATCTACGACCTCAAGATCAGCTTCGAGAACCCGGACGCGCTGAAGACCATCGAACGTTACACCATCCTCAGCGCCATCGATCGCCTGTGGCAGGAGCACCTCTACCACATGGACAGCCTCCGCAACAGCATCGGCCTGCGCGCCTACGGCCAACGCGATCCCCTCATCGAGTACAAGGTCGAAGCCTTCAAAATGTTCGATGAGCTGATGGTCAACATCAAGACCGAGATCTGCCACAACAGCTTCCGCAGTGCCTCGAGCCTCACGGCCTTCGAACAGTTCTTTCGGAACTTGCCCCAAAGCAACGTCCACCAACCCAGCAGCGCCTTTGGCGCCGCCCCTGGCGCCACCGCCAAAGAAAACCGCGACGGCAAACGCCCCAGCGACATGGTCACCGAGGCGGCCGAAGAACTCGCCAAAGCTAAGCCGGTCCGCAGCGCGCCTAAGGTCGGCCGAAACGACCCTTGTCCCTGCGGCAGCGGCAAGAAATACAAGCACTGCTGCGGGCGCTGACCACCCGGCCCCATCGCTGTGGGCTTGCCCGCCCGGACCGGGAGCCTTAGCCTCCCCCAGCCGAACCTAACATCGGCCGACAGCGGCCATGCCCAATCAAGACCGCAACCCAACCTCCGCCGGGCTCGCGGCGAGCCTGGCGATCCCGCCGGACAAACGGCGCGGCGGCGGGCGCAGCTTCGGGTGGCTGTTGCTGGGGCTTCTGCTGATCCTGCTGAGCCTCGCGGCGATCGCCCTGCGACCCCACCTCCCGCGCCTATCATCCACCCCGACTCGCACGAACGCTCCCGCCTCCGCCACCACCTCGCCAGCACTTCCCACGCCGACCGCCGCCCCGGCCCGCGCCCCGGGGGCCACCGTCCTGACCGCCACGGGCTACCTGGTGCCGCGCGAACGTGTCGAGCTCAGCGCAAGGTTGCCCGGCACCATCGACTGGATCGGCGTCCGCAAGGGCGACCGGGTCAAGCAAGGCGACTTACTGGTCAGGCTCGAGGCCACCGAACACCAAGCGCGGCTGCTCGAATCTCAGGGGCGCCTCGCCTTGGCAGAAGCCCACCTGGCCCACGCCCGCACCAACCACCAACGCCAACTCGAACTCACCCGCACCCAAGTCGAGAGTGACCGCGCCCTCGACACCGCGTTCCACGCCCTAGCGGCTGCCCAAGCCGAAGTCACCATCGCCCAAGGCCAACTCGCCCTCGCCGAGCTCCACCACTCCTGGTGCAGCGTCCATGCCCCTCGCGACGCCACCGTGCTCGAGAAACACGTGGCTGTCGGGGAATTGGTTCTCCCGCAAGGCTTTGGCGGCGCCCAGCGGCCCAGCACCCTCTTGTTGACCCTGGCCGACCTGACCGACCTCCAAGTCGAGGTTGACCTGAACGAACTCGACACCCCCAAGGTCCACCTCCAGCAGCCTTGCCGCGTGGTGCCCGAGGCCTATCCGGACCGGTCGTACACGGGCGTCGTCGCGGAGATCGCGCCAGAAGCCAACCGCCAAAAGGGCACCTTGCAGGTTAAGGTCGACCTTGCTCAGCCGGACGCCTACCTGGTTCCTGACCTCAATGCCCGCGTGGATTTCTTGACTGACTGAGTTTCCTGCACCGACGGCAACGCTCCGCCGCCCACGCCCGGTCCGCCTCGGACTGCCCCGCCCAAATCCGACCCTGGATCGCTGAATCAAGCGGCATACTCGGCCAACGCACGCCGCAGGGAGGTCGGGATGGGCACTGGGACCAGGCGCTCGCCTTCGCGTCGCATACACGCCACCTGCTGTTCGCCACGCGCCACCAACTCTTCCGCTCCGGCTTTCCGGCGCCAGTACTCGAAGCCGAGCGTGAGCCGGTTCTGCACCTGCTCCGCCAGCCGCATGCGCACGATCACCTCGTCAAAGGCCGACAGCTCGCACAGGTATTCGCAGGCGCACCGGACCGTGGCCAGGCTCAGGCCCCGGGCGAGCTCGTCCAGGACCTCAGGGGCATGCTCCCGCAAGAACAGCTCGCGGCAGCGGCCTTGCCAGCTCAGGTGGTTCACGTAGTAGACGTTCCCCACCAGGTTCGTCTCCGCAAAGCTGACCAGGTGCCGGTACTCGTACGCGCGCATGACTCCGTCGACTCCTACTCCTCGAACCTCCTCCTGGCGAGCACAATGCCTTGCGTTGCATCAGGAGCTCGGAGGGTTCAGACGTCTGTATGCCAGGTTTAAAATAGTTGACAACTCCCCTGAGCTCGGATGGTTGTCTGCCAGGTATAAAGTCGTTGACAGCGGCCGGGCAGGGGCAGGGGCAGGGGGGACGCCCGATAGGGTCGTGGAGACGGGTGCGGGTGGGGTGTGCTCTGCTCCCTCCCCCTCCCCCGCTCCGGCCCGCTCCGGCCCCCTCCGCCAGCAGCCATTGAGAAGGCGAGAAGGTCCAGACCGATGAGAAGCTCCAGACCGAAGGGGAAAGGCTCAGGCCGAGGGCGCTACCAGCTCCGCGACATCAGCGTCAGCGGCCTGGACCGGATGCCGCGCCGAGTTGGGCACGATGGGGGCGCGCCCGGTGGCGAAGCCAACCACGACCGGCTCCCGGCGGTCCGCGAGAGCTCCAACGTAAGTCGCCAAGTCCACCTGCCCCGACCGCAGCAGGACCCAACCATCCGCATGGACACGTTCGAGGAGGAGCGGACCGGGAACGGCCGCGCCGATCTTCTTCAGACATTCACCGGCGCACCACAAGCGGGTGGCGGCGCAGTTGAAGCCTTCCTTCGCTTCGGCCGCAATCCGCTCGGCCAAGCGCAGCCAAGCCGTCCCCAGCAGGCCGAGCCACGATTCCGTCGGCCGCGAGTTTGCCGGCTCGAGGTCGCAAGCGAGTGTGCCCGGGCCCGACACCACCAAAGCCAACGCGCCAGTGTAGGCCGCGGACACCGCCTGCCCTCGGGTGACTTCAGGGCGTCCGTCCGGGCGCCGCCAGACCGGCACGGCCGGACCCACGACACGTGCCATGGCGGTTTGGCGACTGCCGGGTTCGTTGGCTGGGGGTCGAGGTTCGAGAGCCACCGCCACAGATGAAGCCGGCCAGAGTTCTTCGAGGCGCCGTTCGAGGTAGGGTCCCAGGAGTGGCACCGGCCAAGTCGCCGGCTTCGGGAAGCGCTGCACGGCGCGCAGCCGCAGGCCCGCCCATTCCTCGAGGATCTCGCCGCTGGCATCGCCGATCGCCAGATCGTAGACGAACTCGTCGCCTCGGCGCGCTTGCTGGCGGGCGCAAACACGCCGTGGCCCAGAGGTCAACCGGTATAGGCTCAAACGGTCGACCCCGGCCGGCAACAGCCGCGCGTGAGGGATGCAGGCCTGCACTGCGTGGAGGGCGGCGTCGCGCGCAGCGGGATCTCCCAACACGAACTCGCCAGGCAAGTACGAACCAAACCACGTCCCCGCGTCGTCGGCGGTCAGTTCAGCCACGCATTCCTTGGCGCGCAGATGCCGGTAGCCACGGAGGCGACAGAACCTTCCGCGGTGAAAAAGGATGCCGCCATAAAGATCTTGGGCTGGGACCAGCGGCAGCAGCGGCGCTTCGGGATCGGGGGGTGGCGCGGAGGCGGCGGGGTCGTGCGCGGGCGGCGCGCACCGGCACTGGGCGCGGAAGTGGTCGACTTGGAAGTCGGTCTGGTCGGAGCGGAGGCACAGGTCGATGACGCCATCGGGGTGCGCCAAGGCCGCCACGCGGATGGTGCAGGCTGCGCGGTTCGAGAGGGTGACGGGGCGCAAGAACTCGACGGCATCGAATCGCGGCAAAGCAACCGTGCCGGTGAGGGCGCGGACCGCCTGGGCCATGGCCTCGAAACCCATGACGCCTGGCAAGATCAGCTCCTTCTGGAGCGCATGATCGCGCAGGTAAGGATCCGTGTCGGCCGTCAACTGGGCGTCGACGACCAACTCGACGCCGGGATAATGGACGCGCGTGCGTTCAAGGAAGCGCAGTAGCGGGATCTCGGCCGACTCGATGGGCAGCGTGGGCGGCGTACCGAACCGTCCGGTGACGACCACGGCGGTGGCCGGCCACGGTTGCCCGACCAGGTCGCAGAAGGCGCGGACGCCGTCCTCGACGCTGATGGGTGTGATCCCTTGTTGGACGAGCGATTCGAGGCGGCCGAGTCGTTGGCCCATCCCCACGCCAGACCATACGGACCACTCGAGGCAGTAACAGCGGCACTGCGGGTGGGCGCCTTGGAACTCCGCGGTCAGTCCGGCGAGCCACTCGTTGGCGGTGGCATAGTCGGCTTCCCCGCGGAAGCCAGTGCGCGCGATGATCGAGCCGAACGTGACCAACAGCCGGAGCCGATCGTTCGCGAGGGCGGCGAGCACATGCCGGAGCCCATCGACCTTCGGCGCCAGCGTGGCCCGGAACGCCGCAGCGTTCAGGCCGCTAACGAGTTGGGGAACATTGGCGCCGGCGCCGTGCAGAACTGCGGTGATCGGCCCGAGTTGAGCTTGCGCCGCGGCGATGGCTTGCTGGACTTCGAGCGCGTTGGTGACGTCGGCCCGTCCGTACCAGCACTGCGCCCCGGCAGCCCGTAACCGCGCCAGGTTCGCGGCTAACTCCGGATCCGTCTCCGTGGCGGAGCGCCCGAGCAACGCCAACCGCACGCCGGTTTCCTTGGCCAAGGCCAAGGCGCATTCGGCGGCAATGCCCTTGCCCCCGCCGGTCACGAGCAAGACGTCCGTCGAGCTGAGCCGAGCTGGGTCAAGTCCGTGGGGCTGGGGCGACCGTGCAGGTCCCGCGAGGAGGCGCAGCCGCGGTTCCCAGCGGCGGCCCTGGGCGTCGTAGCGGACCTCGTGGTAGCGGTCGGCTGTGCGGGCTTCTGCCGCCACCCAAGCGGCGGCCCGCGGGTGGGTGAACGGCACGTCCAGCACGCAGGTGGCCAACGCAGGGGCTTCCAAGTGGAGCGACCGAGCGAAGCCACCTCCACCCCAGCCCGAGTGCACCACCACAAAGCGCTCCGGCCCAGGGCCGCTGTTCATCCGGGCCAGCGCCGCCTGGCCAGCCTCGAGCAGCAGGGCCGCGTGGGTGTCGTTAGGGTGGGGCGGCAGGCAGACGACTTGTCCGCGGCCAGGCAGTTCTGGCAGGGCTTTGGCCAGCGCGTCGGCCAGCGGATGATCCGAGGGCGCCCACAACCGCCAACCCTCGGTCGAGCGTTGCGGCGGGGTCAGTCCGGTCGATGGTGCCGCGTCTCGATCGGTTCGCGTGGCGGTGGAGACGACGGGGGCACCTTCAACCCAGGCGACCTCGAAGTTGCGGATCCAAGTGTCCACCCCGGCAGGTGCGGCCTCTGGCGCGACGGCTGGGTGCGGGGCGCCGGTTCGTTGCAGATCGTCGAGGGCTTGGGCGATTTCCGCCACGCTGGCATTTGCAAACTCGGTGAGACCGACCACGCGGGGCAGGCCCAGTCGGCGTGCGGCTTCGGAGACCACTTGACCGACGGTGATCGAGTTCAAGTGCAGGTCGCCCAGGACGCGGCTCTGAGCCGTGACCGCAGTCACCGGCAGCTCCGCACGCTCCGCGACCAGTTGCCGCACCAATTCCAAAGGGGACACCGGCACCGGCTCGACCGCTGCATGCGGCGCTTGACCCGTGTCGGCCTGCGCATGGGATCGAGTTGGTCCTGGCGACCTGTCGCGGATCTCGCTGGGAGCAGGTGCCAGGTCGGCGCGGCTCGAGTCCGAGCGGTCGGCCGCCACGCTCCGTTCGGCTGGGGCGAGGGCCGGCACCGACTCGCAGGGGTTAGCCAAGAATTTGCGCGGGCGGTCGGGGTCGATCGGGCGGGCAAAGCGCCCTTCGAAGAGGGCTTGGGTGCGAACCGGCGCGCCTAGGGCGAAGCCCGCGCCCACAGCCGCCCATAGCCCTCTCAGCGAAGGGCCACCCGCATCCAGAGCCACCACCGGCACCGTAGCGCCGTCCTGCACCAGCCCGCTCAGGACCCGACCTGGGCCAACCTCGATCGCCAAATCCAGACCCCCAGCCACGTCCGAGGATCCGGCCCCCGACGATGGGGTGGCACTTGGGGCACCCTCGAGCATTCGCTTGAGGGCAGGCACAAAGCGAACGGGGGCCGTCACCTGCCGCACCAACAACCCGCGCACGTCAGCCTCGGCCGGCAGCGGTTCGCCGGTCACGGTCGAGATCACCTGGCCGGCGAGGGGGCGGAACGACTCGCGCGCCAGTTGCGCGGCCAACACGGGCGCGGCCGCGGCCACCAAGGGTGTGTGGAAGGCGTGGGAGACCGGGAGGTTGACGGTGTGAAGGCCGTGGCGCCGGGCGCGCGCGGCCAGGGCTTGGACGGCGCCGGTCTCGCCCGCCACGACGGTTTGGCGGGTTGAATTGAAGCCCACGATGGCGACGGGCTCGCCGTTGAGCAGGCGGTCGACCTGGGGCCAATCGGCCTCGATGGCGACCATCACCCCTGTGGGACTGCCGAGGTCCGCCATCGCCGCGCCGCGGACTCGGGCGATTCGGAGCAGGGCCTCCGCGTTGAGCGCGCCGGCCCAGTGCAAGGCCGTGATTTCGCCCAAGCTATGACCCACGGCCACGTCCGCCGTCAGACCGAATTCAGCGAGGACCGCCAGCCCCGCCAAGGAGGCCGTGACGATCGCCGGTTGCGCCACGCGCGTCGAGGGTGTGCCCGGCTCGCCGGTGAGCTCCGCCCGGGCATAGAGCTCGCGCACGGCGTCGAATCGCCGCGCATAAAGGCCGCCATCGAGATAGGTCGGCGAGCCCTGACCGGGGAACAGGAAAGCAAGGCGGGGCCGACTCGGGTTCGAGCTCAGGAAGACGCCGACCTCGAAGTCGAGCCGCTGGGTCACGTTCGCCTCGAGCCAGTCCGCGAGCGTCGCCGCGCCGGCGGCCAGTTCGGCTGGGTGGGCGGCGACGAGTGCGGCTCGGAGGGTGCCCGGGCGCAGGGTGGCGGCTTGGTGGGCGGCCAAGTCGATCAGCTCCGACCTGGACGATTGCTGGGCCAAGCGCCTCAGCCGATCCGCTTCTTGGCGGAGGGCTTCTGGGGTGGCTGCCGCGCAGAGGAACAGCTCGGCGTCTTGGTTGGAACGGGCCAACACGCGTTCGTGGCGGCTCCAGGCGGTGCGTCGCTCGGCGGCGATCCCCTCGAGTACGACGTGCGTGTTAATGCCCCCAAAGCCCATCGCGCTCACGCTGGCGCGGAGGGGTCGGTCCGCCGGCCAGAGTTCCGGCTGACGCAAGATCCGCAAGGCGCCGGCGGACTTGCTGAGCTCGGGATGGGGCGTCTCGCAGCCGGTCGTGGGAGGGACGACTTGTGTGTGCACGGCCTGGGCCGCCTTGATGAGACCGGCCACACCGGCCGCGGCTTTGGTGTGACCGATATTGGCCTTGATGGACCCGAGGGCCGCGGCCGGCGCGGTCGGGTTGGCCGCCCGGCGCGCCTGAGCCAGCGCAGCCAGTTCGGTCGCGTCGCCCAGCGCGGTGCCGGTGCCGTGGCCTTCACAGTAGGTCACGGTGTCGGGGCCGAAGCCCGCCCGGCGATAGGCGCGGGCGAGTGCCTCGAGTTGGCCTTCGGCCTCGGGGCGCGTGATACCCCCGCTGCCATCCGAGGAGATCCCCCAGCCACGGACCAACGCATAGACGCGCCGGCCCTGAGCGAGGGCATCCTCGCGGCGCATGAGGACGACGAAGCCGCAACCTTCACCCGGCCAGAACCCGGCGGAACGCAGGTCGTACACGCGCATCTCGTCGCGGGCGAGTGCGCCGGTCTTGGCAAAGCCGACCAACTCGAACGGGTCCAGGCTCAGGTCGACGCCCCCGGCGAGGGCCACGTCGAGATCTTCGGCCGTCAAGGCCGAGCAGGCCTGCGCCACCGCCAGCAGCGAGGACGCACAGGCGCCGTCGACGGTGTACCCGCCACCTTTGAGGTTGAAGTGATTGCAGATTCGGCCCGCGATGGTGTTCGAGAGTCCGCCGGCCAGGGTCTCCTCGCCCACGGGCGGGAACGGCGCCTTGAATTGCGTCTCGAGGTCGCTCAGGAACTCGGTGCGCTGGGCCGAACCCCAGCCGTGCTGGGCGAGGGCATGGGCAACCACTCGCCGGACATACGGCCAGCGCAGCCGCAGGGTGTTGGCTCGGGAGAACTCGCCCGTGAGCGTGTTCCCCACCAGGACGCCCGTGGTGCGGGCGGGCAGCCCAGCTCCGTCGCCGAACCCGGCGTCCGCCAACGCCCGCGTCGCCACATCCAGGGCCACCCAATGGGCCAAGTCGGCGGAGCGGTACGTGCTCCCGACGACACGGAAAGCGACTCGGTCGAATTCGTACCCTTCGATCAAGGCGGCCTCGGTCGAGTAGGTTCGGTCGGGCTGTTGGGGGTCGGCGGCGTGGTAATCGGCCAGTTCGAGCCGCTCGCGCGGCAAGCGTCGGAAGGCGCGGCGCTGAGCCAGTGCGTTCTCCCACAGCTCAGTCGGCGTCCGCGCCTCGGGGTAGAGGCAGGCCATGCCGACGATTGCGATCGCCTGTGACATAGGATGTGGCGAAGGGCGGGCCTCAGGTGGCCGGCAACAACTCCGCAATGCGGGCTTGGATCCGCCGCCGCCAGACCTCGTAGGCCGGTTCGGCGCCGTCGCGCGGGAGGTTCTCGAGACTCGCGTCGGTCAATTGGGCGGCTTCCTCCGCCCACGTGCCGCAGAGGACTTCGCAAGCCGCTTCCGTGTGGTCGACTAGGTTGCCCGCGCGGCAACGGGCCTTGGCGGCAAAGGCTGCGCCCTGGCCGAGGGCAGACCACCACGACCCGGCCGCGTGGCGCAGCGCCCGGAGCGCGGCGGGGTCGTGTGCGCCACCGGCATAGGCGCACGCCAGCCCGATCCCACTCCACAGATCCGCGCGACGGGCTTCCGGAAAGCCGGCGAGTGTCTCGGCAACGAGCGCCGGGTTGGCCCCGTTTACGAACCAGAGACTGCGACCGAAGCCCTGGTCGAAGGCGCGGCGGGCGTAGCCAGCGAACTGGGGCGGGATCGGAGCGCCGTCGAGGTAACGGCGCCAATGAAAGAAACCTTCATGAAAACCGTAGCCGTCCACCACGAGCCAGCGGAGCAACGGGTCGAACTGGTTCAAGGCTCGCGGGACCCGGCCCGGCAACCGGGCGAGGGCCCAGCCCGCACCCACGTACACCATGTACGCGTGTGGCGCGCCCGGTCCGGCCAGGAAGCGTTGCCATCGATCGCGCCGCCAGGGCAGCAAGCGGTCCAGCAAAGCCAAACCCATGGCTGCGCCCTCGAACGCGAAGCCGCGCCATGCCAGGTCCGTGGCCAGCAACCGATTAACCAGCGCCCCGCCCCCGCCCTCGACCAGCGCCGCATGGTACCCGGCAGCAAAGGCCGGTCCCACCTGTTCGAGATGCTCACGCGCCGCCAGCGTCGCTCCCCGGAAGCCGCGGCGGCGGAAGGTGGTTTCCTCCGGCGCAATCCCGAACAGGCGCAAGCGGAGGGTCGACCCCAGCGACCGGCGCGTGGCCCAACGAGCGCCCTCGCGTGCGGCGCGGGCTGCGGCTGGGCGTCGCCGCTCGATCGTGGCGGGGGCGGCGGCGCCCGCCGTTGGGGGCGCTGCGGTCACGGTCGGCCGGGATGGCTCGTTCATCGGTCAATCTCCGCGCAGCTTGCCCCTCGCCGGCGGGTCACTTTCGGGTGACCGGGATCCGGCGTGGGCGTCATGGTTACTCGGGAATCAAGTACCGATAGAAGGCGCGCTCATCGGTCGGCTCGACGGTCAAGGTTTGTGGTTCGTCGCTGGTTCCCACTCCCATCGCGATCACCCCGGGGATCGAGACATCCGTCCACACCGCATCCGGTCCCACGGTTGGGCTGCGTTGGAGCCGCACGCCGCTCGACGGGCCCGGCACCACCAGATCCAGCTTGCGGTCAGGTCGGATCTTGACGCGCAGCCGCGGGTTCGGGATATGGACGACTCCGACCAGGGAGACTCCGGTCGGCTGGCCCCCAGCCCCGAGCAGCGGGATCGGTTGGGTGTTCTGGGTCGTATAGGCTTCGCCTGGGCCAGGTGGCTTGTGGCGAATGCGCGCTTGCAGGCGCAGGGGTGCCTGGGCGAGCCGGAGCGTCTGGCCGCCGGCTTCGATTGCGAAGAACACATCGAAGAAGCTGTCCGCCATCGCCGGGGCCACCTCGACGAACGGCGCCACGTCCAGCACGCCGGGGGTACGGTTCTCCAGCTCTTCAATGACGCCGCGCGTCGGTTGTCCATCCAACCGCACTCGCAACTCGCCTAAGGAACTGCGTCCGCGCAAATCCAACAGGACGATCTCCGCCACCACTTGATCCAACCCGTCGCCG
>VHCO01000151.1 GCA_016871715.1 Verrucomicrobiota bacterium
AGCAACGGTTCAGCAAGTGGTACAACAGACGGCATCAGCGGTTTGGGACGCTGTGGGCGGAACGGTTCCGGAGCGTGTTGGTCGAGGATCAGACGGGTGTGCTGGAGACGGTGTCGGCGTACATCGACTTGAACGCGGTGCGGGCGGGTTTGGTGGAGGATCCGAAGGATTACCGGCACTGCGGGTACGCGGCGGCGGTGGCCGGGGATGGGAAGGCACGGGCAGGGTTGTTGAGTGTGTACACGGGTGGGAGTGAGGGGGCGTGTTGGGGCGGGGTTGGGGCAGGAGGGGCGGTCGAGGCGGAGGGGGCGGTCGGGGAAGGGGAAGGGGGAAGGGAGCGCGGGCAAGATGCCCGCGCTCCGATCTTGGCTGGCGCGGAGGCAGCAGCGAGGTCCGAGGCTTCCAGGACGGTGCAGGTTCGGGAGTTGCGCGAGTGGAAGGAGGTGGGGGCGGAGTATCGGCGGCGGTTGTTTGTGCGGGGAGGGGTGTCTGGGAGCAGCGGGAAGGTGGCGATGAGTCGTGAGCAGATTAAGCGGGTGTTGCAGAAGGGTGGGGAGTTGAGTGTGGGGGAGGTGTTACGGTTGCGGATACGGCACATGACGGATGGAGTGGTCTTGGGATCCAAGGGCTTCGTGGATGCAATGTGGTTGGCGCACCGGGAGCGGTTTGGGTCGAAACGGCGGAGTGGGGCGCGGCCGATACGGGGTGGAGGCGCTCCTCTGTCAGGGTTGAGTGCGTTGCGGGATCTGCGGGTGGGTGCGATCTCGTGAGGGGCAGCACCTCTTTCGGTGGGCGGGTCCTGGGAGCCTGACTGGGAGTTCTGGATCGCGGAGGAGGTTCCGGAGAAGGCCTGACTTTGCTCGGCATCGTCATGACGCGAATCCTTAGCGAGAGGGAGCGTGGACGGTCACGTCCGCCCAGCGGGTCGTCAGACCGCGCTCCACAAGGCGCCTGCCAGGTTCCACCCGCGATGGCAGAGCTCAAGCACCTCGCTAAGGATTCGGATGATGAGTCGGTGAGTCGGCGAGGCTTGACGCCGGGCATAGGATTCTGAACGTTTTGGGGATGATCTTTCTTCACCGGGAACACGAGCGACGATGGAATCGGGGGCGAGTGTGGGCAGGGGCGCTGGCAACCGCGGTTGTGGCCATGGCCAGCGGGGTGGCGCTCCGTGCTGCGACAGCGGTTGGGCCAAGTGGTCCGCTCAAGATCTGGTTCCAGCAACCCGCCACCAACTGGGAAACGCAGGCCCTGCCGATCGGCAACGGCCGGCTCGGGGCGATGATCTTCGGCGGCACCGACCGGGAACGCATCCAACTGAACGAGGATAGCCTGTGGTCGGGCGGTCCGCGCGACACGAACAATCCCGAGGCTCTGGAGCATCTGCCCGAGGTGCGCCGGCTCCTATTCGCCGGACAACCGGCCGAGGCCGAGAAGCTCGCCAACGCCCGTCTGATGGGCAAGCCCATGACGGTCAAACCGTACCAGTCGTTGGGCAACCTCCGGCTCGAATTTCCGGGACATGAAGCCGCCCAGGACTACCGGCGCGAATTGGACCTCGAGACGGCCGCGGTGCGGGTGAGTTATCGCGTGGGCGAAGTGCGTTACACTCGCGAGCTTTTCGCCAGTCACCCGGACCAGGTCATCGTGATCCGCCTGACGTGCAGCCAACCCGGCGGCCTCACCTTGTTTGCGCTGTTGGATCGCGAGCAGGATTTCCTGTCCGCCACCCGCCAACCGGACCGGCTCATGATGCACGGGCAGATCGACCGTGGCGCCGGTCTCGAGTACCAGGTGAACGTGCGCGCGCTCGCTGAAGGGGGCCAAGTCTTCGCCCCAACGGGCCGGTTGGAGGTGCGCAGCGCCAACGCGGCCACGCTGATCCTGAGCGCCGCGACCAACTTCGGCGGACGCGACGCGGTCGAGGGGGCCGACCGCGACCTCGAGGCTGCGACCGCAAAGCCCTTGGACCGTTTGTGGAGAGATCACTTGGCGGACTATCAGCCGCTGTTCCGGCGGGTCGCGTTGGACTTGGGCGGATCAGACGCAGCCCAGCAGCCCACCGACCAACGGCTCGCCGCCCTCCAGCAAGGAGGCGTCGATCCGCAGTTGTTGAGCCTCTATTTCCAATTCGGCCGGTATCTGCTGATCTCGAGCTCGCGTCCTGGAGATCTGCCGGCGAACTTACAGGGTCTGTGGGCCGAAGGCATGAAACCGCCGTGGAACGCCGATTATCATCTCAACATTAACGTGCAGATGAACTATTGGCCGGCGGAGGTGGCGAATCTGGCCGAATGCCACCTGCCGTTGTTCGAGCTGATCGAGTCGTTGCGTGTGCCCGGCCGGCGCACGGCCAAGATCCACTACGGGGCCGGGGGTTGGGTCGCTCATCACCTGACCGATGTCTGGGGCTTCACGACGCCGGCGGATGGCGCGGGTTGGGGACTGTGGCCGATGGGCGCCGCTTGGCTCTGCCAGCATCTCTGGGAGCATTACGCCTTCAACGGTGACCGCTCCTTCCTCGCCCAGCGGGCTTATCCCGCCATGAAAGAGGCTGCCGAGTTCATCCTCGATTACTTGGTCGAAGACGACAAAGGCCGGCTGGTCAGCGGACCGTCCAGCTCGCCCGAAAACCGGTATCGGTTGCCGAACGGCAAGATCGGTTGGCTTTGCATGGGACCCTCGATGGATTCCCAGATCATCCGCGACTTGTTCAATCACTGCGTTGCTGCCAGCGAGATCCTGAAGATCGACGGCGCGTTTCGTGAGCGCTTGCGCGGCACGCTCGGGCGCCTGCCTCCCATCCAAATCGGCAAGCACGGTCAGATCATGGAATGGAGCGAAGACTACGACGAGCCAGAGCCTGGACACCGGCATGTGTCCCACCTGTTCGCGCTCCATCCGGGCCAGGAGATCAGCCGCGCCCGCCCGCCCGAGCTGGCCCAGGCTGCGCGGCGCACGCTCGAACGCCGCCTGGCCCACGGCGGCGGCCACACCGGCTGGAGCCGGGCCTGGATCCTCAACTTCTGGGCGCGTCTGGGCGACGGCGAACAGGCTTACGAGAATCTGCTCGCCCTGCTGCGCAAGAGCACGGCGCCGAACCTGTTCGATCTGCACCCGCCGTTCCAGATCGACGGCAACTTCGGCGGCACCGCCGGCGTGTGCGAGATGCTGCTTCAAAGCCATGCCGGTGAGCTCGAGCTCTTGCCGGCCAAACCCGCCGCTTGGGCGGACGGTTCGGTCAGAGGCTTGCGCGCCCGCGGCGGGTTCGAGGTGGACCTCGAGTGGCGCAGCGGGCAACTCGCCTCCGCGCAAATCGAGTCTGTGCTCGGCCAGTCCTGTCGGGTTCGCACACCCGTGCCCGTGCGGGTCGAGGTGGCGGGGCGCCGATCGCCTCCTCGAACCACGCAGCTCGAGCCGAACCTGATCGAATTCCCCACCCGCGCCCGGGCGCGGTACGTGTTGACGCCGGCACGCTAAGGCGCAGGGCTGACTGCATGAAGGCCGTTCAACTGGTGGCGCACGGAACGCCCGGCCGGTTCGAGCTGCGCGACGTCGCCTTGGCACCGCCTGGCCCCGGCGAAGTGGTCGTCCGCGTGCGCGCTTGCGGCTTGAACCATCTGGACCTCTGGCTCGAAGCCGGCGCCTTGCCCGTGCCCATCTCTCTGCCGCGCACACCCGGGGGCGAGGTCGCCGGCGACGTCGCGGCAGTGGGCCCGGGGACCGAGCCCTGGCGGCCTGGGGATCGCGTGGCAGTGCAGTCCAACCTGTTTTGCGGCGCCTGCGAGTTCTGTGAACAGGGTGACGAATCGTTGTGTTTGCGCGGCATGCTCCTGGGCGTCGACCAGGACGGCGGCTTGGCCGAACAAGTGATCGTCCCGGCGTGCGCCCTCGAACGCATCCCCACAGGCGTGGACTACAAGACCTCCGCGGCGCTGACCTTGGCCGGCAGCACCGCCTTGCACATGCTCACCCAGCGGGCCCAGGTTCGACCCGGCGACTGGGTGCTGGCGATCGGCGCCGCCAGCGGCGTGGGCTCGGCCGCGATCCAGATCGCGCGACAATTGGGCGCCCGCGTGATCAGCACCGGCTCGACCGAGCCCAAACGCGCGCTGGGGTTGCAGTTGGGTGCTGAGTTCGTCGTCGATTCCACCCTCCCCACCTGGACCGCCGAAGTGCGGCGCCTGACCGCCAAGCGCGGGGTGGATCTGGTGGTCGAACATGTGGGCGGATCCGTGCTCGAGCAAGTGTTCAACTGTCTGGCGCGGGGCGGCACGGTCGTGACCTGTGGAGCCACTGCCGGCCGCGAGCCGCGGCTGAACTTGTGGCCTTTCTTCGTGAAACAGCAACGGCTGGTGGGCAGCTCTGGCCGCACGCGGGCGGACCTGCGCGCCACCCTCGAGTGGGCCGCGGCGGGCAAGCTCAGACCGGTGATCGACCGGGTTCTGCCCCTGGCCGATGCTCCGCTGGCGTTGGCCGCCCTGCGGCAACGCCAGGTCCTGGGCAAGCTGCTCCTCCGACCCTAAGGCCATGTCGGACGCCGCCCTCCACGTCATGCTCGTCGTGGGCAGCCTGCGCCAGGGTTCCGCCACGCGCGCCGTTCTGCTCGAGGGCGCGGCTCAGCTCGAGGCGGCCGGCTGCACCACCGATCTGCTGGACCTGTCGACCGAGCCGTTGCCGTTGTACAACCCGGACACCGCCCACGCAGCGCCCAGATCCGCGCCGCTGAAGGCTCGGGTGGATCGGGCCGACGTGTTTCTGCTCGGCAGCCCGGATTACCACGGCAGCATCAGCAGTCCCCTGAAGAACTTCCTCGACCACTTCTGGCACGAGTTCGCTGGCAGACTCTTTGTCACCCTGGTGGCTTCGCACGAGAAGGGTCTCACCGCTACGGATCAACTCCGCACCGTGGCTTGCCAATGTTACGCGTGGACGTTGCCCTACGGCCTGTCGTTCGCGGAGGACACGGACGTGCAGGACGGGCGGATTGCCAACCCAAAGCTGGCCGCCCGACTGGCGATGCTGGTCCGCGACGTGCGGGTTTATGGGTCGCTCCTGGCCCAGCAACGCCGCGCCGACCTCGCTGGGATCGAGCCTGGGTTCATGGCGCGGTGGCGCCCACGGAGCTGAGCCGAAGGGGACGCGGCGTCCAGGTCCGCCTTTACTGGATGTTCAAGTCGGCGCGGATGCGGAACTTTTCGATGCGTTTGCGCAAGGTGGCGCGCGTGATGCCCAGTAGCTTGGCCGCCTGCACCTGGTTGCCGCGGGTCTCGCGCAGCGCGTGAATCACCAAGATCCGCTCCACGGCCGGGATGATCTTCCGCTGGCGGTCGCACCGCGCCCAGTGAAACAACCGCTCGGCCAACCCCGCCAACTCGGCGTCGTCACCCCGCTCAGGTGTCGTCACTGGCACCGGTGAGGCGGCCAACGCAGCCCCGCCGGTGTCGGTCGCCGGCGCAGCCCCAGTCGGCTCGGGCGGTCGCGGCCGGGCCGGTTCGGGCGCGCGGCCGATCTGGACCGGCAAATCGCTCAGCAGCACGGCGTCGCCTTTGGCCATGACGGTGGCGCGGTGGATGACATTTTCGAGTTCGCGGACGTTGCCGGGCCAGGGGTGCGCCTCGAGTGCGGCCAGGGCCTCCGCGGAGATGGACTTGGGCCGCGGCTGCTGCTGGGTCTGGGCGATCTTCTTGAGAAAGTAATTGACCAGGAGCCGGATGTCCTCGCGACGCTCGCGCAAGGCCGGCAGGTGGAGGCGCACGACGTTGAGTCGGTAGAACAGGTCCTCCCGAAAGCGGCGTTGGCTCACCGCCTCCTCGAGCGGTTGGTTGGTGGCCGCGACGATGCGCACGTCCACTTTAACCGTCTCGTTGCCGCCCACGCGCTCGAAGGTGCCGGCCTGGAGCACGCGCAAAATCTTCGTCTGCGTCGGCGGCGACATGTCGCCAATTTCATCCAGAAAGATCGTGCCGCCCTGGCACTGCTCGAACTTGCCAATCCGTTGGGCCGTCGCGCCCGTGAAGGCGCCCTTTTCGTGGCCGAACAACTCGCTTTCGAGCAACTGCTCCGGGATGGCCGCACAGTTGATCGCCAAGAAGGGCTGGCGGCTGCGCCGGCTGTGATGATAGATAGCGCGCGCGACCAATTCCTTGCCCGTGCCGCTCTCGCCCGTGATGAGGGCGGTGGCGTCCGAGGCCGCCAACTGGCCGATGAGCTTAAACACGCTCTGCATCGGCTCGCTCCGGCCCACGATCCCGAGCTCGTAATCCTCGGACTCGAGCAGCGGCTCGTACGACACGACCCGGCGCATGTCACGGGCAGCTTTGAGCGCGCTGAAGATGACTTCCTTGAGCTTGGGCACCTCGAAGGGCTTGAGCAGGTAATCGTACGCCCCCAGCTTCATCGCTTCGATGGCGGTTTGGGTGGTGCCGTAGGCGGTCATCATGATCACGGGCAGTTTAGCGTCTGCCTGCCGGATCCGCCGCAGAGTCTCGAGCCCGCTCATCTCCCCCATCCGGATGTCCATGATCACGAGGTCCGGCTTGAGCTTGGGCAGCAATCGCAGCCCCTCCTCGCCGCTCGAGGCGGTCGTGAGCTGGATGTCCGGCGAATCGAAGATCCGCCGGAACGAGTATTGCATGTCCGCCTCGTCATCGATCAGCAGCAGTTTGTCCATAGGCATCCCCACCGTCGCGAGCGCCCAGCATAGCGGCCTCGCCTGCTAGGGCGCCACCTCCAACCGCACCCGATAGAATCGCTGCCGGACTGACTCCGGCACGCTTTCGGTGCCTGGCGGTCCCTCGTCCCTCCACGCACTGCGCAGGTTGCCGGCCTCGAATACCGCCGCCGTCGCCCTCCACTCCCGTAGATCCGAGCTGTACTCGACCGCATAGCGCCGCCCAGCCGCGGTATTGAACTCGAGGAGGGGCCACTCGCCAGCCTCGAGGCGGATCGCGACTCGGACATCACTCGTCACCTCGATCGTGAGCGGGCCGGATCGGTAAACCACGCCAAGATCGTCGACACCCCGCAACGTGAACTCGTGCGTCCCCAGCGCCGCCTCGACCCAGATCAATGCGAACGGCGCCGAGCCTGCCGCAGCAATCAAATTCGTGCCCGCATACAGTCCCGCCCGAACCAACGCTCGGCCGGGAACGGTTAACACCGCCTCGAGCTGCACCGATTCACCTGCCCCGAACCGGAGCCGGTCGCCCCCGCCGGCCAAACCCAGCCAGGCCGGAGCGCGGCCGGAGTGCTGGGCATTGCCGAGCAGCATGGGCCAGTGCGTCACGGCCAGACTGCTCCCGGCCTTTACGGCGTACAAATAGGCGTCTTCCGCACCGAACAGCACTCGCCCGTCGGCGGTGATTGCGGGCGAGCCAACTAGGCGACGAATCGGACTCGTGCGGGCGGGGACACTCCACAACCTCTCCCCACTCGAGCTGACGGCGTGCAGATGGCCGTCATCCGAGCCGATCCAAACCGTCCCGTCCGTCCCCACCGCGGCCGAACCGCGCACGGCGCCGCCGGTCAGGTACTCCCACCGCTTCTTGCCGTCTGGGCCCAGCGCATACAGCTTCCGGTCTAGCGCGCCGAAATACACCGTGCCGTCCGGCCCGATGACCGGCGAACCGCCAATCTCGCCACCCGCTTGGTAACTCCACCGCGAGGTGCCCCCGGGATCGACCGCCCATAACCGGCGGGCTTGGACCGGGAGGTACACCGCCCCATCCGGCCCTACGGCAGGCGTGTCAACGATGGTGGCCTGAGCGTTATACTTCCAACGCAGGTTGCCCTGCGCATCTACCGCGTGCAGCATCCGATCTGTGCCGCCCAACAAAATCGTTCCCCCCATGTCGACGACCGGACCCGTGACCAGGCCGGCCGCGCTTCGGTACTCCCACCGAATCGAGCCATCCGCCGGATCGACCGCCAGCAGCTTGCGCCCACTCGACGATGCCACATACACCGTCCCGTCGCGCGCCAAAGCTGGCCCCAGGTCCAAACCCTCGGGAATCCGCAGCTCCCACCGCTTGGTTCCATCCGGCCGGAGCGCATAAGCCCGCGCGTCCGGGGCTGTGAAGTACACGGTCCCGTCCGGGGCGACCGTCGGCACGGAGAAAGCGGCGAACGGCGTACCCAATCCCGCGCCCGTGCTCGGGAACACCCAGGCCAGCGTCAGCTCCGCGTCGAACGCCCGAAACCGCCCGTCGCGGCCGCCGAGGTAAATCGTCCCGGTCGGGCCCAGCGCGGGTGACGACGCGGCGCTGAACTCGGCACGGACTTCGCCCACCTTCTCGCCCGCGACGGCAACGCGCCGCACCCCCTCGGCCGGCCCGACGAACTCGCCCATCCCCAACGTGTTCCCCGCCCGCACCCAGTAAAAGTAACCCATCCCCGCGTTGACGCCCTTGTCCTCGAAGACCGTGGTGCCGGAGAGCCCTGCAGCCAGCGCGGTGGCCGTGGCGCGATCCGCCTGCGCACTCCGCCACACCTCATAGTAGAACGCTCCCGGCACACTCGGCCAACTCACCCGAATCCGGTCATTGAACTCGCCGACACTGGCCGCGAGCGTCGGCGGCGCGTTCGGTCGCGCGGGCGCGGGTCCGCCGCGCCCAGTGTGAGCGAGGTCGCGGTGGTACATCGGCCACGGCGTGGCCGCCAGCGGCGCCGTGCCGTGGATGGCGCGCACTTTGCCGTCGTCGGCCCCCACATAGATCGTCCCGTCCGGCGCAATGGCTGGCGACGACGTGATCGGCGCGCCCACGTTCACCTCCCACGCCTTGGTGCCGTCGGCTCCGAGCGCAAGCAAGACACCCGCGCGCGTCCCGACGTAGATCGAGCCGTCCGCCGCCACGGCAGCCGTAGCCCAGACGGGGCCCGTCGGGTAGCTCCAACTCAACGTGCCGTCGGGGGCCAGCACCAGGACCTGATCCGAACCGATGACGATCCGGCCCAGCGTGTCGATCACGGGTGACGCCAGCGTGCCCGCCGGGTAAGTCCAACGCCGCGTCCCGTCCATGTGAAAAGCCACGATGCTCGCGTCCGACCCGACATAGACCGTGCCGTCGGCGCCGATCGCTGGCGAACTGTATACCGGCGCGCCCACCGCGCCTCCTCCGAGGGCGACCTGCCAGCGAAGCGAACCGTCGGGGTTCAGGGCGTAGAAGCTAGGCCCGGCCACGAAGTAGACTGCGCCATCGCCACCGATCGCAGGGGCAGTCTGCACACCGCTGGCCGCCGCGTAAGACCAGCGCACGGTCCCATCCGTGTTGAACGCGTAGAGTTTTCCATCCAACGCACCGACATAGACCGCCCCATCCACCCCGACCGCCGGCGACGCGATCACCGCCGCGCCCGGCACATACTCCCATCGCCGCCGTCCGTCCGGATTCAGCGCGATGAAATTCCGATGGTACGATCCGTAATAGATCGTGCCCTCCGGACCCACGGCGGCGGCGCCGTAGATCCAGACGTTCGCCGTGTAAGACCACCGGGTTGTGCCGTCCGGAGCGAGCGCGTAGAGCCGCGAGGCCAACAGGCTCTGCGTGCCCGTCTGAACCCCCACGTACACGATCCCCTCGGCGTCCAGCGCGGGCGAAGCGTGCACGATGCCGTCCAGCGTCCATTCATACAGCACGTCGCCCGGCACCGGTTGGCGGCGAGCGCCCCGTGCCGGCTGGCCCCAATCGCTGGTGCCCCCTGGATTCCGCGTCCTGACCCAGTACGTGTAGCTCACCTCGGGTTGCGCCTGGCGATCGTGGAGAAACGTCTGCCCGGTCACCTCCCCTGCGATCGGCTCCGCTCCCGCCGGATCGGCGCCCGTGCTTCGGTACACTTCGTAGCCGGTCGCGCCTGTGACACTGGTCCACTCGACGCGGACATAGGCTGGATAGGTCCGGTCCGATGCGCTGACGGTTGCGGGCGCCGTCGGTCGTGGCGGGACGATCGTGGCGCGGCCCAGATGTTGCGCGTCGTGTTGGTAGGTTGGCCACGGCGCCTGGGCGACCGGTCCCCCCGTCCGCACCGCGTACAGATTGCCGTCGCCGGCGGCGAAGTATACGAGCGCCTGCGCCCCGAGCACCGGCACCCCGATGCCGTTGCCTAAGGTAAACTCCCAGCGCCTTTGGCCGCCGGGCCCGAGGGCGTAGAGCGTGTACTGCGGTCCGAAGATGTTGCTGGTGGCGCTGAAGTAGACCGTGCCGTCCTCGCCGCAAGCGGATGCGCCGGGCAAGGTCGGCGCCTGGAACACCCAGGCCTGAGTTCGGTTGGCCCGGAGCGCGTGGAACTTGCCGTCGCTGGTCCCAGTATAGATCGTGCCATCGGCCCCAATGCACGCCGCCGACACCCCGGCGTCCGTGCCGGGGAACTGCCAACGCATAATCCCGTCAGGGTTCACCGCGAACAACTCGTTCCCGCTCACATAGACCGTGCCGTCCGCGGCTAACGCCACGTCCGAAGCTACACGCGCAGCGCTATCGTGCTGCCACCGCTGCGTTCCCTGCGGCGTGAGCGCGAATAGCGATCTGGCCTCGCCGGATGCGTCGAGCGTGTTGGCGCGGGTGCCGGCTGTGAAGTAAACGGTGCCGTCGGGCGCAATGGTGGGCGTGCCCGTGCTGCTGCCCGCGTAAGCGAAGCGCCACTCGAGCAGACCGTTCGCGTCCAGGGCGTACAGGTTCCCGTCGCTGGACCCCACAGACACGGCGCCGTCTGGCGCCACCGCCGGCGTGCCGATGGCGCCCTGGGCTGTAAATCGCCACACCACTTCGCCCACCTGCGCCTGGCGCCGTGTTCCGGCGACGACTGCGCCCGCGTCGCTCGATCCGACCGCGTTCCGCGCCCGCACCCAATAATGGTACGTATTGCCCGGCAAGGCCGACCGATCCTCGAAACGGGCGGTCCCGGTCACGGCCGGGGAAACCACGGTAGCAGTGCTGAATTCGGCGGTCGTGTTGCGCCACACTTCGTAGCTCGTGGCGCCTGCCACGCTGAGCCAGCTCACCACGATCTTGTCCGTGAACTCGGCCTGTGAAACGGCGACCTCGGTGGGCGCCGCGGGCGGCAGCGCCCGACTCGCGCGATGTTGCGCGTCGCGGCGGAACATGGGCCACTGGCCCTCTGCCAGCGGTCGACCGGTCCCTTTTACGGCGTACACCTTGCCATCCATGGCACCCGCCAGGACCGTCCCCGTCGGGCTCAGGGCGGGCGAGGTGCCGATCACCGCGCCCAGCGAGTGTTCCCAGCGCAACGACCCCGGCGGCGCGGCCGCCACGGGTGCCCGCGGGGAGGTGAGGGTAACCAGCAACCCCAAGGCTAAGACCGGCTTCATACGCAACCTTGCCATCACAGCCGACCCGCTCTTGCCCGTCAACTCCCGGAAGGGCACTCCGCCTGCAAAGCCGCGTCTTAGAACCGAGCCTGAACTCGGCCGCCTCGCCCGAGGGACCGCGGGCAAGATGCCCGCGCCCCGAAGGGTGGTCAGGCACGGCGAACGGCAACCGTTGAGCCTTATTATGCCGGGATTAAAGACGTTGACACATTCTGTGAGATCACTCCGTGACTGGCTCGTGCGCAAGCCGTCTTGCATCGTCGAGAGCGTCTGCTGTTCCAGGTGACAAGAGAATCCGTGGAGTGGACGGCTGCAACGGCACTGTGGACCGCATCCGATGCGGCTTGGGAGGGCACCCAACCGATCGGAAGGAGGATCTTGATCAGCTGGGCCTCTACACACATGCCGTCCCTACGGGACTGAGCTGCCGGCCGCGATATGTACTCGGCCCAATGCCGAGGTCACCGACCGCTGCGGCGAGCCGGCAAGCACGCCGGGACTACAACTTGCGACCGGCGGGCGACGACCTGCGGCGGTTCGGCACAAGGGTGTTTCGCATGGCGCAAGAATGACAGCCGGCACGGGACACGCCAATCGCGGTCGTGACTGGAGGCTTCACCTGCCATCAGGCTTGCCTTGGGTCTGTTTCCTGGTTTACGGATGGGAAGCGTCCGCCGAACGAGTTGTCAGGGGGTACCCTCGACGCGGGCCCCGGATGACGGCGGCGCAGACCGGCAACCCGATGTTCGCGACGACCCAGTGGACGATGGTCCTGAATGCGGGCTCCGATTCCCCGGAGCAGGCGGCCGGGGCGTTGGAGGAGTTGTGTCGCACCTACTGGTGCCCCGTGTACGGGCTGAGCCGCATGTTGGGCGACTCGGTCGAGGATGCCAAGGACCTCACCCAGGGATTCTTCATCGAGTTCATCCAAGAGGGGCTACTTGCGGAGGCGGACCCGGCCAAAGGGAGATTCCGCTCCTATCTCCACCGCTGCTTCCAGCTTTACCGGTCGAACGAAAAGCAACGGCAGCGCGCCGCCAAGCGCGGGGGTGGCGCACAGATCATCCCGATCGATGAGGAACTCGGAGAACAGCGGCTGAGTGCCGCGACGGTTTCGCCCGGGACCACGGAGGCGGTTTTCGACCGTTGCTGGGCGATGACGGTGATGAACAACGCCTACCGAAAGGTGGAGGCGGATTGCCGCGCCCAGGGCAAGGGGGACCTGTTCGAGGTGATCCGAGGATTCCTGGGAGGTTCGGGAGAAGCCGCCTACGAACCTGTGGCCGAGACGCTGAGAATGAACATTGAGACGGTAAGGACCGCCGTCAGTCGGCTGCGCAAGCAGTACCGGAAGGAGATCCGCAGGCAGATCGCCGACACCGTGCTGGATCCCGACAAGGTGGACGAGGAGATGACCTACCTCTTCGAAACCCTGGCCGCCTAGGTCGCTCCTTTCACCGCGGTCCGGGCTGCTGCAAAACCGCAACCGGTCGTAACCAGCCATGAAGACATGTCCGCAATGTGGCGCCCCGGTCACCGGGCCGGACCTGGGCGGGCTCTGCTCCCGCTGCGTGGCCCGGCACTTCGTGGCATCGGCAGCCGACGAGGAGCCGTCCGCCGGGGCGGATGCCCTGGCCGGCAGTGCAAAGGACCGGCCCGGGCGATATGCCATCGCGCTGGCGGTTGCGGGGGCCTCGCTGGAACGTGAGGTCAGCGAGGGAGAGTACTTCGTCATCGGGAGGAGTGAGGATTGTGAACTCCGCCTGAAGGACGAGGAGGTTTCCTCGCATCACGCGCGGTTGATCGTGCGGGCGGACGAAGTCCGGATCGAGGACCTCGCCAGCACCAACGGCACGTGGGTCGACGAGGACCGGTTGACCGGCTCGAGGGCGCTGCGGCCCGGCAGCACGGTGCGGCTGGGCACGACGGAGATCCGGTTGCTGGGATTGCGCCGGGCGGCGCCAGACCCGGAATCCACGCAAGCGCCCTCCCCCTACAGCCGGTTCCTGCCGCGGGATTTCCTGGGTGGCCAGCATTTCGAGGTGCTGGGCTCGATTGAACAGGGAGGCATGGGGCGGATTGACGAGGCGCGCGACCGCCGTTTGGGACGCGTCGTGGCGCTCAAACGGCTCGCCCGGGCAGCGGATGAACTTGAGGGCGAACAGACCGCGCGGCTGGTGGCCGAGGCGCAGATTGCAGGTCAACTCGAGCATCCCGGCATCGTGCCGGTGTACGAGCTGGGGCTCGATGCGCAGGGGCGGGTTTTCTACACCATGCGCAGGATTCAAGGCGCGACGTTGGCAGACATCCTGGACGGGTTGGCGCGGGGAAAGGAAGAAACGGTCCGGCAGTATTCGCTGAGCACGTTGCTGACGGTGTTTCTGAAGGTGTGCGATGCGGTGGCCTATGCCCACTCCCGGACGGTGATTCACCGGGACCTCAAGCCGCAGAACATCATGGTGGGAGAGTTTGGTGAGGTGTCGGTGCTCGACTGGGGCTTGGCCAAAGTGTCGGAGGTGTATGAGCCGGACCTCCGTGGTGGCAGGGAAACCGCCCACGCGGCATTGGGGCAGCCGGCGAAACCGGAGGTTCTGCGGACGTTGGACCGGGTGGTGATGGGCACGCCGGGGTTCATGGCGCCGGAACAGGCGAAGGGGGAGACCCGGCATTGCGATGAGCGGACGGACATTTACGGACTGGGGGCGGTGCTCTACTCGATCCTGACGTGCCGGGCACCGGTGGAGGGGAAGGAGGTGAAGGTGGTGCTCGAGAGGACGCGGCGGGGAGAGATCGAGCGGCCGGACCAGCGGAAGCCGGCTGCGCACTCGGAGAACGCCCCTGGGGACAAGCTGCCGCACCTGCCTGAGGGGCGGGTGGCGCGGGCGTTGGCGGCGGTGGCGATGAAGGCCCTGGCATTGAATCCGCGGGATCGTTACGGGTCAGTGAACGCCTTGCAGGCGGACCTGCAGGCTTACTTGAGCGGCTTCGCCACGACGGCCGAACTTCCCGGCCTGCTGACGTTGGCCAGGCTGTGGATTCGGCGGCATCGGCGGGCGTTTGCACTGGTCCTGTTGATCAGCGTGTTGATTTTGGGTTTCTCGATCGAGCTGTTCCGAATGGTGACGGAACTCCGCGGCACCGCCCCAACGTTCTATGACAAGGCGGTCGCGCTGGTGGTCGAGGGACGGTTGTCGGAGGCAGCCGCGCCAATTGCCTACGCCATCCGGCTGGACTCGAAGCGATCGGACTCTTGGCTCCTCCAAGGTCACATCCAGCAGGGGTTGCTGCGTTTCCCGGATGCCGTCCGCGCCTATGAAAGGGCCTTGAGTCTGGGTGCCGAACTCGCCTCGGCGCGGGAGAATCTGGCCCTTTCGCGCCAGCTTGCCCGGGCCGGCGAGGGGCAGGATCCGGTGGGACGGGAAACCGTCCTCACGCTCCACCAGGCTTTGCTCGAGCAGGAACGTTACGCGGAGGCTGGCGCGGTTCTTCGCCAATGGCTGGCGGACGCCCAATCCGCCCGCGACCGGACGCAGCAGGCGCTTCGGCAGAAGCTCGACCGGGCCGGGATCGGCGGCGCCCTGACCATCAACGAGGAAGGTAGGATCGACCTGGAGCTGACGGACACGCGCACCCGGGACATCGAACCGCTCCGTGGCCTCCCGTTGAACAGGCTCTACCTGCCGTTGACCCAAGTCACCAACCTCGGACCTCTGAAGGGCATGCCGCTTCAGGTCCTGAGCGCGGCGGATATTGGGGACTTGAGCGATCTGTCACCGCTTCGCGGGCTGCGGCTCCGGGAGTTGTCCGTGGGGAACACGGCTGTCGCCGACCTGAGACCGCTGGTTGGGATGCCGCTCGCGTCGCTTGACCTGCACATATGCCCCGGGGTGGCGACAGTGGAAGCCCTCCGCGGCATGCCCCTCAGGATTCTCGACCTCAGAGGAACCCGAGTCGCCGACCTGTCTCCGCTGACCGGCATGGCGTTGGAGAGGCTGAAACTGGATGAAACCCAGGTTGGAGACCTGTCCGCGTTGGCAGGGATGCCGATCCGAGAGCTTCATTTGAACTACTGCCAGGCCCTCCCCAACTGGGCTTCGGCGGCGGAGATGCCGTTGGAGGACTTTCAGTTGAGTGGCAACCGCCGCCTCGAGAGTCTGGATTTCCTCCGCGGCAAGAAGCTCAAGGTGCTGGGGCTGACGGACACCGACGTGAGCGATCTCGAGCCGCTCCGGGGAATGCCGCTGGAATCCCTCTACCTGCAACTCACCGCCGTGAAGGACCTCTCGCCCCTGCGCGCGATGGAGGTCTCCAGCCTCAGCCTTTTCGGCTGCAACAACGTCACGGACCTCTCGCCGCTGGCCGAGGTCAAGGGGCTGCTATATCTCCGGGTTCCCAACCACATCCCCGACCTCGAGTTCCTCCGGGGTCTGGCCGGACTCGAAGCGCTCGGTTACCAGGAAATCAGGCCGGTGGAGGAGTTCTGGCGCGCCTACGATCTGGCCCGGAGCAGCAACTGACCCATGAAAACCTGCCCACCAACCCTTCCCGCCAACCGGCATGCGCCGTCCAACCGCCGATGCATCGTCCTGCTGGCGGCCGTCCTGGGAATCCCGGGGCTGCTGCAGGCGCAGCCGGTCCCTTATGCCGGGCCGTTTCCGTACGTTGAGGATTTCGAGACGGGTGATGTCGCGGCGTTGGGCAGCCATTGGGAGTTCACCGGCAAGGCGATCGTGACCGACCAGAAGGCGCCGACCGAGTCGGGCGCGTATCACCTCCTCCTTGATCGAAATCCCGACGCGGCCGAGGCCGTTCTCCACCTGAACCTCGCCGGCCAGAGCGGGGTGACGCTCGATTTCGGTTTCAAGAACGGCGGGACAAGCTCCGGGAGCGGCCATCTGTCGATCCGACCCAACAGCACGACGGGCTGGCGCGTGGTCCAGTTACTCTGGGAGGTCGAAGGCCCCGAGTACCGACACTTGGGGTTCAACCTAGACCCGATCGTGGCCGCGGCAGGTTGGAGCTACACCGACGATTTCCAGGTTCGGTGGGCCCACACGGCCTATCGTGGCCGCGTAAGTGAATGGTACTTCGACAACGTCCGCGTGCAGGTGGATGCCGATGTGGTAGGGCCGAAGGTGGTCCGGATCGAGCCTGAGCAACTGGGCGCCGACGCCGTCCGGTTCGAGTCGGTGCGGGTGGTCTTCGATTCACCTTTGGATCTGGGCACGGTGGATCTGGACGACTTCCGATTGTGGCGACCGGACGGGGAACCCGCAGCCATCCGCATGGTGTGGGCCATCCCCGGGACGGAAGACCGGGAGTTTGCCCTGGACCTCGCCGCACCTCAGACGCAGCGGGGCAAATACCGTTTGACCGTTGGTCCGGATCTCCGCGACATCGGGAACAACCCGATGAACCAAGACCAGGACGCGGTGAACGGCGAAACGGAGGACTCTTTCCCGGGCACGATTACTTTCGCACCGGCACCGCCGCCAGTCCCGGCCACCGGTCTGGTCGTGCTCGACGAAGGCTTCGAGGCCTGGGCGGAGCCCGCAGACTGGTGGGCTCTGGCCAGCGACGCCGGTAGTAGTGTCGCCGTCCGGGAGACTTCCAGCGCGCATGGCGGTTTCGCGCAGCTTGCGCTGAGCGGTCCGGGTGGCGAATGGCAATCGGCGTGGATCGCGTTCGGCCCGGGGCAGCTTGAAGCTGGCGAGGGCCTGTTCCTGGACTTCTGGGCGAGGACCGATCCCGCCCCGCATCAACCCTACAACTACCCGCCGCTGCACATCGCCCTCAGTCTGGATGGCGCCCAGTGGTTCCAGCGGGTTCGCGTGCTGACCCCCTACCCCTCGACTCAATACCAGTTCTACCGACTCGACCTTCGCGATCTGGCAGCCGCCGATGCCATCGACCTCAGCCAGGGCCTGCAAGTCCGCCTGAGCCACTACGCCCCGTTTGCCCCGGGAACTCTCCTGCTCGACGACCTGCGCCTCACCCGGGGCAATCCCTCGCTGTGGGTCGAGATCGAGCCGGAAGAGGTCCCCGAAAATGCCGGGCCCGGCGCCGCTATTGGTCGGGTTCACCGACTCAACACGATGGACCTCTCGAGCGAACTGACGGTCAACCTGGTGAGCGATGACCCGGAGGCGGTGCCGGTTCCCGCCAGCATCACCATTGCCACCAACCAGGCATCGGCCACCTTCTTCATCGCCACCGGCGACAACGGTCTCGATTCCGGGGCTAGGGACGTGGGCATTGCTGCGTCTGCCGAGGGCTTCGATAGAGGGTTGGCAACGGTGTCGGTCGGAGACGCCACGCCGCCACGCCTGAGCCTGGACCTGCTCCGGAGTTCGGTGAGCGAAGCCGAAGGCGGGAAGCCGTTGACCGCACGTCTCTATCGCGACCGCGGTCTTCTGCGATGGAAGCTCGAACAGTGCCCTGGTGGACGGGAACGACATCCATGACAACTGGGAAACCGGCTTGTCAGGAGTGGCCAAGTGGATCCACGGCTGCATCCCGCGACAGTACTCGTCGGTCGGCCCCCACGTGACCAGGAACCGGTTTCGTCGGAACGGGACAGGAATGTACTTCCATGGCGTGCCCGCTGCCTCGAGTGCAACCAACGACGGCAACGTCTTCGCAAGAATTGAAAACAACCTGGTAATCGCCAGCGCGGGACCGGGTCTCCTCCTGAAAGGCAACTTCGACGGTGCGGTTTTGAACAACTCGATTCTCGGCAACCAGGAGGCGGGCGTTTCCAGTGATTTGAACCTCAATGGAGCGCCGGCGCTCCACAACAACCTGATCGCCAAGAATGGCCAAGGGGTGCGCGTGGAGCGGACCTTCACCAACCAGGTCAGGTGGGTGAGCCACAACAACGTCTTTGCGAACGGTGCCGATTGGGTGAATTACCCGGCGGAGTTCGGTGATGTCGTCACCCAGAATCCGAAGGGAACCCCGTCCGACATTCACATGAACCTCAGCGTGGACCCGATGTTCGTGGCGGAGGACGACTACCATCTCGACCCGGAATCGCCGCTGGTCAACGCGGGGACCGTCTTGGAGGCTCCCAAGGGGGACTTCGAAGGCGACCATCGACTCAATGTCCCGGACATCGGGTGTGATGAAACACCATATGAGTTCAAGGGCATCGTGACGACGTTGGCCGACGAGAACGATGGGTTCCTGGGATGGGGAACGGGAGACTCCCTGCGGGAAGTGATGTTGGCGGCGGCGAGAATGCCCGAGAGGCAGACCATCACGTTCGCAGAAGCCTTGCGGGGCGGGACCATTGTCCTGGCAGGGACCCAGTTGCCCACAATCACCGGCAGTCTCTCCATCGCCGGCCTGGGTGCCGGTTCCCCGGCGATCGATGCAGGCGGGAGATCGAGGGTGTTCGAGATCGCTCCGGGTGGGACGGCGAGCATCGGGGATCTGACGCTTCGTGCTGGGCGATCCGGATCGGATACGCACGGCGGCGCCCTCTACAGCCGGGGGCAGGCGGTGGTCAGGAAGTGTATCTTCGAGTCGTGCCAAGCTACGGGAGGCGGGGGGGGAGCTCTTGCCAACGTCACAGGCCAAAGCCACCTGACCGTCGAGTCGTGTGTTTTCAACGGAAACTGGGGCCTTGGCAGCGGTGGCGCCTTGTTGAACGGGGGGATCGCCGTCGTGCGCGACAGTGTCTTCGAGGGGAATTCCACGAGTTCGGATGGAGGCGCAATAGCGAACTACGGAAACCTCTCCGTCGAACGGTGCATGCTTCACGGGAACCACATCGTCGGACGGTGGCCGGGAAGGGAGGTGCGGTGGTCTCCCATATTCGCCTCCAGTTGACCGACTCGACACTCGCCGCCAATCAAGCCTCGTATGGCGGCGGGCTGACGATTATCGGAAACGCGACATTGGCGAACTGCACCTTGTCAGCCAACGAAGGTACGGGTGGACCCGGAGGCGGGGGTGCCTTGTGGGTCGAGGGAGGCGATGTCCGACTGGTGAATTGCACGATCACCGGCAACCGGGTCACCGGTCGCTGGTATGGCGGGGGAGGCGGGTTGCACGTGACCGGCGGTTCGAGCACGGTCACGCTCCAAAACACCATCGTCGCGGGCAACACCACGGTGTTGACCGGCGGAGACTCCAGCACCATCGCGAACCTTTTGGTCATGTCAGGGGCAGTCCAGCACCAAGGTCGCCACAACTTCATCGGTGGCGACCCGATGCTCGGTCCGCTTCAGGACAACGGCGGACCGACCTGGACTCACCTCCCCCTCCCGGGCAGCCCGGTCATCGATGCCGGCTCGAACGATCTGGCCGTTGACCTCGAGGGCAATCCACTTCCGACCGATCAACGGGGGTTCGATCGCGTGCAGCACGGCCGCGTGGACATCGGCGCAGTGGAGACCCCGTCGATCGATCTCGATGAAGACGGGTTGCCTAACGACTGGGAAAGCGCTCATCGACTCGACCCGGAGAACCCTCTGGACGCGCTCCTCGATTCCGACGACGACGGTATGACAAATCACGAGGAGTACCTGGCCGATACCGACCCGCGGGACTCGACGTCGAACCTGCACATGGCCATCGAGCGCAGCGGGGGGCAGGTGAGACTCTCGTTCCCCACCTCGGCGGACCGTTTCTACACCCTCCAGCACCGGTCG
>VHCO01000152.1 GCA_016871715.1 Verrucomicrobiota bacterium
CACCGTCTGCTCGGTGAAGAGGGCGGTCAGGCGGGCGTTGAGGAAATAGTCGGTGGCTACCGTCTGGCCCTGGGGGAACTCGAAATGGAGGCTGCCACCGCCGGGCATATAGACGTCAACGTAGAGCAAGATCTGGTAGGCAACATAGTAGCGGTTGTCCACATACGACAGCCAGTGGCAGTTCCAGCCGGGGCCAAAGTTGGAGACATCGATATGCTGGAAGCTGAACTCGTCGCGCTGTTTGAAGGTGATTCGCGGCCCAACGCCTTTGCCGTAGGCGGGCTGGCAGCGCAGCGGCACGTCGTGCAGCCAGAGGTTGTTGTTGGGTTCGCTCACCCACCACCGGGGCATGCCCAAGGGATCCTCTTCAACCGCCGCACAATCACCCCCCGCGCAGCCTGAGATCGCATCCAGGCCGGCCTCTGCCTCAGCATCCACGCCGGCGGGCTGGCCGCTGCCGCCGGCCCCGGCAGCGCCCCCGGGTCCGCCGGCGCCCCCGGCCCCAACGCCCCCCGCGGCCCCAGCCCCACCGCGTGTGCTGCAGCATTCGTCGGGGCAAAAATCGCATTCCCATTGGTCCATGAAAGCGGCGAAGATACCTCCTCCGCCACCTGAGCGGCCCAGGGTCGTGCTGAGTTCCTCTGGCGAGAGGCGGCGCCATCCCGGCGGGACCGCGGAGGCAGGCACTAAAAAGCGGCCGCTGGTTTCAGCGTTGAGCACCTCCGGGCGGAAATGCCGCTCGCCCCAGAGCGGGTCGTAGGCGCGCACCAGGCCGTTCTCCCACGCCAGCAAGGCAAGGTAGTGGCCTTGGTGGAGGTGGATCACCGCTGGCACCGGCAGAGCGTCCGATTCCTCGGGCCGCTGGACCCCGGCCATCGGCCAGCCTTCGGCTTGGGCCAGTCCGCTCAAGGCCCGCAGCGAACAGCCCTCGAAGAGGTTCCTTTCCTCGTACAACTGGTCCGCACTGCTGGGGCTCAGGCCGCGCCCCCGCACCCTGAGGGTGAGCTCGTGGAGCACGCGCCAACCGCAGCGGTAGGTGGCTGACGGGGTCCGGCACAATACCCCGTAGAACTCACGGCTCAGAATGTACTTCTGCTCGAGGGGACCGGCGTCCAAATGGCGGTCGCCGGCCTCGGCGAAGATCGCGCTGAGCTCATCCAGCCGACCCAGGCCCACCAACAGCCGCGTCCAGTGGGCCAGGGCGTAGTCCGCCACCTGTTTGCCGGGCCCGGAAGTTTGGTGTTTGGTGGCGTCCCAGGCCTGCTCCCAGTGACTCAAGGCGCTGGTGTAAAGCCCCTCGTCAAACGCGCGGCGGCCCAGGTACAGGTGCAGTGAAGGCGTCCAGGCGGAGGCGGGGTTCTCCTTGGCAAAGGCCTCGAGGACATCAGCGATCTCGAGCGGGTCGGTGTCCCAAGAGCGGTCAATCGCGAGCCGCAGCAGGACGGCCTCCTGCTGGGCGGTAGCGCTTGGCGCGACGGCCACCAGAGGGCGGTGGAAAAACCGCGGTCCTGGGAGCATCAGTCGTGCTGAGTCAGCGCGGGGGGGGGGGGGCGGCGACGGGGGGCAGGTCGCCTCCAAGAACAAGGCTGGCAATACCAGCAGCAGTGCACGACCGGGTTTGGCGAGTCGCTGAAAAAGTGCAGGGTGGGTCCGTCGTCCGGTGGAATAGTCCGTTGTTTACATACGTTCGCTCCTGTTGGCGAAAGCTGGCTATGACTCTACTTCTCCTAAAACCTTGTGTGGCCCATACGCCTTGATCTTATGGAAGTCAAGCCCTTTTAAAAAGAAGTTGCCGGGGGCGTTGCCGCTCGCCATCTTCGCGGACACCATGCAGCGATCAGGGAGCAACCGGTGTCGGCTTGGGCCGGCCCTCGAACGGGACTTCCCGTCTTCACGGGGGAATTGCCGCGGAGGGTTCGCGCGTTTGGCGATGCTTGCTTGCGTGCCGCTCGTGGGGTGTTTTGGGGGGGCCAACCCGGCTTGGTTGGCCCCTTGTGCCCTGGTGGCCCGCCCGGGCTCCTCGCTGGTGTATGGCGCGGGGGCGCGTGGCGGGGTGGTGGTGGTCCTCGACCTGGAGGCGGGCAGGATCGAGTCCCAGTTCGCCATCGCCGGTAGGCCGACGGGTTTGGCGTGGGCAGACGCGCCGCGCCGGCTCGTGGTGACCGTCAGCGGACCGGTGGACGCCGTGGCGGTTTACGCGCCAGACGATGGCCAAGGGATTGCGACTTGGCCTGCGGGCCACGGCGTGTGCAGCCCGGTGTTCAGCCGGGCCAAGAAGCGCCTTTACACCTGCAACCGGTTCGACAACGAAGTGTGCGCCTACGACCTCTCGACCGGGCGCAAAGTGAGCTGTATTGCGACGTTGCGCCAGCCCATTGCTGCAGCGCTTTCGCCGGATGAACGCGTGCTGGTGGTGGCGAGGC
The DNA here is from genome assembly GCA_016871715.1 of Verrucomicrobiota bacterium. Classification (GTDB taxonomy): domain Bacteria; phylum Verrucomicrobiota; class Verrucomicrobiia; order Limisphaerales; family J093; genus VHCO01. The sequence continues at coordinate 2,424 of VHCO01000152.1, forward strand.
ATTTGCCGGAGGGGACGGCCAACGCGCTGGTGGTGGCGGCGGGGGTAACGTTGATTGACACCGAATCCGAGCGGGTTCGCGCCCAGGTTCGGCTGCCCAGTGGGAGCACGGGCCTGCAAGGGCTGGCGATCTCGCCGGATGGCAAGTGGTGCGCGGTCCCTCACAACCTGGGGCGGTTTCAAGTGCCAACAGTCCAGGTCGAGTACGGTTGGATGAATGCCAGTGCGCTGAGCTTGATTGCGCTTGAGGACAGTCGGTTGGTTGGGACGCTTCTGCTGGACGAGCCCCGGCGGGGTGCGGCGAACCCCTGGGCAGCAGGGTGGAGTCCGGATGGGGCGGTGCTCGGCCTCACCCACGCGGGCACACACGAGATCAGTCTCATCGCTATGGCTGAGCTGAGCCGCCGGTTAGCCGATCAGGCCCAGGGCGAGTTGATCGGCGATCTGGAGTTCCTGCGGGGCATCCGGACCCGCGTCGCTCTGCCGGGCAACGGTCCCCGAGCGTTGGCGATGGCGGGGCAGAAGGCGTATGTGGCCGAGTTCTTCTCCGATACCGTGAGGGCGATCGACCTGCCGACACGATCGGTGGTGGCCAGCTTCTCGTTGGGTCCTGGCGCTGGCAGCACGGAGGCAAGCCGCGGAGAACAGTTGTTCCACGATGCGACGATTGGCCATCAGGGCTGGCAGAGCTGTGCTTCGTGCCATCCGGAGGGCCGGGCCGATGGTCTCAACTGGGACCTGGTCAATGACGGGCTGGGCAATCCCAAGAACACGAAGAGCCTGCTGTTGAGCCACCAGACGCCGCCGGCCATGAGCTCCGGTGTGCGCGCCACGGCCGAGGAGGCGGTGCGGTCAGGGCTGCGCCACATTCTCTTCGCAGCTCCGTCAGAGCGCAACGCCCGGGCGATCGAGACGTATTTGTCCGGGTTGCGCCCGATGCCTAGTCCGCACTTGATCGAGGGCGACCTGAGTCCAAGTGCGCGGCGGGGCAAGGCCCTGTTCGAGGATGCGGAGGTGGGATGCAGTGGCTGTCATCCGGCACCGCTCTTCAGCGATCTGAAGTTGCACGATGTTGGCACCGGGCGTGCCAGGAGGTCTGGGGGGCTGCGCTTGGACACACCCACGCTGATCGAGAGTTGGCGCACGGGGCCCTATCTGCACGATGGGTCGGCCGTGACGTTGATCGAGGTGTTGACGAGCGGCAATCCCAACGATGGACACGGCAAGACCTCCCACCTGACACCGGGTGCGATGGAGGATCTGTCGGCCTATGTACTGTCCCTCTGAGCCGGGTCGGCGGCCCAGCGGGGCCGACGACCTTCGCCTCGCAAGGCGCCGGCTGGTTGGACCCGCATCGAGGGCGCAACCCTTATCGTGGGGCACCCTCAGGCCCGCGGCGCCAGCACAAACGGGATGCTTCTCGACGGTGGTACCCTTCGACTGCTCAAGCCGCTGCTGCCGGGGATGAGCTCCCCAGCGCTGTTGTCGTCTTTGGCGGTGAAGACCACGGGCCGGCACGGCCCGGTACGACAGTCCACCGTGCCATAGGCCAGGGCCAGCCAGGGCAGCCCGGAGGGGTTGTCGATGCGGAACTGGATGACGGCGTTCCCTTCGAAGGTGGTTTGGCCATAGAGACACACCCGGCCGGTCACGAGGTAGGTGGTGTCGCCTTTGAAGGTGAAGTCCGTCTGACCGGTCACCAACTCGTAGTCGAGCACCAGACCGGGGGAGTGATCCGTGTCGGACCGTGCGGCGGCGAGCGCGGCCGTGGGCGCGGTGGTGGGTATGGGTTGTTCCGGAGCCGGATCGGAGTGGCTGGAATTGGCCAGCAAGAGCGCGGCGCGTTGATTCCAGTCCAGGCTGGGTCGGTCAACGGTGGGCTCGTCGAGGGGGTCGTTCTCGGCACGGGCGACCACGCGGCACGATGGCAAGCGGCGCTGGGCCGAGGCCATGCGCCGGGTCGATTCGGTGGCGGATGTCGTCCGGGCGTGCTTCGGCAGGCCTTCGGCCAGAGCCGAAACGCTGGGCCAGTGGACTTGTTCGAAGAGGATCTTGCGCCGGTCGATGACCTGCCAGCGCCTGCCGATTTTATTCTGCCAGTGTTATAGTAGTTGACACCAGATCTAGGATTTAGGACTTGGAGTTCGCAGGGGACTGTCCGCGCAGGGTTCGGCGAGGAGAGTCTCCTGAACCCCAGTGAGCTTTGCGGGTCCAAGTCTGCGCGCCGAGGGTAGGCTCGCTGGGCGTCTCGCTGGCGAGCGGGAATGATCTTCGGGCGTAGCGGCGAACTGGGGTTCGCCGCTGTTTGCATTCGTCTCGAGAATGGCGGCGCTCGCCAGAACGCCGCTACGGGGCGGGGCGGGGTGGGCGCACAGTCCTCTGCGTGCCTTACCGGCAACTGGCGGTCTGCAGGAGATAATCGCGGAACTCGGCGTAGTCCACCGGCAACCGGTCGTAGTCCTCGGCCAGGTTGTCCAAGGCGGCTAGGGCCGCCGGCACCTCCGGCGTGAAGCCGAGGAGCGCCTGGATCTCCTCGGGGAACTTGGCGGGGTGGGCGGTCTCGAGCACGACGCCAGGCCGGCCGGCCAACGGTTGGGCGTCGAGGAAATCCAGGAAACCGCGCCAGCCGACTGCGCCATGCGGTTCGAGCAAGAGCCGGTGCGACTGCCAGGCCGATCGGATCGTCTCGCGGGTGCGTTCGTCGGAAACGGAGGTCGAGAAGAGGTCTCGGCGCATCGCGGCGAGGTCGGGCGCGCGGTGGAGCGCGCCGGTCTCGTCCAGGTAACCGCCGTAGAGGGCGACCAGACGGGCGAGGTTGCTGGGGTGGCCGACGTTCATGGCGTTCGAGAGGCAGGCGCGCGAAGGCTCGATCTTCCGATAAACGCGACTGGCCAGAAAGCGCGGAAACTCGTCGTTGCCATTGACCGGGACGACCAGGCGCGCCATGGGCAGGCCCATCCGCCGGGCGACCACCGCGCCCATCATGTTCCCGAAGTTGCCTGAAGGCACGGCAAAGAAGACCGGTTCATCGGGAGCGGCGACGCGCGCGGCGGCGTAGAAGTAATAGACCGCCTGCGGCAGGAGTCGGCCGATGTTGATCGAGTTGGCGGAGGACAACGTCAGGTGGCTCAGTTCAGGATCGGCAAAGGCCCGCTTCACCAACGCCTGGCAATCGTCGAACTTGCCCTCGACCGCCAGGGTCCGAATGTTGCCTCGGAGGGTGGTCATCTGCCGGCGCTGGCGCTCGCTGACCTCGCGTTGCGGAAAGAGCACGAGCACGCGGATGCCCGCGACTTGGTGGAAGGCGCTGGCGACCGCCGAGCCGGTGTCGCCGCTGGTGGCAGTTAGGATCGTCAGGGTGCGCCCGGTCGCTTGCACGAACAGGCCCATGAGCCGAGCCATGAGGCGGGCGGCGAAGTCCTTGAACGAAGCCGTCGGCCCGCGGTCGAGCCGCAGGACCCGCACGCCCTCATACACCGGTTCCAGGGGCACCTCGAAGTCGTAGGCCGCCTGGCAACAGGCCGCCAAAGTCTCTTCGGTCACCACGCCTTGCATGTAGGGGCGTAGCACCTGAAACGCGATTTCGGGATACGGTCGAGCCGCGAACGCGGCCCGTTCGGCCGTTGCCAAGGTCGGGAATCGCTCCGGCAAATAGAGCCCGCGGTCGGGGGCCTGGCCGGTGAGGAGGGCGTTGCGAAAGTCAACGACCGGCGCTTGGCCGTTGGTGCTCGTGAACCGGATCGGATCCATGTGATCGACTCAGGTCACTCGAAGTTCTCGACCCGGATCATCACCGGAGCCGCCTTGACCACGCTCAGCCGGTTAATCTGCCCGAGCGCACGGGTCATCGCCCGGTTCGGCGCGTCGTGGATCATCAAAATCAAAGGCACACTCTCGCCCTCGTGCCCCTCGGGTTGGATGACCGACGAGATTCCGATCCGGTTGCGGGCCAAGACCGCCGCCACCTTGGCCAGCACGCCGGGCCGATCTACCACGCTCAACCGCAGGTAATAACGGGAGACCGCCTCCGCCATGGGCAAGACCTGGCCGTCCCGCTCGTGCGGCACGAACGGCGGGATGCGACTCCGGGTTTGGTACTTCAGGTCGAGCGCGGCGTCGGCCAAGTCGCTCAACACGGCGCTGGCGGTCGGGTCCTGCCCGGCGCCGCGCCCGTAGAACAAGGTATCGCCCACCACATCGCCGCGGACGAAGACGGCGTTGAACGAGTGGGAAACGCTGGCCAGCACATGCGCGTTGGGCACCAAGGCCGGGTAGACGGCCACCTGCACCAACCGGCTCCGCGTTTTGCCCCGCGCGCGGCCCACGGCCGCCCCCATGAGCTTCACCACGCCGAGGAGTTTGATCGTGTACCCGAGCCGCCCGGCGAACTCGAGGTCCAACCGCGCCAGGTCGCGAATCCCCTCGCAGTGAATCCGCGCCGGGTCCACCCAGAATCCGTGGGCGAGCGAGGCGAGGATGCCGATCTTGTGAAGGGAATCGTGGCCGTCGATGTCCAGCGACGGTTCCGCCTCGGCGTAACCGAGTCGTTGGGCGTCGGCGAGCACGTCCGCGAACTCCGCCCCTTCCTCTTTCATCCGCGTCAGGATGTAGTTGCAGGTGCCGTTGACGATGCCGTACAGGCGTACGATGCGGTTGCCGATAAAGCCTTCCCGCAGCGCCTTGATAATGGGGATGCCGCCGGCCACGCTGGCTTCGTAGTACAGGTTCGCGCCGAACTGGCGCGCGGCCGCGAACAACTCCTCTCCATGCGCCGAGAGCAGCGCTTTGTTGGCCGTGACGACGGGTTTGCCCAGGCGCAAGGCGGTGAGGATCATGTCGCGTGCCACCGTCGTTCCGCCGGCCAACTCGGCGACCACCTGCACCTCGGGGTGCTCGACAACGCTCTTCCAATCGGTGGTCAGCAGCGAGTGGGGGATGTGGACTTTGCGGGGTTCATCGAAGGCCTTGGCGGCAATCTTGATCAGGTGGATGCGTACGCCCGCGCGCGAGGCGAGCAAATCCCCGTTCTCGCGCAGCGCCTTGTAGACGCCGCCGCCCACGGTCCCGCCGCCGATCATGCCCAGGTTGACTTGCTGCATAAGCGCCCTCAGCTTGGCCAAGCCCAACCCGAGCGACAATGCATTTCTGCCCCGGCTCAGATCTGGAAGTCCACCCACTGGGCCCGATCCGCCTTGCTCATGACCTTGACTTTGACCTCTTCATTAATCACCAGGGAGTTGGGCGGCACGCTATGCGTCAGGAAGACATTGGCGCCGATGGTGCTGCCTTCGCCCACCACGGTGTCGCCGCCCATGATCGTGGCGCCGGCATAGATGGTGACGCGGTCTTCGAGCGTGGGATGCCGCTTTTGGCCGCGCAAGGCTTGGCCCCCAGCCAGCGAACGCGCCACCAACCCGACCCCCTGATACAACTTCACGTGGTTCCCGATCTGCGACGTCTCCCCAACCACCGTGCCGGTGCAATGATCGACGAAGAAGTGCGAGCCGATCTCCGCCCCCGGGTGCAAGTCCAATCCGGTTCGGGCATGGGCCCATTCGGTCATGATCCGTGGGAGCAAGGCCACCCCCTCGCGATAGAGTCGGTGCGCCAACCGCTGCACCGCAATCGCCTCGACAAACGGGTAGGCCACAATCACCTCCTCCCGACTCAACGCCGCCGGATCCCCGTTGTATGCGGCCTCGACGTCGGTCTGCAGCAGCTCCCGCACCCGCGGCAGCGCCCGCAGAAACGCCAGCGTCAGCGACTGCGCCAGCCCCCCCAGCTCCGCCTTAGGCCTCGACTCCGGGGGCGCGTATTCGAGGCTCTTGCCAATCTCTGCTGCCAACCGACCGCGCACAGCCTCGAGCCGGGTCGTCGTTTCCGCTTCCAGCTCGGAGGAGTGCAACACGCGCTCGTCGAAGTAGCCTGGGAATAGCAGCCGCAACAAGTCCACCGTAATCGAGGCAATGACCCGTTTCGAAGGCAAGTTCTGACCGTCGACGTGGTTGATGCCTCCTACCCGGGTGTAGGAAGTCAGCAGCAGCTCGTGCGGGCGCGCGTCCGACGCATTCACCGGCGGACTATCGAGCAGGGCGTGGCCGGGTGCAAGGACGGAGCCGGCGGCCGGACGATCTTGCGGCAAGTCGCAGGTAGGGGAAGAACCCAGGGGTGGCCGGCGGGTTGGCATCGGCTACGACGGTGCTACGGCTCGGGGGGAAGCTTCCACCCGCTTGGGCGCGCGCATCGGGGCCATGAACCTGCAGCGCCGGTTTTCCAACCGGCGTGGGGCCGACAGCAAAGTCGGCCGTACGGCTGCTTCATAGAACGGTGCTGGTTGAAGTAAGTTGAATGAGTCGAGCGGCAATGCATCACGATAACTTACCTCGATCGGTCAGCGGAGGGGTTCCGCAGAGGCCGCCAGCGCGCCGGCCGGTTCGGTGCGCCTCATGGATTCGAGAGAAATCGGCCTATCCTGCTTGCCAAGAGCACGGTTTATTTACACACTGCGCCCCAGATCCTAATCTAACCATCGGCTACGAGTCAGATATGAGCAAAGCAGCGAAACTAGAGCTGGACGGCAAGAGTTACGAGTTCCCGATCGTTGAAGGCAGCGAACAGGAAAAGGCGCTCGACATCTCTGCGCTCCGCAATGCGACCGGCCACATCACCCTCGATGACGGCTATGGCAACACCGGCTCTTGCCTCAGTGCCATCACCTTCATCGATGGCGAGCAAGGCATCCTGCGCTACCGCGGCATCCCCATCGAGCAACTCGCCGAGCAATCCACCTTCGTCGAGACGGCTTACTTGATCATCTACGGCGAGCTGCCCTCGCGCGAGCAACTCCGGCGCTTCTCGGACCTGCTGACGCAGAACCAGAACCTGCACGAGGACATGCGCCACCACTTCGAGGGGTTCCCCGCCACGGCGCACCCGATGGCCATCCTCTCGGCCATGATCAACGCCAGCAGTTGCTTTTACCCCGGCCTCATGGGGCGCGCGAACTCGGGCCGGTTCGATGTCCATGCCGCGCGCCTGATCTCGCAGGTCCGCACGATCGCAGCTTTCTCCTACCGCAAGTCGCGCGGGTTGCCGATCGTGTATCCGAAGCCGGCTTACAAGTACACGGCCAACTTCCTGCACATGCTCTTTTCCGAGCCGTACCAAGAATACGAACTCAAGCCGGAGGTGGTGAAGGCCTTGGACCTGATCTTCCTGCTGCATGCCGATCACGAGCAGAACTGCTCGACGGCCACCGTCCGCATGGTGGCATCGAGCCAGGCCAACCTCTTCGCCTGTGCCGCCGCCGGCGTCTGCGCCCTCTGGGGCCCCTTGCACGGTGGGGCCAACCAGGCGGTGGTGGAGATGCTCGACGCGATCCACCGGTCCGGCGACGACGGCTCGAAGTTCATCACGGCGGCCAAAGACAAAGACAGCGGCAAGCGGTTGATGGGTTTTGGCCACCGGATCTACAAGAATTACGATCCGCGCGCGAAGATCATCAAGGCGGCCTGCGACCGCCTGCTCGCCGCGCTGCATGCCAGCGATCCTTTGCTGGACATCGCCAAACGCCTCGAGGAAACCGCGCTCAACGACTCCTACTTCGTCGAGCGCAAACTCTATCCCAACGTCGACTTCTACAGCGGCATCATCATGCGCGCCTTGGGCATCCCCCTCGAAATGTTCACGGTCATCTTCGCCATCGGCCGCATGCCCGGCTGGATCGCCAACTTCAAAGAAATCCTCCACGACCGCAACAGCCGCATCTATCGCCCGCGCCAAATCTACACCGGGCCCACCTTGCGCAGCTACGTGCCGCTCGACCAGCGCGCTTGAAGGTTGGAAGGCGGCCGGAGCGGCACGAGACCGTCCGCTGCGCCCCGCGCCTTTAGTATTTCTTAACGAACTTCTTGCGGGCGTCGTCGACCGTCTCTCCGGAGGGTGGCGCGTCGGTTGCCGCTTGGCTAGGCGGCGCAGGTCGACCTGGGTCGGCGGGCGAGGGCGCAGGGGGCGTGGTTGGGGGCGATGGGCCATGGTCGACCGCCTCGACGAATTGCATCCTGAGGGTGGTTAGGTTTTGCTGGAGGAACTCCTGCTCGTGCCCTTCCAGGTTGCCTCGGGTACGGGCGGCCAGCATCTCGAGGGTGTCGATGAACAAGCTGGCTTTCTCGAGATCCGTGCTCGGTTGGCCCGTTTCGGGGTCGGGCAGTTTACCCAGGAACAACAGGGCGGCGTTGGTCTGCTGCAGCACCAAGTTGGCGAAGAGGGCCGATTGCCGCTCTTTAAGGGTTACCTCGGACATAGATCATCCTTTCGATCGGACTCAGGCTTCCGGGCGAGTGGCCGGGTCCGGCCGGCTCGTGTCGCCGAGCAGGAAGCGGATCAGGTAGCGCAGTCGGCTCTCGACATCCGCCATCTCGAGCATCGACTGGCGCTGGGCTGGCGCCGGGAGGAGTGTCGCCGAGATCAGATCGGCCAATTGCTCCGGATCATCCAGACTGGCCAAGTGCTTGACCACCTCGCGGTAGACCTCGAGGGCCGCGGTGTTCGTCGCGCCGTCCGCACCCTTAGCTTCCAACGTTGGAAGGGTTTGGAAGGGCAGACTGGCCCCCGCATCCAACCGTTGGGTTACCAACTCGACCACACGCGCGGCGAGCGCCTGCACCCGCACCCCTTCTCCAAGTCCTGTGGGCAACGCCGCGATCCGGTGGACGCGGTACGGCCGGTAGCGCACGGCCTTGCCCAACTTCACTCGCGCCAGCCCCTGCACCACCAAGTGCGAGGTGCCATCCCGGTTCTTCACCGCCGCCCGAATCAGGCCTAAACCCGCCACCGGACACGGGCGCTCGCGGCTCTGGTCCGGGCGCTGCATCGCCACGCAGAACATCCGATGGTTGCCCAGCGCCTCTGCCAGCATCCGCCGATAACGCGGCTCGAAAATGAACAGTGGCAGCATCGATTGCGGAAACAGGATCGCATTGGCCAACGTCATCACCGGCGCCTCGCTAGGCAGTTGCATGCGGTCATCCTAGGCGGTGCCACGCTTAATGCAAGTCAACGCCTGCCATTAGCGGCTTGCAAAATGCCCCGCGCCACACCACAGTCAGCCTCAAATGAAAGCGAAGTTGGCCGTGATCTTGTTGGTGCTGCTGAGCTTAGCTCTGGGTTTGGCGCTGTTCAAACGTCACCAGCGAGCCGAAGACCAGCAGCAGCAAGATGCCGCCCGCATCCTCCAGTTCTCGAACGACCTCGCCCAGACGAGCGCCCGCCTCACCGCGCAAGTCCAGACCAACACCGCCTTGACCAACGTGCTTCTCACCAAGTCCATTGCCCTGGACACCACCAGCAGCCAACTCGCCGATACCAAAACCTTGCTCGCTAAAGTCGAAGGTGACGTGAAGGCCGCCACCCAAGCCATCCAGGCCGCCGAGGCGGAGATCGCCAAACACGAAGCCCGCATTAAGGAACTGGAAGGCCAAAACGCCGTGCTCGACAAGCAAGCAGGCGATCTCAAGACCGCCCTCTCCAGCCTCGAAGCCCAGATCACCGAGACCGAACGCCAGCTCGCCGCGTCCGAAGGCGATCGGGAATTCCTGCTCAAGGAGTTGCGCCGCCTCCAAGCCGAAAAGGCCGCGCTCGAGCGGCAGTTCACTGACTTGTTGGCCCTGCGTGAACAAATGCGGCGGCTCAAGGAAGAGCTGGCCATCTCCCGCCGCATCGAATGGATTCGCAAGGGCCTCTACGGGAGCACCCTTCGCAAAGGCGCTGAACTCCTCCAGGGCGGCTTCACCGCCACCTCCTCGACCGGCGCCCCAGACGCCGACCTCGAGGTCGAAGTCCGCCGCGACGGCTCCGCGACCGTGGTGCCCCCTTCACCGCCGCCCGCCCCCACCACACCGCCCGCCCCCGCTGACAACCCATAACCCACCCCCTGGCTTGGCCGCAGGCGGGTCGGTGCTCGCCCCCGGGGCTTCGCCCCCAGCCCGCGCCCGCGTGCCTGGCCTGAAGGGTGCGCGGCGGACAGTCTCGCGCCGGACAGTTGCAAAATCCTGACCGGATGGTAAATCAAACGGCTCGCGGTCGATGCCGCCAGTTCCTATGCCGACTTATCACTACGTTTGCGCGAAATGCGATCACGAGTTCGAGTTCTTTCAGTCCATGAAAAACTCGCCGCTGAAGGTCTGCCCGAAGGAACTCTGTCCCCAGACCCGTTGGGGCCGAGGCAAGGTCCAACGCCAGCTCGGTACCGGGGCGGGGCTCCTCTTCAAAGGCAGCGGCTTCTACACCACCGATTACCGCAGCGAAGGCTATCGCGAGGCCGCCAAGAAAGAAACCGAGTCCGCGACCCCCAAGAAAGATGGCGGCGCCGCAGGCGGTGAAAAAAAAGGTGCCGGCGCCGCGCCCAGCTCCGCCCCAACGCCCGCTCCCAAGCCGGCCCAGCCCAAGGCTGCCGATACTCGATGAGCGGCTGATGGCCCACGCTGCTGCCCACCTGAAGGCTTGCCTGCTCGTCCGGCCGGGCCGTCCTGCCGCTGGCCGACTCGGGTTGCTGCTGCTGGCGGTCTGGGGCCTCGTCTCGCTCGAGGCGGCCCCCGGCCGCCCCGGCCTCCGCCTGGCGACCACGCGGAGTCGGACGGGGCAATTCGTGGTGCATAGCCCTTACCTGAGCACGCCGAGCCTGGGGCAGCGAGCCGTGGGCGGCGCCACCAACCTCATCGCCCTGCAGCCAGATGCGGTGGCGGTCGCGTGTGAGCGGATCAAACAGGGGGTGCTGGCCACCCTCGGTCTGCCCGACCGCTGGCGCGGCCGCATCCACGTGTGGCTCAAGCCGGAGCAAGTACTCAAAGCCCCCATCGCCCCAGCCGCAACGCGCTATGCTGACGGTTGGGCCTACGATCTCCCGCTGCCAGGCCAACTTGAACCCGCGCGCCTCGTCCGCGCCGTGGTCGAGGCGCTCCTGACCGAACTTGCCCACCGGTCCGGTGGGCCGCACCCCCCCGAGTTGCCTGTCTGGCTGATCGAAGGTTTGGTGGCGCACCTCCTCGAGGCGGGCGGGCCGGAGGTGGTGCCCACACCCAGCCCCTTGTCGAGCCGAGTAGGCCCGCAGTGGGGCCAGGTCCAACCGGAAACGCGCAGTGCGCGCCCCGACGAGCTTTGGCGCGCCCAACAGCTCTGGTTTCAAGCTCACCCGCCCCTGTCGTTCAATCAACTCGCGTTGCCCACCGAGGCGCACCTCGCCCCGCCCCTTCAGCCCGCCTACCGCGCTAGTGCCCGGCTCTTCCTTTCGGAGTTGCGGCGGTTGCCCGGAGGAACCAGCGCGCTGGCCGGACTGGTGGGGCGGCTGTCCTTCGCGTTGAACTGGCAAACCGCGTTCCTGGCCTCGTTCCACCAGCATTTCACCCGGTTGGTCGAGGTCGAGAAATGGTGGGCGGTGGTCACCGACCAAATCACCGGGCGCAATTCGGGCGCCGTGTGGAGCTCCGAACAGGCCCGCCTCCGCCTCGACGAGCTGCTCTGGTTCGTCGTCGAGACCCGCCAGCACGCGCTCGACCCACCCCAACGGTCCAAGGTGCCCCTGGCCCAGGTCCTCGAGGAATGGCACCCCGCCGCGCGAGACCAGGTCCTGCGCCTCAAACAGGGTCAACTCCAGATCTTCCTCCGCCACGCCCCGGCCGAACTCCAACCGCTTGCCCGTGCGTACGCGGACGCCTTGGCGGGCTTCCTTGCGCCCGGCCCGCCGCCACGCGCCGTTTCCGCCAAAGCCCGCCCTGCTGAGGCCGACCGGCGCCAGCGGGTGCGGGAGTTGGCTCGCCAATGGCACGCCCTCGATCAACAGCGGGCCGCCCTCGGCCATCCGGGCCTCCCATCTTCCCCATGACCCCCAACCCGCGCCGCACGCACTCCACGTCCTCGTCTGCTCAACGCATCGTGGTCCTCACCGGCGTGAGCCGTGGCCTGGGCCGCGCGCTCCTGGTCGAGTTCGTGCGGCGGGGCCACACGGTGCTGGGCTGCGCGCGCGACCCAGCCGCCCTCGCGGCGCTGCAAGAGCGGTTCGGAGCGCCCCACGACTTGGCCGCCGTCGACGTGGCGTCAGGAGTCCAGGTTGCCGAGTGGGCGCGCCGGCTGTTGGCGCGCTACCCGGCGCCGGATCTTTTGTTGAACAATGCCGCGGTCATCAACCGGAACGCGCCGTTGTGGGCCGTGCCCGCCGACGAGTTCGACCGGGTGCTGGACGTCAACGTGAAAGGGGTCACCCACGTGCTCCGCCAGTTCGTGCCGGCGATGATCCGCCAGCAGCGCGGCGTGATCGTGAACTTCAGCTCCGGTTGGGGGCGAGCCACCGACGCCGAGGTGGCCCCCTACTGCGCCAGCAAGTGGGCGATCGAAGGCCTCACCCAAGCGTTGGCCCAGGACCTGCCGCCGGGCCTCGCCGCCATCCCCCTGAACCCGGGCATCATCGACACGGACATGCTCCGCTCTTGCTTCGGCGCGTCGGCCGCCAACTACCCGTCCCCTGAGGATTGGGCGGGGCGCGCCGTGCCGTTCCTCTTGGGCCTTGGCCCCGAGCACAACGGCCGGCCGCTCACGGTCCCCTGAGTTCAGGCGCGCGGCAACGCGATCCGGCCGGTCCGGGTCAACTCGAGGATCCCGAAGGCCCGCATGAGCTCGATGAACTTGTCGACTTTGCCTTCGTCGCCTGTGGCCTCGATGGTGAGCGACTTCGGCTGCACGTCGATGATCTTGGCGCGGAAAATGTCCGTGATCTGCATCACCTCGGCCCGCGTCTGGGAGTCGACCCCCACCTTGATGAGCACTAACTCGCGATCGACAGACTCGCCCTCGCGAAAATCGTGCACCTTGATCGTGTCCACCAGCTTCTCGAGTTGCTTGACGATCTGATCCACCGTGGCGTCGTCTCCTCGCGTGACGATCGTCATCCGCGAGACCGTCGCGTCTTGCGTCGGCGCCACGTTCAGCGAGTCAATGTTGAAGCCGCGCCCGCTGAAGAGGCCCGCCACTCGCGTAAGCACGCCAAACTTGTTTTCTACTAACACCGAGATGGTATGTCGCATGGTTCGAGGACCTGCTACCCGCAGGCGGGCCGGAACCTAGCAACCGCACCCGACGCCGGTCAAACGGTTTTCCGCTGGGCACCTCAGTTCGCCACGCCATCCAGGCAGTCGCGCACCGCCTTGGCCAAGACATGAGGCGGGTAGGGCTTCAACAGCAGCCGCCGGCGGTCCGAGGGCTGGAACTCCTCGCCGGCCACCGCCGCGCTGTGGCCGGTGGTGAGGATGACTTTGAGGTCGGGTTTCTGCGCCTCGAGAATGTCGGCCAGGCTGCTGCCGTTGAGGCCCCCAGGCATGACGACGTCGCTGAGCAGCAGGGCGATCTGCTCGCTGTGCTGCTGCCACAACCGCAAAGCCGCCGCGCCGTCCGCCGCCTCCCAGACCGTGTAACCGTAGCCCTGGAGAACCTGCCGAGCCAGCGTTCGCAGCGGGTCCTCGTCTTCCACCAACAAAATGGTCTCGTGCCCGCCGCGAATCCGCGGCCGCCCCCCAGTCGACGCGTGACGATCGTCCGCTGCCCCTGCGGTCGGCAGGTAGATGCGGAACACGCTCCCCACGCCCACTTGGCTCTCGACCTCGATCCAGCCGCGATGTTGTTGAATGATGCCGTGGACGGTCGCCAGGCCCAGACCGGTGCCCTTGCCGACTTCCTTGGTGGTGAAGAAGGGCTCGAAGATGCGCGGTAACACCTCGGGCGGAATCCCGTTGCCTGTGTCGCGCACACTCAAGCAAGCGAACTGGGCCGGGAGCAGCCCCGCCTGGGGCTCGAGTTGGGGCGGCTTGACCTGCTGGGCGTCCGTGCTGATGATCAAACGGCCGCCCTTGGGCATGGCGTCCCGGGCGTTGATCGAGAGGTTGAGGATGATCTGCTCCATCATGCCGAGATCGACGAATACCGGCGGCAAATGCGGCGCGTATTGGACCTCGAGGGTGATGTCTTCCCCAATGAGGCGGCGCAGCATCTTGGTCAAATTATGCACCAGCTCGTTCAGGTCCAGCGTGCGCGCCTGCAGCGGTTGCTTGCGACTGAAGGTCAGCAACTGCCGCGTCAGATTCGCCGCGCGCTCGGCCGCGTCGCTCACCTCCTTGAGCGACTCGACCGAGTCCGGACTAAGCCCGGGGTCGGCACTGACCAGGTTGGTGTGCCCCTGGATGACGGTCAGGATGTTGTTGAAGTCGTGCGCCACACCGCCGGCCAATTGGCCGATGGCCTCCATCTTCTGCGCCTGCCGCAACTCGCCCTCGAGTTGTTTGTGCTGGGTGATGTCCGACACAATAAACAAGAGGCACTCCTCTTGACCCATCTGGAGCATCTCGACCGACAACAAGACCTCATGCGCCCGGCCCGCGCGATCCCGAAACCGGGTCTCGAAGTTGCGCAGGCTGCCCTCCTGCTGCAGCGCCCCGTAAAACCGCGTCCGGTCCTCCAGATCGATCCAAAGCCCCAGCTCCAGCCCGCTCCGCCCCAAACACTCTTCGCGCGGGTACCCGGTCATGTTGCTGAAGGTCTCGTTGAGCTCGAGGAACTTGCCCGTGCTGCGCGCCGCAATGCCGATCGCCGCCGGGGTGACCGAGAAGATGCGTTGGAACTGCTCCCGCGATTGCCGCAGATCCGTCTCCATCCGCTTGCGCTCGCTGATGTCTTGCTTGATCGCGACAAAGTGCGTCACGCTTCCGTCGGCATCCCGCACCGGCGTGATGGTCAACTCCTCGTCATACAGCGCCCCGTCCTTGCGGCGGTTGACCAGCTCCCCGTGCCAAACCCGCCCGCCCAAAATCGTCTGCCACAGCGCGGCGTACTCGGCCGGACTGTGCCGCCCGGACTTGAGCACGCGCGGATTCTGGCCCAGGACCTCCTCGAGCGTGTAGCCGGTCAGGCGCGTGAAGGCGGGATTGGCCCAGACAATCCGACCCTCGTTGTCCGTCAGCAGGATCCCATTGTCCGCCGACTCGAGGGCGGCGCTCTGCAGGCGCAAGACCTCCTCCGCCCGCCGCCGCTTGGTGACATCGCGCGCCACGACTTGCATCGCCGGAATCCCATGCAGCATGAACGGAATCGCGATCGCCTCGACCAAGAGCGTCTGCCCGTCCATCCGCCGCAGTCGTTCCTCGACCAACCGCACGACCTTGCCTTCCTCGAGCGCCAACTCGAGCTTGCCCTTGACGATCTCTTTGCCCCCAGCCACGAAAAAGTCCAAGACCGCTCGCCCCACCACCTCGTCGAGCCGCCGGGCGCCCAGTAAGTTGATCCCCGCCGGGTTCGCGTAGATGAACCGGCCGTCGGCATGGATGAAGATCCCTTCGGGCGACAACTCGACCAGCCGGCGGTAACGCTCCTCGCTGTCCTGCAACGCCTCCTCCGTGTTGCGCCGCTGCGTGATGTCCACGTCCATGCAAAACACTTCCAGCACCCGCCCCCGCGAACACACCGGAAACATCGCCGAATAAACCCACCGATCCGACCCGTCTCGAGCCCGAACACGATACTCCTTCGAGGAGGTCCGCTGGCGGGATCGGCAGACCAAGTCCAGATCCTGCTCGAACGCCGCGACATCCTCCGGGTGACACACCACATCCTGGATCCGTCGGCCCAGGGCCTCGGCGGCCGAGTACCCATAGAGCTGGGCGGACGCCTCGTTCCAATGGAGAATTGTCCCCTGCGCATCGAAACCTTGTATGGCCACGATCGGAGAGTTCTGAATCAGCGTCTCGAACCGGGACAGCGCCACCTTGAGCTCCGCTACGGTCAGGTCCTGCCGGGCCTGTAACTGCCGCCGCAACGGCCGCAGCCCCAGGAAATAGAGCACCGGCAACGCCACCCCCAGGAGCAGACCCGCCTGCCCGAGCACCGTCCGCCAAACCCCACCCTCCTCCCGCCCCAGCGGCCAGGCCCACAGGACCAACGCACCCAGCGCCGCGGTCAGGATGCCCGCCACCCACAGCGTCCACCCCACCGGCAGTTCCCCAACACGCGCGCCCGTAGCCACCGCTGGGGTCGATCCAACCTCGCTCGCCGGCGTCGTCGCGCCGGCTGCATCAGGCTGAGTTGGCTGGGAAGGGCCCACGACCTACGCCGGGATCGCTGCGGACGGGTCTTGGGGCCGGTGACTGTGCGCATAGGACGCCAGCGCCCGGACATTCTCGGGGTTGGTCTCTCGCGGCACCTCGCAGCCCGCCCCCACGATGAACCGCGGCCCGGCTTCTTGATGGCAGCGGGCAATGGCCGCCGTCACGTCCTCCGGCCGCTGGTCGCGCAGCACCTTCACCGGATCCAAATTCCCCAACAACACTTGGTCCGGCCCCATCTGCCGCCGGGCTTCGGCCATCGGCGCCGGATAATCCAGATCGACAAGGGCACAGCCTAACCGACCCATGCCGGCCAAGATGCGGCGCGTGTTGCCGCAAATGTGCAGGCGCACCTGGGTGCCGAGCGCATGCAGACCCTCGACCAGCTTCTTTTCGTAGGGCCAAACGAACTCCTCGTAGATTTGGGGACCGACGAGCGAGGCGGCCGCGTCGCCCACTCCCATCAGGTCGATGCCGGCCTGCACCTGCGCCCGCGCGAACTCGAGCTCCATCGCCACCGCAAACTCGAACAGGTCGCGCACGAACTGCGGGTCGTCGTAGAAATCCAGCATCAAATTGTTAATGCCCCGCAGATCGGCCGCTTCGGCGCAAGGCCCCTCGATCCATCCCTCGATCAGCTTCTCGCCCCCGACACGTTCCCGAAACAGCGCCGCCGCCTGCACTCGGTCGGTCATCCTACCGCCCCCCAGCGGGTTGGGTAGCGCCAGCCGCGCCAGTTCGGTCTTGTCCAGCAGCCGGGCTTGCTCCTCCACGATCGCTGGCGGTTGATCGTCGAAGAACGCCACCACCGCCCCACAATCGGCGGCCTCGCGAGCCGGATCCGAAATGCACGAGACGTAGTCAAAGCCGAACTGGTCAGCCACGCGGATTTGGGTGTCGACCAAGACGCGGTGGTTGGTGACGTAATCCCGGTATCGTACGCCAGCCTGCTCGGCGGCGAACATCATCGTGATCGGCATCAGCGGCAGCCGATCCACCGGTTGCCCCGCCAAATGCGCCAGCACACGCCTCGACCCGTTCATATCGGAAGTGAGAGAAGGAGTGAGTGAATCCGACCGTGCGGCCGACCTGGTCGGCCGCACCAAACCGCTCCAAGAACGTCAGGTTCTCTGTTCGGTTGAACACCTATAGCCATTGGAGCCTCCAGCATGCCGCCGCGCCCAGCCGAGGTTCAAGCGCAATTCTAAGGCCATTTCCAGGCGAGAGGGCGTCCAGATTTAGGATTTAGGATTTAGGATTTAGGATTTGGAATTCGCAGGGGACTGTCCGTGCAGGGTTCGGCGAGGAGAGTCTCCCGAGCCTCAGTGAGCTTCGCGGGTCCAAGTCTGCGCGCTGAGGGTG
>VHCO01000153.1 GCA_016871715.1 Verrucomicrobiota bacterium
CATAGAGCAGGCCGGCCTCTCGGAGCTTGGCCTTCCCGTAGAGGGCCTTCATGCGCTCGACCAGTTCCTCGTCGGTCAGGTTCTGCTCGGCCGGGACGCGGACCAGGACATGGAAGTGATTGGACATGATGCAGTAGGTGATGACCTCGAGGCCGCAGAAGGTGGCCAGGCGCCGGAGGAGCCTGACCAAGGTTTCCTTGCCGAGGTCATCGAGGAGCCGTTGGGCGCCGACGATGCGGGAGACGCAGTGGTAGACGGCGATGCGGCCTTTGACTTTGATGCGAGTCGTTTTCATAGAGGGATCGAGCGAGGATGCGTGGTTAGATACTTCAACCTCCACGTGATACCCGGGCATCTCATAAACGCGGCAAGACTATTCGATGATATACTTTCCCGTCAACTTCATTTTTCATGTCAAATAATTGAAGACTCGCGGCGTCCAGACGCGCACCACCGCAACCCCACCGCGACATCCACCACCATCACCTCACCCTCGCCCCCTGCCCCGCCACGCCACCCCACCCAGCGAGATCGCGCCGCGCCGCGCCGCGGGGAACGCCGGGGCGCCAACACCCCGCAGGCCAACCCGTATCGTGTCAACATCGTTTATCCCTGCTGCGCTCTAGCGGCCCAGCAGGTTGACGGCGCGCACGGTCCGTGTGCGCTCCTCGATCTCGGAAGGCAGACTCCCCTTGAACCACGCCTTGGCACGATAAACGAACTCGTCGCCACGCGGCAAGAAGTCTAGCGGCGACTGTTGCGCCGCCAGCGGTGAGGACGAGGGGAATCGCCCGCGTGGGGCGGTGTGCGGGTCTTCGTGGCATCCCACACAGGCCTTGGTCTCGCCCGGTCGCGCATAGATCCAGGTCAGTTGATTGCCCACCACGCGACGGTCGCTATCCAGAACCTGAAGGTGCAAGAGGCGATCGGCCGGGACCTCGACGAAGAAGGATCCGTCGGCCGCCAGGGGCGCCATGCCCAGGACCCGGGCCAAGGTCCCGCCATGGTTCTTCCACACTTCATCGGTCGTCGTGTGGGTCGCATGCCGTCCGACCTGTGGCACCCCTTCGATCAAGCGGATCAGCCGTCCGCGTTCTCGCACCTCGGCCTCCTGGGAATCGAAGACCGACGCGCACAAGAAATGGCCGCTGTAGCCAGAAGTGGTCTGCGCCACGGGCTGCACGGCAGGCCGCTGGCGGGCCATGATCGGGCGCGCTTCGTAGTCGGCCGTAGCCGGGTCGTTGTAGACCAACTCGCGTTGGCCCGTAGCCGGGTCAAAGAGGTAGATGCCCAGGTCCACCGCCTTGCGATCAGGGGTCTTAGAGGTCGCCGAACAAAGGACGCGACCATCAGGCAACGGGAAGGGTGTCGTGTAAGCGTAGTCCTTATAGTCCGGACAGAGCAGCGTCTCGGTGTCGCGCCTCGGGCCGATGAGCGTCAGGCCGCCCTGAGTGGAGACGATGATGCCGCCGCCCGCGGGCATGGGTTGAGGCTGGGTCATGCGCAACACGCGGTGGGTCAAGGGCGCTTCCTGAACGTCCGCCGGGTCTGGCGCGCCGTGATCCAACTGGCGCCAGAACTGGCGTCGTTCCGGCCCGTAGAGCACCACATCTTGGGTGCCATCGGGCCTCACCGCGTGGAGGGTGAGTTCGGTCTTGTTGCGCGAATAGAAGACCTCGAGCCGGCTGAAGACAATCCGGCCATCGCTTAAGACGGCCGGTTCGTTGTCCCGTCCAATATTGACCGCTAAGAGTTCCAGCCCGGTACCGTCGCGGTTCATCACGCATAACGACGTGCACAGGTAACCGTGGTACTCATCCCGCGCCCCCAGGCGACTCGAGGCAAAGGCGATCCGGCCGTCGGGCAGCCAGACGGGCCCGATGCTGTGGTACGGGCCACGGGTCAACTGGGTCAGGCCGGTGCCGTCCACACCGATCGTGTAGATTTGCCACCAGGGATCGCGCTGACCGCGCCGGCAGAACACCACCTCGGTCCCGTCCCAAGATACCTCCGGCTCGGCCACGTAACCGTCGGTGAAGGTGGTCAGAGGCCGCACGTGACCGTCGGGGCGCGCCGGTTCGAGCACGTAGAGGTTGTTCCCCGGCCGATACGAGGGGCCCTCATCGGTGACCACATAGGTCTGGCGCCAACGATCCGCTTGCTCGACCGTTTGCGGCGTGTTGGGGACGTCGTTGTCCCCTTGGATGAAGACCAGCGCGTGGAAGGTTCCGCTTGGGCCCGGCGACGGCCCCGGCGCTGTCGTGGGCGGAGGCGGTGCGGGTCGACGGGTCGGTTCGGACTCCAAGGGGACCGCCCGCGCACGCAGTGCATCGCGGGCGACGTGACGGATGTTGAAGTAATCGTGGCGCCGCGCGGCGGTTTGCAGGGCAGCCATGGCCTCAGGGTTACCCATATCGGCTAGAGCGTCCGCGGCGGCGCGGCGCACTTCGAGCACCGAGTTTTCGTCGTTGAGCACGCGTGCCAAGAGCGCCGTATGCGCATGCGCACCGAGCAGGCCTAAGGCACGCACTAGACCTTCGCGCCAGCGTGGTGCCGGATCGTTGAACTCCTCGTCCTTGAAGGTGCCGCTGAAGCCGTACTCTGCTTCGGCTTTGGCCTGAGTCAACCGCTGGGCCAGTGGCTCGATCGCGGCGGGGTCACCCAGCCACGCCAGGGTTTTGGCCGCGTTGAGTCGCACCCAACGATCGGGGTGATCCAACAGCAGCACCAAGCGCGGCAAGTCCACGCGGTCCGTGCAGACGGCGGGCAACCAGGAAGCCATGCGGCGCGGGGCAAAGACAGGCCATAGGCTCTCACCCGCGCCAAGCTGGGAGACAGCTCGCGCCGGGTCCAGCAGTGCGAACGCGTGCTCGCAGGCCTCTTGTCGTCGGCCCGATTGCTCGAGCAAGAACCGAGTCAGGAGATGGCCCACCTCCGCTTGATAGAGGAAGAAGGTGTCGTGATCCCCGGGCAGATTCGCCATCACCTGCGGCGCCAACCGGTGCAGGGTCTGGCGGTCTGCGGGATCGTCCAGGGGCAACCGACACAGGGCATAGGCAATCCAGTACGGTGTCTCGAGCATCCGGTCTTCGCTAGGGAAGCTCATGCGATCGTCGGCTGGCACCTCCGGTGGATCTCGGCCATCGAGCCGTTTGGCATAGCGTTCATACGCCGTCAACAAAGCCGGCACGGCTCGTCGATCGCCCAACTCGCCCAACGCATCCGCCGCTGCGCGCGCCCACATCGGGTTCTCGAGCCACCGCACCAAACGCGGGAAGGCCGCCGCCTCTTGGAGCCGGCCCAAGGCGCGGAACGCGGCGCGCACAGCCGGTCGTTGGGCGGGCGTTGTCGGGGGTGAATCCCCGAGAAACTCGATGATCGCGGCGGTGGCGCCCTCGCCCCCCAGGGCGCCGAGCGCCCGGAGCGCGCGTTCTTGGCGCCAGGTCACCGATGCTTTCGATGTCGCGGTCGCCTGACCAGGCCCGTGGATCTCGATCTCGAGGAAGGTGGTTGGATAGAGCGGCCGCTCGGAGCCGAAGCTGGTTACCCGGATAAATCGCGCCTGACGCAGCGGGAATCGGACCACCAACTCGACTGGCGTGACGCCTTTCTCGCGGCGCACCGGATCGAAGGTGTGGCCATCAAGACTGCACGCCAACTCGTAGTCGGTCATGCAGAAGCCCGGGCCGTACTGGTGCACGAGGACTCGGTCCAGCTCGATCGGTCGCCCTAGATCGACGGTGCACCATTGGGGCGGTTGAACGTTCTTGGTCTGCCAAAAGGCCGGCCCAACCTCGCCGTCCACGAGCACTTCAGGTGGTCCTTTGTAGGCACTCGAGACCGTCACCGTGCGCCGGCCGGTCCGATCAGGCCTTACCACCCACTCGAGCGCCTCGCGCGGCGGCTGATTCAACGGCACCGCCGACCACCAGACGCGCCAGCGCTCAGCCTGGGTCTCCCGGTGCGCCGGGGCCGCCAGGCTGTCGAATTCCAGCTCCATCCCCGTGAGGTTGGCCAAGGCGACTTGGGCGGCCTGACGCACACACCAATCGCTGTCATGTAGAGCGTCCAACAACTGCGGCACTGCCGCTCGCCCGCCGCACCAGGCCAGCGCCAACGCCGCCTGACGGCGCACCTCCGTCGCCCCAACCCTCAACCTGCGGATCAACGCAGACTCGGCCCGGTACGCCCGGAGGAACCCCAAGGCTTCGGCAGCCCGCGCTTGCTGGGCTGTCACTCCTCCCTCTAACAACTCGAGGTGCGCACTCACCTGTCGCTCGTACGGGCCAAGCAGGAGGGTTGGCGCCGATGCGGCGACCCGATCCCCCTCCCTCTCCATGCGCGCACGGTCCGCTCTCGATTCCTCCACGCCGCGGCCAGCCGGAAGCGTCGCAACCGCAGTTGCCAGGCCCACGGCCAGGCTCAGCCACCGGTCGAGCCAGCTCACGGACCAGGCCCCGGGATAAGCGACCGTCTGTCGGCAGGGCGCACAGTCCTCTGCGCGCCGCCATCTCACAGGTCCGCCGCGGTTTGCGGCGCGCAGAGGACCGCGCGCCCTACCGCCGTTGTGTCGTCCAGCTCGGTGACTCGGGCGCGACTGGGTTCGTGCTGCCATGAGCGGAGGAGAAGGGACGGATGACCCGGGCGCTCCCTCACCCTGCATAGGAAGGCACGCGGGTGCCCAATCGCCCGACCGACGCGCCAGCTTGTCACGATGGCCGCTCAGGAAAGCCCATTTCTTCAACGTAGATCTCATGGAAGTCCGGGTCCTCATTGAGCGAAACATGCGTGATGCCTCTGCGGAGCTCGGCAAACGGGCCGCCGTGGTCCGGGAGGCTGAAGAGGGCCAACTTGGCGCCGAGCAACGCCGTGTTCCCCGCCGGTTGCACTTGCTCGAGCGGAAAATCCAGCAGGCCAATGCGCCGCGCGCTGGCGCGGTTGATGTAGTTGCCGAACGCGCCCGCCAGGTGCAATCGTTCGAGTTCGGCCCCGGTCGTGCCCGCCTGGGCGAGTAACAGGCGAATGCCGGCAGCGATGGCCCCTTTGGCAAGCTGCAATTCGCGAATGTCGGTCTGCGTGAGCACGACGGGGTCGGCCAAGGGCAGGGAGTCGCCTTGTGCGAGTCGCCCGGAGGCCTGAATCCAACCCAAGTCGAGGCCGCAGGCCACCGCATCCACCAAACCACTGCCGCAGATGCCCCGCGGTTGGGCGTGGCCCAGGACCCGGCAGTGCAGCGCGCCGTCGCGACAGACTACTTCCGCGATGGCGCCCGTGGCGGCCCGCATGCCCATCGAGATACGCGCCCCTTCGAAGGCGGGGCCAGCCGCCGTCGAAGCGCACAGAAGTCGGCCGCGCCGCCCGATGACGATCTCTCCATTGGTGCCCAAGTCAACCAAGCCCAACCACCGGTCGCTCTCATGGAGTTTGGTGGCCAGGATCCCCGCCAGGATGTCGCTGCCCACAAAACCGCCTAGGCAGGGCAAAAAATGGACCTGCGGCCGCCCAGCCAGTTGCCAGCCTAGCTCGGCCGCCGCAAACGTCTTGAGGCCGTCGTCCGCGGGCACAAACGGGTGATGCGCGAGCGGTTGCACGCCGATGCCGCAGAAGAGATGGTGCATGACGGTGTTGCCGACCAAGACGACCTGGCTCAACTCCTCCGGACGCGCCGCTCCTTCGAGCAGGCTGTCGATCATGCCGCCAATCTGGTCGCGCACCAACCGCGTGAGCGCTGCCCGGCCCTCCCCGACCAACGCGAAATCGATCCGGCTCATCAGGTCGGCGCCGTGCCGTGCCTGTGCGTTCAACTCGAGGCGCACGCCGAGCACCCAGCCGGTGGCCAAGTCGAGCAATTGAGCCACCAGAGTGGTCGTGCCCAGGTCCACTGCCACCCCGAGCCCCGGCCGCGGCGTGAAGGCGAAGGCGGTGTCGTCACCCAAGATCGCCGCCTCCCATTGCGCCAGCTCGAGTCCGAGCTCGCCCTGGGCCTGGGCGCGACAGGCCAACCGCCAACCCGCCGCCAGGTCCGGCTCGCTCAACCGACGGCGATCGTCCGGTGTGATCGGCAGTTCGCCGGCCAGCACCTTGATGCGGCATCCCTGACACCGGCCCTGGCCGCCGCAGGGGAACTCGACGCCCTGCGCGAAGAGGACATCCTGCAAGGGGGTACCGCGCTCGACCGTTAGGGTCTTACCCAACGGCAACAGTCGGATGGCGACGGCGTCACTCATGCTCGGCCCCAGCGCGCTCGAGGCTTCGTCCGCAACCGCACCGGCGCGTGGGGCGGCACGCCCTACAAGAGACTGGCCACGCGGCGGAAGTGATGGCCCATGATGGCCAGTTCCATCGCCCGATGAAACTGGTGCGGTCGCTCGACCAAGGTGCGCGCCAGAAACTTCCAGAAAGCGCGCCGGCCCTGATGCCACACGCCGAGCACCCAGAACGACTTCAGGAAGGCCCGGAGGTCCGAGCTGGAGAGGCGGCCCCGAGGCCCCCGCGCGCGGTGTTCGTCCAGGAAGGTGCAGATGCGCTGGTAGTACACGCGCGGTTCATACAGCTTTTTCATCAGCTCGCGGTAACCCTCGAGCAGGTACTCACGGTTGAGTTTGGTGCGGAAGTTCAGGACCGCCTGAGTATTGTTGCCGGTGCTGGCGGCCAACAAACGCCCTTCCTCGAGCAACCGCTGGTAAAGCCGCGTCTTGGGCAGCGCGGTCAGCAAACCCACCATCGCCGTCACCACCCCCGACTGCTGGATGAACTCGAACTGCCGCTTGAAGATGTCGTGCGAGTCGCTGTCAAAGCCGACAATAAACCCGCCCATGACCTCGAGCCCGGACCGCTGCAGCACCTTGACCGCGTCGACCAAGTCCCGACCCTGGTTCTGCAGCTTGCGGCATTCCTCGAGCGACTCGGTCGACGGGGTTTCGATGCCGACAAAGACCTTCCTGAAGCCGGCCTTGACCATCAGGTCGCACAGCTCCGGATCGTCGGCCAGATTCACGGAGGCCTCGGTAAAAAAGCCCATCTTGGCCCGCGTCCGCGTGCGCCACGCGATGATCTCCCGCAACAGCGCCTTGGTCTGCGCGCGGTTCCCGATGAAATTGTCATCGACGATGAACACCATGTCCTTCCAACCGCGCTGGCGCAACGCCTCGAGTTCGCACACCAATTGCTGCGGGGTCTTGGTGCGCGGCACGCGGCCGTTCATGACGATGATGTCGCAAAACTCACAGTTGAACGGGCAGCCGCGCGAGAACTGGACGGCCATGGTCACATAATGCCGCGGCTCGAGCAGGTCCCAGCGCGGCACCGGCACACGGGTCACGTCCGGCCGACACTCCGCCTCGTAACAGTGACGCAGCGACCCGCGGGTCATGTCCGCGATCAACTCGGGCATGAGATCCTCGGCCTCGCCGAGCACAAAATGTTCGATCTCCGCAAAGGCCTCGTGGCCGGTGGCGAAGAGTGGCCCGCCGGCGATGAGGGTCTTGCCGGCCGATCGACAGCGCCGGACCACCTCCAACACCGAGTCCTTCTGGACCATCATGGCGCTCAGCATCACGTAGTCCGCCCACGCGAGATCTTCGTCCCGCAGGTGTTGCACGTTGAGATCGACCAGCTTGAGCTGCCACTCCGCCGGCAACATGGCGGCAATGGTCAGCAACCCCAAGGGCGGCAGCGAGGAGCGTTTCGAGACCAACCGCAAGACATGCCGGAAGCTCCAGAATGTGTCCGGTGTCTGCGGGTAAACCAATAGGACTTTCACAGTGTTGCGTTAACGGGCTGCTTCTTACCAGCACCCCGCCCCCCCACGGAAGCTAAAACTACACCGCCCCCTCAGGGGCCGGGGCGGTTCTGAGCCACCGGAGATCCATTCACGGTGTAACGTCAAAGTGACATTAATTTAGAAATTTAATTTAATCAGTCTGGTCCGAGTTCCGGCCCAGCAGAACCCGACCGACGCCGAACTGGTCGAGCGCATGGAGGCACTCTACGGCAAAGGCAAGAAGCAAGCTCTGGCCTACCTGGCCCGGCAGGCGTTGCGGACGCAGGGCAAGGTAGACGCGGACATCCGGCAACGGATGTTGGCGCGGATGGGGGATGTGTCGGCGTTCATGAAGGAGTACAAGCAACGGTTCAGCAAGTGGTATAACCGGCGGCAAGAGAGGTTTGGGACGGGGGTATGGGTCTAACCGGTCCGATGGGTCTGGTGGGGTGAGTTGGGTGGTTGGTCCGCCACGCATCGACGGACCATCGGTGGCAGGGGCCTGCCATCTACCCCACCCGGCTCATCCTGCACCGACCTTACGCCCCGCCGTGTCGGGCGCCCACCAAATCGCCAGCATGCCCAGCGCGTACACCAAGGCCGCTACCGCGCCCACCGTCGGATAACTACCGCCCAACGCCGTAAAGAGCCAACCGGCCAGCAGCACCCCTCCCGCGGTGGCGAACCGGCCGACGTTGTACGAGATGCCGCTCCCGGCTGCGCGGACGCGTGTGGGGAACAGTTCGGGCAGGTAAAGGGGCAACCAGCCGAAGAAGAGTGTCGCCACAAAACCCTGGGCGAACACGGTCGGGAGGAACGAGGGGCGCAACGGCGCGGTCAGTTGGAACATGGCCACCGTCAGCACGGTCGCCCCGAGGCTGATCAGGAAGTAGGCGCGGCGCCGGCCCAACCAGGCTGCGATCTGTGCGCCGGTGAAACTGCCCAGAATGGCTCCCAGCGCCCACCAACCCTGCGTTTGGGCCTTATACCCGGCCAGCGCCGCCCCGCCCACCTTGTCCGCCCACGGGATCATCCATTTGCTCGCCGCCCAGGCTCCCACCAACGGGATGGACCCCAGCAGGATGCCGACGATCGTCAATCGCAGCAACGGCGGCCGCAGCACGTCCCGCAGCGGACTCGACCCAGCCCTCTCGCGGGGCTCTCCCTGTCCCTGCCCGCCGCCGCTTGTGGCGTTCGCGGCGCCGCGGTGCGCGGCCAGCCACTGGGGCGACTCGGGCAACGCCACCAACACCAACACGCCCAACAGGGCTGGAACCGCCGCCAACCAGAACAACCACCGCCAGGACTCAGCCGTGATGGGCCAGAGCCGCGCCAACTGTGACAGCAAGAGGATGCCCGCGTTAATGGCGGCCCCCAATAGGCCCGCGACCGTCGGGCGCGCCTTGTCGGGCCAACATTCGGCCACCAACGCCACGGCGTTAGGCCACACCCCACCGACCCCCAAACCGACCAAGAACCGCAGCACGAGCATCTGTTCCTGGGTGGTCACCAGCGCGCCCACACCGGCAAACGCCGAGTAACAGAGCACGCTGATCCCCAGGGCGCGGGTGCGGCCAAGGCGGTCGCCTAAGCTGCCCAGCGCGATGCCGCCCACTGCCGCACCGAGCATGAGCGCCGCGGTGAACCGGGCAAACCAGTCGCCGCCCAGGGTGGGCGTGTAAGCGGCGCCCAGCAGGTCCTGCGACACCGAAAGCGAGGCCACCGGCATCAGGCCCAACTCGAAGCCGTCGAACACCAGGCTCGCGAAGGCCGCCACCAACACCGCCAGGCGCCCCGCGCGGGACAACGGCTCTGAGGCCGCGTCGGCGCGTTGGGCTGCGCCGGTCGGGTGGGGGGCTGAACTCACCCGAGCTGGAGTCGCGGATCGCTCTGCAGGACGGTCTCGAGGTTGGGCCAGGCGATCCCGCCCGTCGCCTTGACGGTGTTCAGGTAGACAATCACCTTCTCGCGCGGATACTTGGCGACCAGGGCGTCGACGGCGGCGTTGAGCTTGGCATCCTCGATCGTGCTCGGGAAATCCTCGACCACACCCTTCTCGTGCGGCACCCCCAACGCGTCGAGGAACTCGACAATCATGGCGTTCTCGGACTTGAGCAGCCAACCGCGCAACAAGTTCGCCGCCGCCTCTTCCATCCGCGGCCGGCTGAGCGCCGTCAACATGTCCGCATGCCGCTGAGCGCGCGGTTTCCGCTCGAGGAACACGGGCCGCACCCGATTAGCCTCCGCCACCGCCGCCAACACCGCGCGGTACACGGTCTTGTCCGACGCGTACGCGTATTCGATCATCTCCTGCGCCAACGACGGCGACACAAAACCGATCAGTTCATGGCATTTCAACAGCATAGGTTTTCAACTCCCATCCCATCCCGCCCAGGGCTCGATCCCCCGCCGCGCGTCTGCCCGAAGAGCCCAAACCGCGACCGGCGGCTGGCACTTGCCACCGCCAGGCGGTGCTTTCCAGGGGAAGCCCATGTCAAATTGCTCCCCGTGGCAGTAGCGGGAGCGGCCCCGGCGCGCAAGGCTTTTCTTTGGCGGGCTTGGCCCTGCGCTAGTGGTCTTCCGCGGGTAAGCCGGTTAGGCAAGCCGGTCAAGGCAGTCTGACCTGATCCGCTCGGTCAAGCCGGCGCGGAAAGTCCGCGTAGACGGTCGCATCGACGCCGCGAACCTTAACCGCACCCACCCATCGGCGCTGCTCCAATCTTGTGGAGGTGCGGCCTACCCCTCTCCGCTCCCGCGTGGCCGATCTCTGCCCGCTTTCAACGTCGGCCCGGTCACCGACTCGCCACGTGCGCTCGCGATGAATCCTCGCAAACGACGCGGAAACCGACGTTGTAGATGACTTGCCACGGAGCGTACCACAGCCGGGCGGAGGCAGTCGCCCGCTTCGGGCGGTCGGACCACGACCCGCCGCACACCAGTCGCAACGGTTCGGCCTGCCGCTGTGCCAATGGGTGCACGCTCTGGGTCCATTCCCACACGTTGCCATGCAGATCGTGCAGACCCCAAGGGTTGGCCTGGTAACTCCCCACGGGCGCCGCCACGCGGTAACCGTCGTCCACGGTGACGATGGCCGGGCGCCACTCCGGCACGATCGCCGGGCGGCCGGCTCGGTCTTGATAGGCGCGCTTGGTGCGGCGGAAGGAGACGTCAGCCAGGTTGGCGCTCCTGGCGAACGCCGTTCCGTCGCCGCCAAACCAGAAGGGCGCCGCCGTCCCCGCCCGGCACGCATACTCCCACTGGTCCTGGGTGGGCAGAGCGAAGCGGCTGCCCGTCTGTTCCGATAGCCACCGGCAGAACGCTTGGGCTCGATGCCAGGATACCCGGCAGACCGGTTGCGTGGGACCGTTGAGCGGGTAGCCTCGATCCTCGGTGTTGAAGTGCAAGAAATCGCTATGCTCGAGCCGGCTGTCGTGCGCCGCATCGAAGCACCCGTACTGTTCATTGCTGACCTCGAACCGGCCCATCCAAAACGGGCGCTCGATCCGGACTGGCCGCAGCGGCCAACGGTCGCCGTCCCCCAACACCGCCGCGCCGGCCGGAATCCGCACCAACTCGAGCGTCACACCCCCGCCCAACTCGACCGTGCGCAACGCCGGGCCAAGCTTGTGCTGTCGCAGCACCGCTTCGGCGTGGTCGAAGGGCCAACCCTCGACCTGGGGCCACGCGGCAACCGGCTCGGTCGTCGACGCAGCCGCAGGCGCGGATGGCGCGGGCGGCGTCAACGGCGCGGGTAGGTTGGTTGAAGTCGGATGAATCGCTTCGCCGTCCTCGGCCGGCCCCGCATACGCGTCGAGCATCGCCAACCGACGCTGGCGTTGGTGCGCGACGCGTTGCTCGCCCACGATCTCCTGCCAAGTGCCATGCGCCGGCGTGCCCAGGTCGATCCAGGTGTAGAGCCGGTCCCACGCCTCCGCATCCAACTCGACCCCGTAATGACCTTGCTCGAGCGTCTGCACCAACTCGATCGTCGAAGCATGAAACTCCGCCGGCGGCAACACGTGCATGTCGCTCTCCGCCGGGCCCGATCGCACAAAACAACGAAGCGCCTGGTAAGCCGGCGGGAACCGGCTGCCCCGACGGTAGGTCGGATCGGTCACCTCGTCCTCGGCGTCCGGACGGAGGGTCAAATCGGGCGCTACCCCACGCGGCAACCCGTGGTGGCACCCCACGCAGTAGCGATCCAGAACCGGCTGCACTTCCCGGTTGAAACTGAACCCGCGGACCGGCCCGTACCAGGGAGCGATTTCTGCCGGCGGCTTGTGGCTGGCTAAGGCCACACGGTTGAGCGCCGCGCGATTCTGCGGCTCGTGGCAGCCGCCGCAGGATTGGAATTCGCCGGGCATAGCGGTGGTCCAACTGCGCATCCGGGCTAGCGCGCGACCGCGCTCGTCGAGCGGTTGCATCGAGATCGGCGTGTTGGCCGGCACGCGGAACAGGGCCGACCCATCCGGCTCGACGGGGACCGTCCCCAGCACACGCTTGATGTCCCAGGGGCCGTCTAACCCGACCCGGTTCACCTGCCCGCCCATGCCTTGATAGGCGAAATGATAGGTCAGCAGGCGCAATCGTTTGACCGTGCCGCGGGGCACCCCCGCCAGACCGGGCCCACTGTAGAGGTCAGCAATGAACAGCGTCGCCCACGGGTCGTCGTCCTTAACCCGGGACGGGATCAGGGGCGGGACCGGTCGCCGCTGCAATGCCACCGGTTCAAACAAAACCGCGCCTGGTTCCTCCCTTAGCAGCAACAAATTGTCGAAGACGTCCACCAGATATATGCCCCAAGCCGATTGCGGGGTCGGCTGGGCCGACACCAAGAAGTACTTCTCGCTCAGCGGCCACGGATGCAGGAATTTCGGCCAACTCTCGTCCACCAGATGATCTCGGATCACGGGCTGGACGACCTGGCCATAACCCGGGATCCGTTGGACCACGCCTCGAGCCTCGTGCCGTCCTCGCGCGGGATCGAACAGGACCAGTTCGCCCATGCGCCGCACGCCGTGATGGCCGCTGACGATGCCCACGAACATCGTCGCCTGACCCGGAATCGGCCGGGCGTAAAAGGTCGCGTTCGGCCAATACGAACCGCTGCCGTAGTGTTCGGTCTGGCCGGTGCCGTCCGGGTTCATGGCGAAGACCAACCGGGCGACAAAGTGGGGTAGGTCCGAGTATTCCCAGCGGGTGTACATGACCCGGCCACTCGGGAGCACCACCGGGCCCCAGTTGTGTTCTTGGTCAAAGGTCAAGCGCCGGATTTTGCCCGTGGCGCGATCGTACCGATAAAGGTTCGCCACGTGCGAAGCGCCGGTCACACACGGCACACCGATGAAGGGCGCCGTGGAGGTGAAGATGATGTCATCGTCCGGCAAGTAACAGGCGTCGTAGTTGTCCACGTCCGGCTCGATGATCAACGGCAATTCCACCGGCGCGCCCCCCGCCAGTTCCAGCTCGAATACTTGCCAACGCCCGTTGCGGCCGCCCTGAGAGAATAACAACCGGTCTGCCTCGTAGTGCAGATGCAAGTCTCCAACGAACCGCTTTCCCTCAGGCCGATAGACCGTCCGCCGCGGCGCCTCCAGGTGGCGCAGCGACAGCGCGCCGATCTCGTTGTCCCAACCCGTCGGTCGCAGGCTCGAGTTGCCCTCCCAATTCGCCGGCAGTCCCAGGTCGCCCCGGGCGGCCCGCCGCACCAACAACACCTCGTCGAACGTCCGCAGGAGCGGATTGCTCAGCAGAATCTCCCGTTGGAGTCCGACCAGGCGTTCGGCCTGTTCGAGGCTGCGCGCGTCGCCGGCCCGCACGCCTTCTCGTGTCACCGCCAGGGTCGAGCCGTACTTGGCCAACTGGCCTAACCACTCGACCCGGCGGGCGCCGCAAGTGGCCGGATCCGCCAGCGCCAAGTCCTCGACCGCCCGTTCGAGCGCGGCCACGTCCACGAGCGCCAACGCCTCCGCCAATTCGCGCGCCGCCCCCTGGGTGCGCCAGGCACTGCCGCACACGCACACCGCCAAGAGCATCACCAGTGTTTTCATAGAGAGTCGCGTCGAGCTACCGGTCGGCGCTCAGATCGTAGCAAGCCAACAGGTCGTTATGCCGCAAGTACAGTCGCCGGCCATGAATCACCGGGTGCGCCCACGCCGGGCCGTCCGCCGTCAGCGACTTGAATTGGCCCCTGGGACGGAACGACCGCGGATCGGCCGCCACCCGCACCACCACACCGCGGTCGTAGCGGAAGAGCACGTGGCCGTCGGCATACACCACCGCGGCGGAACCGCTCGAAGGGGCCTTGGTCTTCCATAGAATCTCGCCCGTGACGAAATCCACACAGGCCGGATCGCCCTTATTCAACCCGGCGCCCCCGTACACGTGGTCGCCCACCAGCACCAAGCCGCCGTGGTGATTGTCGAACCGTTTCGCCTCAAGGTAGTACGCCTCCTCAGCCGCGAACTGGTCGCCGGTCCGCCGAATCTCGAGCAAGGCGCTGCCCGCATTGTAGCTGTTGGCGACAAAGACATGCTGCCCTCGAATCGCCGGGTTGGCGATGTTCGCCGTGTCGTTGGCAATCCGGTTGTAACCCCACAGGAACCGCCCCGTGTCGGCCGCCACGCCGACGACTCCACGGCCAAGCACCTGGACGTATTGGCGCACCCCTTCAATCTCCGCCACCATGGGCGACGAATAGGCCGCGCCGTCTTTGCCGCGCGGGCCAAGTACAGGCACAACGCTCTGCCACTGCACCTGGCCGGTCCGTTTGTCTAAGGCCACCAAAGCGGCCTTCTCACCGCCTGGGGTGCAAATCAAACGGTCCCCGTCCACCAGCGGCGATTCGCAGTACTTCCACCCCGACATCATGCGCCCGCCGAAATCCTTCACCAGATGCCGCTGCCACCGAAGGGCGCCGGTCGCAGCCTCCAGACACACCAGGTCGCCGTCGGTCCCCAGAGCGTAGAGCCAGGCCCCGTCCACCGTGGGCGTGCATCGCGGACCATCGGTGTGCGGCGGGCCAATGCGAGTGGCCCAGAGTTCCTGGCGGCTCGCCAGATCGAAGGCCAGCACCCACTGAGCGCGCTCACCCTCGACGCTGCGGTCACCCATCGTAAAGAGCCGGCCCCCCGCAATCGACACCGACGAGAAACCACGGCCCAGACCGTCGAGCCGCCATAACAACGGCGGGCCATTCTCGGGCCATTCCTCGAGCAACCCGGTCTCGGGGCATAGGCCATCCCGATTCGGACCGCGGAATCCAGGCCAGTCCGCCGTAGCCGCGCCGGTCGTCGGCCTAACCGGGGCGAGCAGGCCGAATTGCGGCGGCTGCGTGCGTCCCTCCCCTCCCGGCACCCCCGGCCCAGCCTCCAGTTCCTCCTCGATCCGTTTGATCACGACCCCGGCCATCTCGCGCACGTTGGGGTCTTCGTCCTCGAGCAGTTTCTTGAGCCGCGGCACCCCCGCGCGCGCCTCCGCGCCCAACCCCCACAACACCTGACCCGCCCGAACCCGAACCTCCGCGCTCCCGCGCTCGAAGGTGTCCAAGAGCACCGCCTGCGCCGGTGGCCCCATGGCCTTGATCCCGTCCATCATGGCGAACACCACCCACGCCTCGGCTTGGTTCATAGCGCTTAACATCGCGCCAATGGCAGGAATGCCCGCCGGCCCCAACCGTCCCAGTGCGTCCGCAGCCGCCACCCGCCTCGCAGGCACATCACTCCCCAACTCCCGCACCAGGTCCTCGAGTTGGGCCGCCTCGACCACCTCCCCGCTCTGCTCCGGCCCAACCCGCGCCGCCGAACCTTCTCCGCCCAGGGCCGCCCCACCCCAAACGCCTCCTCCCATCCCCACCAGCATTAACCTCAGAATCCATGAGTTCATGTGCGCTTCCAATTCCACCGGTGACCATCCAAGCAACAAGTCTCTCCAAACCCGACCTCCGAAATCCGACCTTAGCTTCGGTAACAACCCGCCGTTTGCCGCGCGCCGCGACTAATCTGCGCGCAGTTGGTAGAAGGCTTGCGGGCTTCCGCTGAGCGTGGCCGTGGCGCGAAATCTCGAGTTGGCGACGACGGGTTGGAAGCTAGCGGCGGCCTCGTGCTGCCAAGGGCCAACCACGCTCGCCGCGCGGTACAGCCGAAAGACCATGCCCGGCCGGTAATCCCGGACCTCGAACTCGATCTGGACCTGGCTGGCGGTCAACACCGGACGACCCACAAACCGCAGCGGTGGCGTCACGGGGGCGGTGGCCGCGACTTTCTTCACGGGCCCCCATTCAAGATGGAAGCGGTCGTAGACCTCGGCCCGCACCATCAGGGCATAGTCGCCCACCGCTTCCGGCACAAAGTCGAAAGCGCTCCCGCTGGCGACCTCGTGCAGCATCGGGTTGGTGAGCTCCTCGACCTCGCTGAACACGAGGTCATCGATATACCAGCCGATGCCTGGGGTGGTTTGGGGAAAGTAACTCCCGGTGGTATGGCTGTAATTGAGACGTAGCAAGATCAGCCGCCCCGCGAACGCGCTCAACGACACCGTCCGCGTCGTGAAGCCGAGTTCACCCTGCGTGTCCGAGCCAGCCTGGTTGTAGACATCTTCCCAGGCCTGGCCCTGGTTCAACGACACCTGGACTTTGGCCACCTGTCCGGGCGCGGCCCAGCCGAGCCGGCTCTTGAACTCGAGTCGAGCCGAGGCGCTCGGCAACAGGGTGCGCTGGTACGTGAGCCGCTGGTCTTGAGGCTGCGGATGGGCCAAGTGGAAGGCGTACGACCCGGATGCACGCGGACTGCTCACCACCGGGTCATAACCGGGTGTCGTTGCGGCCGTCCAGTGCGCCAGACCGTTCTCGGCGCCTTCCACCGCGCTCAAGGGCGTGCGCGTGAACGAGCGCCATTGGTAACCGGTGGCCTTGTTCACGGGCACGAAGGTAAAGGCGTTGGGCTGGTTGACGACCGGATCGTCGGGCCCGGACAGGGTTGGGAGGACCGTGTCGGATCCCGCCACGGCGGGGTCGAACACCGTCACGGTATAGCTGAAGTCCTGGGAGTTGCCGCTCAGGCGCACGTTCCGCACCGTCACCGCGTAAGCGGTGTCCGCACTCGGGCGCGGCCAGGCATAGGGCTGGCCCGGGTCCAGACTGCTCGGATACCACACCAGGGTATTCTCGCCGAAACCATCGCGCACCAGTTCGAGGGTGACCGGAATGAGCTGCCCCTTGCTCGTCATGGTGACGGTGGCACCGAAGAAATCGGCTCCGGGATAGGCGAACGACCAGCGCACGGGAACGACAGGGTAAGGCACATAACCGGGCGGCGGCCAACACACGTGCGGGGTGCGGGTCGCCGGCCGCGGCCCGCCGTAGTTGCCATCGAAGACCCAAATCGCGTTGGCCTCGAGGTGCGAAGGCGAATCCGGAACGTCGCCAGTGGCCATGACCCGAGTCTGCGGATAGAGGATCCAACGGCGGTGGCCCACGGGCGCGTTGCCCAGCCCGAAATCCTGCATGTAGCCGTCGATCGCCGCCGGACCGCTCTGGCCAATAGCCAGATTCGCGTTCTGCGCCGCCTCGGCTCCGCCCGCCGTGTAACACGTCCATTCGGCCGGGGGGAAATGGTGCAAGGTGTGGTTTGCGCTCATCATCAAGGCCGCCTGCTGCGCCTTGGCATGCAGATTGTCGTCCATCGCGATCGCCGCCGGCACGCCCGCCAGGGCGCGGAAAAAGTTGATCCGCAAACCCACCAGCTCCCGAAAGCCCGGATCCGTCGTGCCGGCAGCGCACGTGCCCAGATTCCCCGTCCAACCCATCGCCGCTCCTTCGGAGGCGGCGTAAACCGAGTTAAAGAAATTGCGCGCTTCCTCGCGACTGGCGGTGTCCACCGCCAAGCCAGGCGCCGGGCTTCGATGTGGGCCTACCTGTCGCCACTGCCGAACTTGGGCTGGTGTGGGAGCCGCTGGAGGCTCGCCCATATCGGGCGTTGCCGTCCAGGTAACGGGCGCGTGTAACAGCGGGGGGACCAGCAACAGCGCTACGTGCGTGAAGGTCGCCCGGGAAGAAGGATCGAGCCGTGTCATGGCCGCATTCTATAGAGGAGGCAACCGGCTGGCAACGCCGCCCCTTCGCTCCTGCTCCCTCCACTCCCGCTCCCGGCCGTCGAGTGTCAAACCTGTCTGCAGCCAGGCCAGGGCGAAGGTTCAGGGGCCCGGGCCGGCGGGGGGGCCTTCGCTAGGTTCGCCAGGCGGCTGAGGGCCTGCGGTGGGCGGTTTTCCTTGCGGGTTGCTACCACCGCCGGCGCGGCGACGTTTGCGTTGGGGACTGGGCGCCTGGAGCCGCGCCCACAGCGGTTCGAGGTCGGGATCATCGAGCGCTTGGCGGGTGATCAACTCCGGTTTGGGGGCGGCACCGCGGGAACGCTGTAGCCATTCCCAGGCTTCCTCCAGATGCCCCAGTTGCGCGGCGTAGCAGGCGAGGTTGTAGGGAATCAAGTATTGCTTCGGAAAACGGTCGAACGCCGGGCGCAGCGCTTCCCACGCCCGCGGCAGACCGCCCCCCGGCATCCGGCGCAGGGCGTACGAACGGTGGATCCAGCCCGTGGACCGCTCGGGAGCCAATGCCACCAACCGTTCGGCGGCCGCAAACGCCTCCGCCCACTGTTTGGCCTCAGCGTGTGCGCTCCACTCAACCTCGAGAACCTCTGGATGCGTTCGTGCCGTAGGTGTGAGGCGAGCGATTTCCTCGAGGGCCGACCGCGCGTCGCCGAGCATCAGCCAGCCGATGGCCGCCTCATGGTGAAGGTTGTCCGGATAGAATAGGCCCGTCATCCAGCCCAAGTCTAGCGTGGGCCAAGCCGGGTGCAACCCGCCGTGTCGACATCCGCCGTGTCGCACCCCCCTCCATGAACCGCCCGATAGGGCCGGACCGCCGGGCCGGCCGCTTGGGCCCGGTGAGCGGCCTCGTTCGGCGCACCCAGCGGTCGCGCCATCTACCCACGCCCACGCCCACGCCCGCATCGCGGTAGGGCTCGCAGTCCCCTGCGAGCCGGGGACGGCACTCGCTGCGGACCTATGATTGCCCCCAACCGGCGCGCACAGAGTGACGCGCCCTGCTATGGGGCAAAGCAAGTCGCCTGGTTTTTAATACTTGACACCCTTACCGGCACACCAAGGATTATGCCGGGTTTATTATAGTTGACAGCGTTGCCGGTGTGACTTCTGTGTGACACGCGCTTGATTGTTGACACCAAGGGCACGCTGCCGGTTCGCCAAGGGACGCGAGACTGCGCCCGGCTAGACAACAGCCCCGGCTGCACCCACGCGAGATCGGCCCTACCATCCGAACTGCTTGGGCGCCAAGTTCGGACAAGTTCGGAGTGGTCAAGGCGAGGCCGACCTGCTAAGAGGCTGGCTGTGGCACTGGGAACTCCAGCCGACGAGCACCGGCGACCGACACTTTCCCTCCCCCCCGACGCCCCGGGGGTGGCCAGGGCGACCGGAGCGGGTGTTAGCCTGGCTTCACCCGGGGCAACGCCGGACCGGCCATGAACCATGAACCTTTATCTCTACCACAACAACGAACAGTCGGGCCCGTTCCCCCTCGAAGCAGTCCAAGAGATGGTCAGATTGGGCACGGTGCCCGAGACGGCCCTGGCCTGGTACGAAGGGGCGCCGGAATGGATGCCCCTGACGACGTTTCTGCCCAAGCAGGAAGCTGCCGCGACGCCGCCGCGAACGCGAATGGGGCGCCCGCTGGTACCGGCGGCGAAGCCGGTGGACACCTCCTCGTTTTACGAGCGGTTGCCAGGAGCGATCGCGTACCCGTTCCGACGCAACGGTATCATTTTGCTACTGACCGGGACGGTATTCTTCTGGCTGTTGGGGATTGGGCAGCGGTTCGTGTTCTTGTTTTCGTTGGTGCTTGGCGTGATCAGCGGGGGGTACCTCTTCGCCTACATGCAAGCGATTATCCAGAGCTCCGCACAAGGAGATGACGAAATGCCGCCCTGGCCGGATTTCGCGGATTGGGTCCAAGACATCATCCAGCCCTTCTTCCGTTTCGTAGGTATCTTGGCGG
>VHCO01000154.1 GCA_016871715.1 Verrucomicrobiota bacterium
CCCCCACCCCAACCGCCACGGCCTTGGAGGGCGGAGCTCCGCGAGGCCCTGACTTCGCTGCGGAGCTGGCATTTCGAACAGCCGACTTGCGATCATGGGTTCGCAGAGCTCGCCCCTCCAGCCCCCACCCCAACCGCCACGGC
This sequence comes from Verrucomicrobiota bacterium, assembly GCA_016871715.1. Classification (GTDB taxonomy): domain Bacteria; phylum Verrucomicrobiota; class Verrucomicrobiia; order Limisphaerales; family J093; genus VHCO01. The sequence goes on from VHCO01000154.1 coordinate 144, forward strand.
CTTGGAGGGCGGAGCTCCGCTCCGGATCGAGTTGCACGGCGCGGTTCGTGGGGCGTAAGTTGGCGCGTGTCGCCGGGCTCCGTGGGGCAGGCGCGGGGCGCTAGCGGGAGTCTAGGTGCGGCACGAGACAGTCGAGCTAGAGTTGGAGTTGGTGGGTGCGAGTATGAACTTGTGGGATTTGACGAAAGCGACGCTGATCTGCGGCGGTCTGGCGTTCCTGGTGTATAGCGTGCCGGAGGTGAGTCAGGCGCTGATCATTGCGATTCTGACCTTAGGCTGGCTTTCCTGTGCGCACCAAGTCGCCTTGCGGCTGTTGGGCAGGGACCGCGTGCGAAGTGCGTGACGAGGCGACGCGCGGGGCCGGCTACGGCGTGGGGGATGGCGACGTGGCCTGCACGGTGGCGGCGGGCTGCGCGCTCGGCCAGAGCCGGTCGATGACGCCGGTCTTGATCTTGATCGCGGAGCCCACGACGGCCAGGGCCATGGCAATAACGAGCACGACGTTAAACAGCGGCCGCCAGGGCCAACGCCCCGCGCCTTCGCCGAGGTAGCTGTCTTTGTTGTTGAGGAAGTAGAAGGAGACGTAGGCGATCGGCAGCATCGTGAAAGCGACGGCCGAGGCCACGATCGGCATCCAGAGTGGACTGGGCAGCGCCACGCCGAGCAGACCGATCGCGGGCACCAGGGTGAAGCGGCGGTAGCGCGCCGGGGTGTATTCGAGGCCGAACATCTCGCAGCAAGTGAACCCGCACACGACCATGTGCGCGCTGATGGCCCCGCAGGCCATGCCGAAGAAGCCCAGATCGAAAATGACCCGGCCCAGGGCGCTGTTGAACACCACCGCCAGGCTCTGCGCGGCGTCGACCGGTTTGAGGTCGGTGACGCCTGGGTTATGGGGCAGGTTGGTGCCGAAGGGCGGTTGGTGAAGGGTGACCGCCATGGCGATGATGATCAACGAGGTCAAGATCACGTAGGGCATGAGGAGCGATCCGAACAGGTCAAAGCGCGCCAGGCCCTTGTGGTGTTTGCCCCAACCCTTGGCCAGAATCGAGTAGGGGTACAGAAACGTCATGTTAATCCCCACCGCCGCGCCAATGGCGCCCAGGATCGTCGTGACGGCGCCCGGTCGGTCCGGGATCTGGAAGCCGAAGAAGCCCTTGACCAGCCCCGCCCAGTCCAGGCCGTGCGTCACCCATCGGGTGATCACCACCACCAGAAAGGCGAGGATGACCAAGCGAATCACCCAGCGGAGGAACGTCTCGTAGAGCCGAATACCCGCCGGCTTCGAGCCGTAGCTCCAGACCATGTACAGATTCACCGCCAGAATCGCCAGGCCACCGCCAAACTTCACGGCGTACAGGGTGCCTTTGGCGTCCGCCGGCACCCCGGCCACGTTCGCAATGTCCGCAATTGCCGCCCCCGCCAAGCCGTATTGCGGGAAATGCCAGATGATGGTCGAGACGATCGTCGCCAGCGCCCAGAGAAAGGCGATCACGGGGTGGAGTTCCCGCGCCACGACCGCGTAAGCGCGCTCGCCTCGGGTGAGCACCACGTTGCCCAACGCGGCCATCATGGCGATGCCCAACAGCATCGCGATCGGCTGCACCCAGAGTAACTGGTACCCGTAAAACGCCCCCGCCACCACCGACGCCACCGCCGACCCCGCCCCGAGCGTCATCGCGCTCTGCATCCAGGCCGGGCCGGTCAATCGAAAATACCCCCGCAACCGCGGTAGCCAGGGTTGGGCGCCCAGCGCTTGTAGGGTCTGGGTCTCCCGAGCGAGTTGCTCGGGATCCCACTTGCTGGTCATGGGCAGACCCGCCGATGGTCCGGCGCCGGCTTGAGACTGGGTCATGTGCGAATCATCCAAGCCGGCCCGCGTCGCGGCAATCAAAAAACCGCGCGGACCGCCGTCGCGCGGTCTGAGCGAAGGGGCGAGGGGACGAGGGTGAGCGAACGGTCACCCCCACGCATCGGGGTGGCTCGATGGGGCGGCGCCTGTAGCGGTCGAAGTTGGCTCAGCGCGCTTGGGCGCCTGAGCTTGGCTTGGCGGCTCCGGCGAGTGCTTCGAGGTTCGCCACGATGGCGCGTTTGCCGGTCACGCCCACTGTCTGATCGCGCAGTTCGCCCCCTGCGAAGTAGAGCAAGGTGGGGATGGACTGGATGCGATAGCGCTCAGCCAGGGCGGAGTTTTCGTCGACATTGACTTTGGCGACCTTGAGCTTGCCGGCATGCTCGGTGGCAATCTCCTCGAGGACCGGGGCGAGCATCTTGCACGGACCGCACCAGGCCGCCCAGAAATCCACCACCACCGGCTGCGCAGACTTCAGCACTTCAGCATCGAAATTGGCTTCGTTGAGTTCAATGATCCCTTTCATCGTGTGAGTAAGGTGGAGTCTCGGGCGGCAATGTCAATGGCGACCTTGCCCGCAGGGTCCCGAATCCTTGTCGAGGTGCTTGAGGGCTGCCAGCGCGGGTGAGACACGGCAGGCTCCCTGTGGGGCGCGGATCGTCAGATCCGCTTGGCGGACGTGGCCCTTCGCGCTCCGCCTCGCTGAGGATTCGGGGCAGGATGGGGGGGGCCGGGGGGCCAGGTCGGCGGTCCGCTCGTGAGTGAGGTAGCACGCCGGAAGCATGGGCGGGCGCGTTCGGGGATTGACGCTTGAAGCTCGTTGGGGCAAAGACTCGCCTCATGAAACACCTCTTGCTCGTTGGCGCGTTAGCCGGGTGGTGGGCCGTTCTCGCTGGCGCACCGTCGTCCCCGCCCGCGGCCTCAGCCTTCAACGTCCGCGATTTCGGCGCTCGCGGCGATGGTGCCACCGACGATACCGCGGCGGTGCAGAAGGCGCTGGATGCCGCGGCGCAGGCGGGAGGAGGCGTTGTGTGGGCTCCCCGGGGCAACTACTGGTTTGGCGGTACGCTCAATGTGCCTGCGGCGGTGACCTTGCGCGGGGTGTGGGAGTCGGTGCCGGCGCACAACGGGATTCGGGATGCAGGCCTGCCCAAGCCGACCGATGACGGCACGACCTTCCTGGTGACGGCGGGTGCGGGGAGCGAGGCCGGGGCGCCTTTCATCACGCTGAACCACAACAGCACCCTCAAGGGCGTGGTGCTTTACTATCCCCAACAGAAGGTAGACGAGGTGCCGGACCCGTTCCCGTGGGCGATCGCGATGCGGGGGAAGAACCCCGCGGTGTTGGCCGTCGAGTTGCTCAATCCGTACAACGGGATCGACGCCACGCGGAACGAGCGGCACTTGATTCGTGACGTGCAGGGGCAACCGCTGCGCCGGGGGATTCTCGTCGACCAGATCTATGACATCGGCCGGATCGAGAATGTGCACTTCAACCCTTGGTGGAGCATGAAACCAAAGCTGTTCAATTGGCAGATGGAGCATGGCGAGGCCTTCATCTTCGGGCGCACGGACTGGCAATACGTGTTCAACACCTTCTGCTTCGGCTACGCCGTCGGCTACAAGTTCATCCGCACTCAAGCCGGCGTCTGCAACGGCAACTTCCTGGGGATCGGCGCCGACGACTGCTACACCGCGCTGGTGGTCGAGGAATGCGCTCCCTACGGCCTGCTCATCACCAATGGTGAGTTCGTCTCGTTCCACGGACCGGACCCGACCATGATCGACGTCAAGCCGTCCAACTCGGGCGCAGTGCGCTTCTCCAACTGCGCCTTCTGGGGCCCCTGCAACCAAATCGCCAAAGTCGCCGGCCGCGGCACGGTCGGGTTCAGCGATTGCACCTTCGTCCAATGGGACCGGAAGCGCGAGGGCCGACACGCTCTCCAAGCCGCCAGCGGCACGCTCCTGGTGCGCGGCTGCGAGTTCCGCGAGCCCAAGGCCCAGATCGAGCTGGCCGAGGAAGTCCGGCGCGCGGTGATCACGGACAATGTCATGAGCGGCCCAGCGCGGATCACCAACCGCAGCGCCGGCCGGGTGCAGATCGCCAATAATGCCGATCAATGATTCGCCTCGGGGCCCGAGCCCAAGCCCGAATCCCTAGCGAGGCGGAGCGCGGACGGTCACGTCCGCCAAGCGGGTCTGACGACCCGCGCCCCACAAGGAGTTTGTCGGGTTTCACCCGCGACGGCAACACTCCAGCACCTCGCTAAGGATTCGGGGCCCGAGCCAGGGGTGCGCCGCCCCCAGTCGAGAGTCGCATCGGGACCCGCCCCCACCCATCGACAACCGCGCGGGGGTCGTATCGCCGGTTTTCTAACCGGCCCGCCTGCCAGCACTTGGGCCGGCGCGCGCCCCGGTTTTTCCTTTCCAAGCCGGGGTAGCGTTTTTAGGCTGCGCGAACATATGCCGAAGCCACACGCCTACCGATTCTGTTTTGGTCCCTGGAACCTCAGCGAAGGTCAAGACCCGTACGGCCCTCCGACGCGCCCAGCCCAGACCTTCGATTGGAAGCTGAACAAGCTCAAGGAACTCGGCTTCGACGCGATGATGTTCCACGACGACGACGCGGTGCCGGACGTGGACAACAAGTCGGCGGCACAATTGCGCCAGGAAGCCAAGGAATTGAAGCGCAAGCTCGACGACGGCGGTCTGGTGGCTGAGATTGTCGCGCCGCGCCTGTGGTTTGACCCGCGCACAGTCGATGGCGCGTACACGAACACCGATCCCAAGTGCCGCAAGTACGCCATCGAACGGTCCCTGCGCTGCATCGACATTGCCAACCACCTCGACTGCGACCTCATCGTGCTCTGGCTGGCGCGCGAGGGTTCCTATCTCCGGGAGAGCAAGAACGCCCGCAAGTGCATGGATTACCTGGTCCAGGCGATCGACCGGATGCTGGCACACGACCCGAAGGTGCGGATTGCCATCGAGCCCAAGCCGAACGAGCCGATGGACCAGGCCTACATCCCGACGATCGGCCACGCGCTGGCTCTGGCCAACCTCACGCGCGATCCCGACCGCGTCGGTTGCCTGATCGAGTCGGCCCACGCCCTGCTGGCCGGCCTCGACCCGGCGGATGAAATCGATTTCGCCTGCACCTTTGGCAAGCTGTGGTCGATCCACCTCAACGACCAAAACGGGCTTAAGTTCGACCAAGACAAACCCTTCGGCAGCGCGAACCTGCGGGTGGCCTTCAACCAGGTCCGCGCCCTCGAGCGCAATCGGTATGGCCGGAAAGGGGAGTATGTGGCCCTCGATGTCCATCCCTTCCGAACCACCAAAGTCGAGCATTGGACCCTGCACCTCGAGAATAGCCGGCGCACGTTCCTGCGCCTGGTGGACAAAGCCCGCACCTTCCCGGAGGCGGAAGCCCAGGCCCTGATCGACGAGCGCAACTACGGCGCTTTAGACCAATTGGTCATCGAGCACCTGCTGGGCCAATGAGCCGTCCTGGCGCGCCCCCTTGCCAGCGGTCGGGCAACGGGCTTGGCCGAGGGCTTGCGCTGCTCTGGCTGTTTGCCCTCGCCGCTCCAGCGCAAGGCGCGGAAAACGCGGCCCTGCTCGACGAGTGGTTCCGCGCCCAGGCCCAGATCCACAATTGGACGGCGGAGTTCACCCAGACGCGCCACCTCAAAGCCCTGGCGCAACCGCTGGTCGCGACCGGGCGCGTGTGGTACGCGGCGCCGAACCAGTTCCGCTGGGAACTGGGCCAACCCGCCCAGACCATCGCCGTGCGGCAAGCGGACCAGGTCCTCATCCTTTACCCGCGGCTGCGGCGGGCGGAGCGCTACCGCCTCACGGACGGGTCGGCGGGCCCCTGGCGCGACGCCTTGACGCTGCTCGAGGCGGGTTTTCCGCGCGATCGCCCGGAACTCGAGGCGCGGTTCTTCCTGCATTCGCTCACCGTCACCGGCGCCGTGGCCCGCCTCACGCTCGAACCCCGCAGCTCCGCGGCTCGGCGGTTGCTCGCCCAGGTCCGCCTCGAGTTCAGCACCGCCGAGCTTGCGCTCCGCGCCACCGAACTGCAGTTCGCGGACGGCTCGACGCTACGGAACGACTTCGGCCCCGGCCGCAGCAACACCCTGGTCGACCCGGCCCTCTTCGGGCCGGAACTGGACCCGACGTTCACGGTGGCCGAGCCGCTGGCACGATGAACGCCTCGGACCGCACCCTGGACGAGGCCCTCGCGCGGCTGCCGCACGGACCCGAGTTCAGGTTTGTCGACCGGTTACGGGCCCTCGATCCGGGCCATCATGGGGTGGGCGAGTACACCGTGCGCCCGGGCGAACCCTGGCTGCGGGGACATTTTCCTGGGGACCCGCTCTGGCCCGGCGTGTTGCTGGTCGAAGCCGCCGCCCAGCTCGCCGGGGTGGTTGCCCAGAGCGATCCGGGCCGGGCGCCGCTCCCGGGCCTCAGGCTGACCGCCCTTCGCGCCCTCAAGCTGCTCGGCACAGCGCGACCGGGGGAAACGATCCGACTCGAAGCTCGCATCACGGGCCGGTTAGGGGTGCTGGTGCACGCCACTGTGACCGCTCAGGTCAACGAGCAACCGGTCCTGAACGGCGAACTGACGCTGGCCGGGACGGAGCCCCGTGCGGACTCAGGCCAGGTCCGCCGTTGAGGTTGCGCGCCGCGAGTAGGCGGCTCGCCACTGGGCGCGCGAGGTTTTGCCGCGGACGTTGGGGGCGATGTCATCCACGAACCACCAGGCGCGCGGCACTTGCCAGGCCGGCAGCCTTTCGAGCAAGTGCTGCTGCAGCGCTCTTGGATTCGTGGTCGGCGCCGCAGCGACGGCCGCCACAATGACCTCGCCGCGCTCGGCGTGGGCGGCCGGCGCGCCAAAAACCACGCACGACCGCACCTCCGGATGCCCACCCAACGCGCGCTCGATCAGGTCCGGCGACACTTTCCGCCCTGCCACGTTGATCACGTCGCCGTATCGACCGCGGAGGCAAACCCGGTCGCCCTCGAGTTCCGCCAGATCGCTGGTGTGGAAGCAGCCATTCGCCAAGTCGCGGTCCGGCTCCGGCCAGTAGGTTTGGCCGACGGCGGGGCTGCGGACTTCGAGGCACCCGAGTTCGTTCACCGCCACCGTCACGTTCAGGAGCGGCGTGCCGACGCAGGTCTCGTCCGCGCGCGGCGCCGGGCTGTTGTCGTAGGCAATGCCGCCGCATTCGGTCGAGCCGTAGAAGTTGTGCACCTTGAGCCCGTGCTCGAGGAACATCGCCCGCTCGAGCGTCGACGGGAGCGGCGCGCCGGCGGAGATGGCCAGTTGGAGGTGCGGGTGGATGACTCGAGCCTCGAGCCAGGTGCGCCAGAGCGCCGGCACGGCGGGCACGGTGAGCGCCGGCTCCGCCGCCAGCGCGCAGCGCAGCACCTCGGGGAGCGGGGCCGGAGCCAGGATCAGCGGGATCCCGTGGAGCAACAGGGGCGTGACTAAGTTCGAGAAACCGTAGGAGTGCGCCAGCGAAATCACACCCAGGTTCGGCCAGTCCGGCCGCAGCCCCATGGTCGCGACCACATTCGCAGCGTCCGCAGCCAGTTGCGCGGCCGTGAACGCCACCGCGCGCGGCTGGCCGCCGGTAGCGGACGTTATCTTAAGGTGCACGCACCCAGGGGGCGGCCGCGGAACGGTGGGCGGCGCTTGGTCCGGCTCGAGCGGACAGACGACGCGGCCCGACCGCCACGCCCGCACCACCCCCAGGACGAACTCGGCCGTGTGTCCCCGGGGATAGGCTAGGTCTGAGCCGCTGGCCGACGGGGCGTCGGTCGCGCGGTCCAATTCGCCGAACGTCCATTGCCGGCCCGAGGCCAACTCGCATAAGGCGCGTTCGGCCCGGTGCTGGGCAACGATCTGGCGCCAGCGGTCGTACAGCATTGTCAGCGTGTTAGCGCAGGGCTACTTTGCGGCGCAAGCGCGATTTGCTGTGACCGTTCCGCCGCCACCCCAGTCTTGGAGCGACACCCCTCGAGTGTCGTCCGCGACCCAGGACCGCGCGCCGATCGGCATGTGGTCGACTCCCCCCGTCCGGGAGGTCGGGCGGCAGCTCGCGCCCGCGGCCAGAGGGCGCCCCCTCGCCGCTCGGCTCCCAGTGACGTGGCTGCTGTTGGGTTGGTGCGTGCTGGCGGCGGGCTGCGCGACTTGCCGGCACTCGAGCGGCATCGCGCGCCCCTTCGACTTCAGCCGCGACACCTTCGCTTACCCGAACGAGCTCAAGTGGGTCTATCGCCACGATCCCGTAACGGGCCGACAAACCACGGAGAAACGATCGCCGCCACCCGACTACGCCCTGCGCTGTTTCGTCCTCGCCCGCGCCGCGCGCCAGTTTAGGTTCCATGCCGAGTTCGAGCCGAGACGACCCGTGGCCGACGCGGCGACCTATCGGGCGCTGATCCGGGAGGTGGTGCGCCGCAGTCCGCGCTGCCCGAGTGCGGCGACTGACCGGGTGGTCATTACCGGATACTCGGGCTTGCGCGACTTCAGCCACGCCAATGAAGTCCTGCTGAAGGCCGAGTGCGGCTCCGCAATCGAGTCCTACCTGCTACGGAGCCATTGGCGCATGGTATTCCCCTTCTCGCGGGCCAGCCAAGCCGCCACCGCCCAACGCCTCCTCGAGCGTCTCGCCCAAGGCCACCTCCCCATCGTCCACGTGCTCCGCTTTCCACAATTGAGCATCAATCATGGGCTCCTGCTCTACGCCGCCGCAGAGACAGCGTCGCAGCTCGACTTCAGCGCCTATGACCCCAACAACGAGGCGCAACCGGTCCAGTTGACGTACGACCGCCAGACCCGCACGTTTCTACTGGCCCCGACCGCTTACTGGGGCGGCGGCCGCGTGGACGTCTACGAGATCTATCGCGGCTGGCCTTATTGACCCGGCCGAGGTCCATCCCGCGAGCCGAGCGCAAACGTGACCGGCTCGATCGCCCGCGGCGGCTAGAACCGGCCGGTCACAAACCCGAGGGCACATCGATGAATTCCCAGGGCAACCGGAATCTGCGCGCCAGCCGACTCGCCAGGGCCTTGACGCCGAACGTTTCGGTGGCGTAGTGGCCGCCGTAGAAGACGTTCAAACCGAGCTCGTGCGCTTGCCCAAACGTCCAATGCGGGCCCTCGCCGGTGATGAACGTGTCTACGCCCTCCTCCGCCGCCACCTTCAGCTCCGCCCCGGCCCCGCCCGTGACTACGCCGATCTTCCGGCACACCGTCGGTCCGCCGGCCAACAACTTGACTTCGCCACCCACAGCTCGACGCAGGCGATCGAGGAGAACCGCGCGCGGGAGCCGGGTGGTGGCGCGGTAGCCGATCGGGCGCCCTTTGCAGACGAAGAAGGGTGTGCGCCGGCGCAACCCCAGCGCGGCCGCCAACAGCGCGTTGTTGCCCCAGCGCGGGTGCGCGTCCAGCGGCAGATGCGCGCTGTACACCGCCAGGTCGTGTTCGAGGAGGAGCCGCAGCAACCGATAGTGAGGGCCGGTCCAGGGCAGGCGAGGCGTCCAGAACAGACCGTGGTGCACCAGCAACAGGTCGGCCCGCGCGGCAATGGCTTGCCGGACGGTGGCCAGGCTGGCATCGACGGCGGCGGCCAGACGGGTCACGCGGCCGCGGTTTTCGACCTGTAATCCGTTCCATGCGCCGTCCCAATCTGCGAACTGGCGCACCCCGAGCCAGCGGTCGCAGGCGCGCACGATGTCCAGCAAAGCGACTCTCGGCATGGCCCAAGAGAAACAGATGGGGCGGTGGGAACAACTTTTTTCACTCGCCATATTGAAATCCCTGGCCGCCTTCCTATAGTCCGGCCGAGCGATCCTGAAATGAGTAACACTGCCGACGACCCGCGACCGTGGAGCACCGCGGCCGCGCGGAGTCTCTACAACATCGACCGCTGGGGGGCGAATTACTTCGACATCAACGAGGAAGGTCACGTGGTTGCCAAACCGCTCCAGGACAACGGCGCCGCGGTGGATGTGACCGTCGTGATCGAGGAGGCGAAGGGGCGCGGCTTGAAGTTCCCGCTCCTGATCCGCTTTCAGGACATCCTGCGGCATCGGGTCGAGTCGATCAACCAGGCCTTCCGCAACTCGATCGCCGAATTCAACTACCAAGGCCAATACCGCGGCGTCTTCCCCATCAAGGTCAATCAACTCCGGGAAGTGGTCGAGGAGATCCTCGATGCGGGGCGGCCCTACCATTTTGGGCTCGAGGTGGGCAGCAAACCCGAGTTGTTCGCCGGCCTAGCGCTTCAGAGCCAGGTGGGCAGCCTCATCATCGCTAACGGCTACAAAGACGTCGCCTTCATCCGCATGGCCACCATGGGGCTGAAGCTGGGCAAGAAGGTCATCCTCGTCGTCGAGAAACTGGAAGAGCTGCGCCAAATCTTGGCCGTCTCGAAGCAGGCTGGGGTCGAACCCATCCTCGGCTTTCGGGTGCGCCTGCTCAGCAAAGGCGGGGGCAAATGGGCCGAGAGCGCGGGCGAGGACGCGAAGTTCGGGTTAACGACAGCGGAACTGTTGGCGGCGACCGAGATCCTGCGCGCGGAGAACCTGACGCACTGCTTCAAGCTGCTGCACTTCCACATCGGCTCGCAGGTGCCGGACATCCTCACCATCAAGAAGGCCGTGCAAGAGGCCAGCCGCTTCTACGCCAAACTCCACAAGCTCGGTTTCCCCATCGAGTACCTCGACGTCGGCGGGGGCTTGGGGGTGGACTACGACGGCAGCCGGTCCGCCTTCGACAGTTCCACCAACTACTCCCTCCAGGAGTACACCAACGACATCGTCTACTACGTGGGCGACGTGTGCAACGCCGAGCGCGTGCCGCACCCGGACCTGATCAGCGAGAGCGGCCGGGCGATCGTGGCCCACCACAGCGTCCTGATTGTCGAGGTCTTTGGCGCGATCGCCAAATGCCGCGATTGGCCGAACCTGCACTACGGCGACAACGAACACCCGCTGGTGCGGGAGTTGCTCGACATCCGCAAGCACCTGGCCAAGCTCAACAAACTCGAGGCCTACCACGACGCCCTCGAACGCAAAGACGACGCCCACAACATGTTCGCCCTGGGCCTGCTCGAGCTTCACGACAAGGCCAAGATCGAAAACCTGTACTGGGAAATCAGCCACGCCGTGGTCAAGAGTTTCCAGGGACAGGCCTACATCCCGGAGGAAATCCGCCAGCTCGAAGACAGCCTTAGCGACCAGTACCTGTGCAACTTCTCCGTGTTCCAGTCGTTGCTGGATCACTGGGCCCTGGGCCAGCTCTTCCCCATCATGCCCGTCAGCCGCCTCCATGAACCCCCCACCCGGGAGGCGACCCTCGTCGACATCACCTGCGATTCCGATGGTCAGGTCAACAAGTTCGTCGACCTGCGCGACGTGCGCGATACCTTGCCGCTGCATCCCCTGGCCACCAACGGCAACGGCGGGCTGCCGGAGCCCTATTATCTCGGGTTCTTCTTGATGGGCGCTTACCAGGACATCATGGGCGACCTCCACAACCTCTTCGGGCGCGTCAACGAAGTGCACGTCTTCCTCGATCCCGACGAGGCCTGCGGCTATTACATCGAGGAAATCATCGAAGGCTCGACCATCGTGCAGGCGCTGGCGTCCGTTCAGTACGACGAAAACGAACTCAAGCGGCAGATGAAATCCCAAATGGACGCCGCCATCAAATCCGACAAACTCAAGCCCTCCGAAGCGATGCGGCTGCTCGACGAGTACGAGCGCGGGCTCAAGGAGTATACCTACCTGACCGCGTTGTGAACCGACCGGCCTCTGTCTCCTCCCGAGCGCAGCCCCGCTGCGCCCGCGGCGCGCCGCTCTGGCCGACCCAGCGCCAGCTCCGCGCCCCTGGCTGGACCGCCTCGGCCCGGGCGACTCGGCGCCCCACCCCCACCTCGTGATGTCCGAGCTCGTCCCCCAACCGGACTTGATGCGGGCCCTGGGCCGGCTCGTGCGGGGGCTTTCGGCGCTGTTTTGGGGTTTGCCCTTGGCGCTGGTGGTGGGCGTGCAGACCGCCAAGACCCACCTGCTGGCCGCCTTGGGCATCTTCCCGCCCGTTATTGCGAATGGGCTCATCTTTTACGGGCTCTGGCAACTCGGCTATTTTCAGAAGCACGAATTGACCTGGCGCCACGCCTTGGATCGCGCCAAAGTGCTAGCCCTGGTCAACCTAGGCTTGGCCCCTTTCCTGTACTGGTGGAAGATCATGCCGCACGTGCTCCACTATCAGGTGGCCGTGTTGCTGCTCGCCCTCTCGGGCATGGTCTTCCTGTTCAACCTCAATTTCGTGTTGCAGCGGCTCGCCGCACTGTTGCCGGACGAAACCCTCCGCCTCGAGACGCGACTCTTCACCAATCTCAACCTCTATCTGCTGGTGGCGGTCGTGTTATTGCTCGCGACCTGGCTCGCCGCGAGCCATTTCCAGCCGCAACAGGTCCTCCTCCAGCACCTGGCGGAGATCTTCAATCGCCTGGGGTTGGTGGTGGTTCTGTTGCTGGTGTTGTTGCCCGTCGCCCTGACGATGGCCCTGATCTGGAAGATCAAGGAGACGATCCTCGCTAGCGTCTTCTCCCGCCCCTGAACCCCGCGGCCGCCCCAGACCACACCGCTCCCGCCCGCCCCCGTCCCACACCGACGGCGCCCGCCTCCTCGACTAGGCTTCAGGCGGGACCGCGATCGCGTCACCGTAGCCATCCTCATCCCGGGCGGACCGAACACTTGCAGGTTCCCGCCGCTGGGCTGGCGGCAGCCGTCCCGCACCCGATCCTTCTCCGATACGGCGGCAGTAGCCAACTCCGCTCAGGGGACGGCGGGCAACCGGCTCAGGTAACGAAGCTGGTAAGCGGCGAGGTCGGCGGGGCCGATGGCACCGTCGGCGTCGAAGTCGAGGGCGGCGTTGTAGGTCGGGTCGGCGGCGGTCTTGCGGTAGGTTTGCTGGAAGCCGTAGAGATCGAGGTGGTCGACATCGCGATCGCCATCCAGATCGCCGTAGTAACGGAAGAAGGTGAACCGGTAATCGTCGCCGCCGGTGCCGTTGCCGTCGCCGTCCAGGGAGTTGCCGGCGGCGTCCGTAATGCCCGCGGCCAGGAGTGTGGCCAAGTAGTTGCCGTCGGGGAGCGAGTTGCCCGTGAGATCGGTGAAGGTGAGGCGGAGTTGGCTGGGCGTCAGAGGCGTGAGCACGAGCCGCTCGGCGGCGACGATCTGGTCGGTGGTCAGGTTGCGCAGGACGAGGTCGGCGGCGGCGATCGAGCCGGCGATGTCCTCGCTGAAGGCGAGCGCGATCGAGGTGAGCATCGAGCGTTGGGAGGCGCCATCGTTCAAGGTGTGGCTGAGGACGCGCGGCGCGGTTTGGTCGAGCAGGATCCGGCGCTCGACGATGGTGTTGCCCAGCGCGTTCGAGGCTTGGACGCGGAGGAGATTCGGGCCCTCGCGGAGCGCGACTTGGTCGAAGCGGAATTGGCCGGCGTCGTCGGCGAGGGCTTGGCCATCGTCGAAGCCGTCGCCGTCGAGGTCGAGTTGCACGGTCAGGTTTGGCAGCGTTGTGCCGACGAGGGCGACGCGGTCGCGGTTGGTGAGGTCGTCGCCGGCGAGGCCGGAGTCGGAGGCCGCATCGAGGGCGAACGCGACGGGTGGGCCGGTGAGGATTTGGACATCGTCGATGACGACCTGGCTATTGGCCGGGCCGAAGCCGATCAGGTCGAACTCGAGGAGGACACGCCTGGCGAGGGCTAGGCCGGTCAGGTCGATGGTAACAACGAGCGGCACGCCGTCAGGACGGACGTCGCCTGAGGCGAGAAGGGGCTGGATCAGGACGCCGCGGCCGTAGTAGACGCGGCCGTCGGCCTGGAGGTTGAGCAAGGCATCGGTCAAGGTCAGTCCCTCGATGGTTCCCAGGAGGGATTGCCCGGACTGGGCGTCGCGCAGGGCGACTTCGAAGGCGTCGGGTGGGTTGCGGGGGTTGGTGGCGAGTTGGACGGACTTGAGGGTGAACTGGAGTGCGCTGACTTGGGCGGGCAAGAGGAAAGACTGACTCAGCCGGGAGAGTAAGCCGGTCCCTTCGGCAAGGTGGCCGGCGCCCTCGATCACGGAGGCGTTGTCGGCGAGGAGCCAGCCAAAGGCTGGGTCCGAGGGATCGGCCAGGTCGAAGTGTCCGTTGAGCAGGGCACTGGGCGGGGTCAAGAGGCGCGTTGTAAGGGGCGCACGGGTGGTGGGTCTCGAGGGCGGTTCGCCGAGACGGGGCAACGTCGGTTCTCGCGGGGTGGGTGTGGCCGGTGTGGACGCTGGTACGCCCGGGCGCGTCTCGACCGGTTCAACCGTCTCAACGGTTAGGGAACTGCGCACTTCTGAACTGCTGGAAGGGCCGACTGGAAAGTCGGCGGCAGGTGGTAGCGCCGGTTTTCTAACCGGCATAGGCGCAGGGCCGAGTTGGAGGACGGGTGCGGGGGCTTTGAGCGGGACCGGTTCGGGTGCGACGGCCACATTCGAGGCACCGGCCAGGCTGGGTGGAATGAGGATTGGAGCCAGGCCGCTGTTGTCTGTCTCGGCGGATTCGGCGACGGCCTGGTCAGGATCGAGGATGAGGCCAACATAGAGCCAGCCCGGGCTGGCGTTGGCGGGCAACGTGAGGGTGCGCCGGTCGGCGATCGATTGGCCTGGCTCGAGAGGGTCGAGGTTGAACCGCGGTCCCAGAATGGTGTCCGTGGCCAGGTCGAAGTTGGGATCAGGCGAGAGGAGATACTGGGCGGTGGTAGCGGCCGTGGGCGCGGTACCGAAGTTGGCGAGGAGCGCCTCGAGTTCGAGGGGCCTGCCTGGGGCGAGATCGGTGGTGATGACGCTCACGGACCGGACGACGAGGTTCGGCCCGGGCACATCCGGCGCGGCAATCAGGAGGCGATAAGATACGGCGGCAGCCGGATCTTGACCGAGGTTGCGGTCGGCGGGCACGGTGGGGACGGTGAGAGGCACGTCGAGGGCGAGAGTCTGGCCGGCGGCCAGATAGGCGACGGGAAGGACGCCAACGATGGGGTGGGTGGTGTCCACGTCGAGTTCGATCTGGACGTTGAAGTCGCGTGTGGCCTGGTTACCGGTATTGCGGAGCAGGACGGTGGCGCGATAGTCCTGCGAGCCTGCGGGCAGGGCGCGCGGGGGTACGACGGAGGCCAAGACCAGGTTGGCGCCGGTGCGCACGGCTGAGCTGACGGTGAGGTCGTACAGGAAAGGCAAGCCATCCGGGCTACTGACGCTGAGGAGATAGCGACCGGCAGGGAGGCCCTCGAGCTCGAGCGCGTCTGGAGGCAAGGTGAGGTAGACGGCCTCGAGGTCGTGGTTGTCCACCTTGCTGGCTTCGGCGACTTGATTGCGCCGGTCAGCCACCAAGCCGAGGTAGAGCGGGCCGAGTTCGGTGGCTGGGAGAGTGACGTTCACGGTTTGGGTCCAGGCAGCGCCGGGGGCGAGGGCGGGGACCTCGATGATGGGGCCGAGGTTAGCGTCGTTGCCGTCGATCAGGGAGTCCCGGCTCCAGAGCAGCCTGGCTTGCGAGGCTGGGGCGGGCAGAGTGCCGGCGTTGTGGATGGCGAGTGGCAGGCTGAGACTGCTGCCGGTGGGAACGAAGTAGGCCGGCACGGCCAGGTCAGCGTAGAGCGCGGCTTGGCCGGTGGCTGGAGCGGCGATGTCCAGTTGGTAGGGGAGCGGGTCGGTTTGGGGTGTGCCGACCACCAGCACATACTCGCCCGCGGGCAACCCCTCGAGCGGGACGCGGGCGCGGCGAGCGTCGACGGGCTCGAGTCGGCCGACGAGTTGGCCGGACTTATCGAACAGGGAGGCACGCAGTGGGGCGTTGGGTTGGTCGAAGGAGAGCGTCACGGCGTCTGCGCCTCGAGCGGTGTCCAGGGTGCGGAACTTGAACACGTGGGGGTCGCGGTCGTTGACGAGGGTGAGATCGGTTTGGCGTGCCGAGCCGTTGACGGGGCCGATGTTGACGGCGGCTTCGGCGGGGTTGCCCGGGGCAGCGGCGGGTCCGGCAAGGGCGATGGGCCATTGGAGGGGCGGGAGCTCCTTAGGTTGGAGTTCGAGCATGCCGGTTTGCCAGTTGTAGAGGAGGAACTGGTAGCGGTTATGGTCCCAGAAATTGTCGGTTTGGAAGATGGTCAGATCGGCCCAGGGGATGGGTTGCTTGTAGAGCCCGAAGAACAGGTCCAGTGCGGCCGAGGATGTGGCCTTCATGGCGGGCGGTTTCCACTCGAGGCGCGGGTCGGACTTATCCATTTCCGAATACCAGAAGACGGTGGGCAAAGGGATTTCGAGGCTGAGGCCGAGGGAGGCCTCGATGCTGGCGACGCCGTACAGGACTTGGGGTCGGAGGAACCCGGTCACACCGACGGTGAAGCCGGTGGCCAGTGAACCCTTGCTGTCGAGGTCGACGCTATCGCCGACCTTGACGGTTTCCATGCCGAGCTTCGGGGTCACGCCGATGGCGAACTCGGCCTTCACGCCGGTCACGATTTGGGCAAGGACAGCGGCGGGGCCGGGGACGGACCACATCCATTCGAAGCTCCAGTCCCAGGTCCAGGTGAAGCCGAAGCTGATGGCGAAGCCGGCGCCTTCATTGAGGCGGAGTTGGTCGTCGATTTGGAACTCGGCGGATTTCTCGAAGGCGAACTGGGTGGCCAAGTTGGGCATGCGACCCCAGGGGCTGGGGGCCTTGTCGGAGGGCGGGGTAGGCTCGGGCGTGCTGGCGTCTTTGAAATGGCCGAGGAGGTATTTCGAGCTGAGTTGGCGGTCGGACCCGGTGGCGTCGGTGAATTTCTCGTCCAGGAACTTGCCTAAGCCCTCCGTTTTGTCGTCGTTATGGGCCTGGATCAGCTCGCCCAGGGTATCGGGCGAGTACGAGAAGGCCGGGAGCCATTGGATGGGGATGATTTGGTCGAGGTAATTGCCGAACAAGATAAAGCCGATGGTTGGGCCGTACCAGAGCTGGGAGGTTTTGCCCTTGAGATCGAACTTGAACGAGATGAACGATCCGTAGCTCACGCCCACTGGCAGGTCATGGAACAGGAAGAGCCCCGCCCCGCCAAAGATGGGATCGAGTTTGATCAGGTGATCGAAGCGGGCGAGGTAGTAGGTCTTGGATTTGGCGTCCCATTTGACCTGGATATTGACGCGGTCGGCGTGAGGTTCGCGGGCGTCGATCCAGCGGGGCGGGTCGATGGTGCGTAGGGTGTATTCGCGGGTCGAGGAGCCGCCTTCCCAGGCCAGGTAAACCACCAGCTTGGAACGGTCGGGGACATTGGCCATGTCGAGGTTAAAGATCCACTCGTCGCCCTGTTGCTGGAGGAACATCGAGGTGGCTTGGGCATTGTCGCTCGGGATCAAGTGGACCCACATCTCGGCGAGGGTCTTGGCGACGGCCGAGTGCGGCCGCAGATGGAAGGTGTTGACCAGGCGCACGCCTTGGATGTAGGCGCCGAAGACGGCTTCGTCGTCGCTGCCGTCGAAGTCGGCGACGAAGTCGCCTGGCCGGATGTGCATGGCGATTTCGTTGTTGTCTTCGTCAACCTCGGCTACGGCGTTGGTGTCGTCGAGGCGGACGAGGTAGCGGGTGTCGTCGGACGGGTTGAGGGCGGTGCCGAGTTCGAGGGGGATCGAGTGGAAGCCGGCGCTGCGTTGGGCTTCGGTGAGGACGAGCGTAAAGACGGGCGTGGGGTTCAAGCCGCCGAGACCCTCTTCGTAGATCCCCAGGCGAACATAGTCGGGGGCCTGCCCACTGATGACATAATTGAGGCGCAGGGAGTCTTTGCCCTCGCCGTCGTGGTAATAGACATCGCGCGCGAAGATGTCCGGGGGCGCCTCTGGGCCGGTGGCGACGCCGGAGGGGAGTTTGCCGGAGCCGATCTTACGGACGAGGATGGGGTTCTTGCGGACGTGGGTGTGGCCGCCGACGTCGAAGGTTTCGTCATACCACGTGTCTTGCGGGCCGATGGTGTCGAGGAAGGATTTGAACTGCTCTTCGGCGCGCCCGAGGTTGAGGGTGGGATCGACCTGAAAACCGATCTGGTTCGCGAAGGCGCTGAAGCTGCCCGCGTTCGCCATGAGGACGATGTAGTCCTCGATGGGGCGCGTCGAGCGGCGGATGGCGTCTTTATCGAACCAGCCGAGGATGGTGGCGGCGGCGTCGAGGCGGTTTTTGTCGTAGACGAAGACGGCGTGGTTTCCCTTGTAGGAGGCGAAGAGGTAGAGGTTGTAGGGATCGACGACGATTTCGTCGGGCCAAGAGTAAGGGGCTTGGCGAGTGGCGGCGGCGAACCAGGTCACGCCCGGGCTACCGGCGTCGCTGGGGCGGTCGAGGGGTCGAACGATGACGCCAATATTGCCGCCGGCGTTCATGTTGGGGTCGCGGTCTTGGGCGGCGAAGGACTGGTTCTTGCCCAGCCAACTCACGTCTTTGACGGTGGCACTGAAGGTGTTGTTGAACAGGACATAGGCGAACTGCCCGTCGCGGCTGAAGGCGAGGGCTTCGGCCGAGTTGATGTCGAAGAGGCTGTAGGGTTGCTTGACCAGGAAGCGTTGGCGCTCGAGTTTACCGCCCACCGACTTCCAGACCCAGGCGGCATCGGCTTCGGGTCCGCCCTTCATCTCGTATCGCAGGATCTCGAAGATATTGCCGCCGGCCTTGGGCAAGAGGTCGACCGCCTCGTAGCCGCGCAGATTGGTCCGGTACGAGCGGACGCTGGCGGTGACAGAGGCGCGGCCACTCGGCGGCGTGAGGATATTCGTGTTGACCAGGAGCAGGCCGGCGCCTTCGTTGGCTCGGACGGCGACGCCTTCGACCTGGGACTGAGCATTGGGCACGTGGGCCAGGCCCCACGGACGCGGGCCGACGGCCAGGAGCGTCCCGTCGACACCGGCGTCGAGGCTCGAGATGAAGAGGTAACCGTCGGGCAGGAGTTCATCGGCGCCATACAGTCCGGCGCGGCCGGGCGAGGTGAAGAAGGCCAGGCGACCGTCGGCGGAGAAATCGACGTCGTTAAGGCCGGTGAAGCCGAAGGCGCCGAACAGATCGAGGGAGGAGGCGATGGCGGAGGGGGTATAGACCGCGCCGAAGGTTTTGGCTGGTTCGAGGTAGTCGTTGAGGTTGGTGCTGAACTGGTAGTAGGTGAGCTGGGGCGAGGAACGGTCGGTGGCGAAGCCATAGGGCGCGGTGGGGTGGATGGCGATGTGGAAGGGTTGTGTGCCGGGGCCGGTCACGATGCGTTGGATACCGGGCGCGGAGGGGTTAAGGTCGACTTCTTCGAGCGTGAGGGTATTGACGACCGATATGGTGCCTTCGCCGGTGTTGGTCACGAAGGCGTAGCGGCCATCGGGAGTGACGGCGACGTCGGTGGGGCCAAGTCCGACGGGGATCCGGGCCACGATGCCTGAGCTTTCGAGGATCAGAGCCGGATCGATCACGGTCAAGCTGTTGCCCAAGTCGGTCCGGACATACGCAGGGCCGGCACCGGCGCCGGGTGTGGCGGGGGTTTTGGCGATCTTGATCTCTTCGATGATGGGCACCCAATCCCATTCTGTGCCGGGCGGCAGGGCCGGCGCCACGGCGCCGAGGTCGAGCGTATCGCCCGGGTTGATGGGTGGGGTGGTCAGTTCCTGGCGGCTGACGCTGCCGTCGGGTTGGACGCGATAGACG
>VHCO01000155.1 GCA_016871715.1 Verrucomicrobiota bacterium
ATTCTCGATATTTGGGCGACTGATGACAACGAACGTCCCATCCGGCTCCCCATGCTCAGGCCGTCCCGCCGACTTTCCAGTCGGCCCGGCGCCGGTTGGAAAACCGGCGGTACAGGCTCATGGCGCGGATGCGCACCGATCCGTTGGAGGCCGACCACTGCCATGAGCATGAGTGCGTACCCACATTGCCCGAGGATCGAGGATCGGTTGTTGACCCGCCGCGAGTTCTTGGGGCGTTGCGGGATGGGGTTCGGTCTGTTGAGTCTGGCGCCGATGCTCGGCCTCGAGACCGCCGGCCCGGCGCAGGCCGCAGACGGCATCGACGGCGCGTCTCCGCTCGCGCCGCGGGCGCCGCACTTTCCCGCCACGGCGAAGCGCGTGATCCACATTTTCGCCAATGGCGGACCGTCGCATGTGGACACGTTCGATCCGAAGCCGGCGCTGGCCCGGTTTCGCGGCCAACCCCTGCCGATGGACAACCTGAAGACGGAACGGAAGACCGGCGCGGCGTTCCCTTCGCCGTTCCGGTTCGAGCCTCACGGGGAGAGCGGGATCGAGGTGAGCGACCTATTCCCGCACGTGGCCGAAAGCATCGATGAACTGGCGGTGATCCGGTCGATGCACGCGGACGTGCCCAACCACGAGCCTTCGCTCATGCTCATGAATTGCGGCGAGGCCCGGCTGCCGCGACCGAGCCTGGGTTCCTGGGTCACCTACGGCTTGGGGACCGAGAACCAGAATCTCCCAGGCTTTGTGAGCATGTGCCCGGGCGGCCAGCCGATCCAGGAGTCGCAGAACTGGCAGAGCGCATTCCTGCCCGGGATTTACCAGGGCACCTACCTGGACACCCAGCATCGGGAAGCCGAGAAGCTCATCGAGCACATCAAGAACCGGTTTACCACCCCCGCGGAGCAGCGGCGGCAGCTCGAGTTGCTCCGCCAACTCAACGAGCGCCACGCTCACCGCCGCGCCCAAGACGCACAACTCCAGGCGCGCATTCAGTCCTTCGAGCTGGCGTATCGGATGCAGATGGACGCCACCGACGCCTTCGACATCGCGCGCGAGCCGGATCGTGTCCGCGAGCTCTACGGGCCAGGCACACAGGCGCGGCAGATCCTCATCGCCCGGCGGTTGCTCGAGCGCGGCGTGCGGTTTGTCCAGGTGTGGCACGGCGCCGGCCAACCGTGGGATCACCACGACGACCTCGAGGAGGGCCACCGCAAACTCGCGCGGGAATGCGATCGCCCCATCGGCGCCTTGCTGAAAGACCTCAAAGAGCGCGGGATGCTGGCGGACACGTTGGTGATCTGGGGCGGCGAATTCGGCCGCACCCCAACAGTCGAATTGCCGACACCCGGCGCTAACGCCGGCAAGATCAACGGGCGCGACCACAACCATTACGGCTTCACGATGTGGCTGGCGGGGGGCGGCGTCCGTGGCGGCTACGTGCATGGCGCCACGGACGAGTTCGGCTTCCGAGCCGTCGAAAAACCAGTCCATGTCCACGATCTGCACGCCACAATCCTGCACCTGCTCGGGTTCGACCACACCCGGCTCACCTTCCGCCACGCGGGTCGCGACTTTCGGCTGACCGACGTGCACGGGCAGGTGGTCAAGGAACTCATCGCGTGAGCGGCCGCGACAGAGCCAGCGGCCCCAAGCCGCACAGCACGGCGCAGACCCGCCGCGGGTCCACGGCTCGGCGATCCCCGCGCAGGGGCATGGTCGCGCCCCTGGCCCTCGGATTGTGCCTGGCCCGAACCGCGACCTTCGCGCTGGGCGCTGACGTGTCCGGCACTGAGCCAACCGAGTTCTTCGAGCGACACATCCGGCCGATCCTGGTCGAGCACTGCTACTCCTGCCACAGCGACCAGTCGGAGCGGGTGCGGGGCGGTCTGCGGCTCGATACGCGCGCAGCCCTGCTGCGTGGCGGAAATGCCGGTCCCGCGATCGTGCCGGGCGATCCGGACGCGAGCCTGCTGATCAAGGCGGTGCGTTACACGCAGGAGGATCTCCAGATGCCGCCCAAGAACCAGCGGCTGGCCGGCGAGCAGGTCGCCCACCTCGAGGCGTGGGTCCAGATGGGCGCGCCCGATCCCCGGGACGCCGCCCGAGCGCCCGCCCCTTCGGAGATCGCGGAAGCCCGCGCGCGGCACTGGGCGTTTCAGCCGGTGCAAGCGCCAGCGCTGCCCGAGGTCCGCAACCGAGCCTGGGTCCAAACGCCCGTGGATGCATTCGTGCTCGCGAGACTCGAGCGGCAAGGCCTCGAGCCGGCCGATCCGGCGGACCGCCGCATGTTGATCCGCCGGGTCACGTACGATCTGTTGGGCCTGCCGCCCACGCCGGAGGAAGTCGAGGCCTATGTCCAGTCCGAGCAACCGGACGCTTACGCGCGGCTGGTGGACCGGTTGCTGGCGTCGCCGCATTACGGCGAACGTTGGGGCCGGCACTGGCTGGACGTGGCCCGCTACGCGGACACCAAAGGTTACCTGGCCGGCGGCGAAGAGCGGCGCTACGCCTTCTCCTACACCTATCGCGATTACGTCATTCGCGCCTTCAATGAGGACAAACCCTTCGACCGGTTCCTGCTCGAGCAGATCGCCGCGGACCGGATGCCCCTGGGCGAGGACAAGACCCCGCTGGCGGCGCTGGGCTTCCTCACCCTCGGGCGCCGCTTCCTGAACAACCCGCACGACATCGTCGACGACCGGATCGACGTGGTCACCCGCGGCACCCTCGGGCTGACGGTCGCGTGCGCGCGCTGCCACGACCACAAGTTCGATCCCATCTCGACCCAGGACTACTACGCCTTGTACGGCGTGTTCGCGAGTAGCGAAGAACCGGCCGAGTTGCCGTTGCTGGGGCCATTGCAGGACACCCCGGCATACCGAGATTACCTGGCCGCCAAGGCGAAAATCGAAGCCGAGATCGAGACGTTCCAGGAGCAGGAAATCGCCAAGTTCATCGGCGAGCTCCGGCAAAAGGTCGGCGATTACCTCCTCGGAACGCGCTCGAGCCCGGGCCTCGAGGATCCGGCCAAGTTCGATACCTACGCCGTCGAGCGCAAGCTCATCCCGGCCGTGCTGCGCCGCTGGCTCACGGACCTTGCCGCCCGCCGCGAACGGCCAGACCCCATTTTCGGCCCGTGGTTCGCCCTGTCCTCCTTGCCCGAGGAGGGCTTCGCGACCGAGGCCAACCAGATCATCGCCCGGGTCGCGGCACCCGCCGAACCGCACCCCCAACTCGCCGCTGAAGGCACCCCATCCTCGCCTCGATCCGAGGGACCGGAAGGGCGGGGGACCGAGGCCGTAGCCGTCAATCCAGCGGTCGCCCAGGCCCTAGCCGGGCGAACGTTGCGTTCGCTGGCGGAAGTCGCGGAAGTCTACAACACCTTGTTGGCGGGCGTGGATGCCGAGTGGCGGGAGTCGCTGGCGAAGGCCGCGAAGGAGCAACAGCCGGCTCCGGCGGCGTTGCCCGATCCCGACCGCGAGGCCCTGCGCCGTGCGCTCTATGAGGATGGCGCGCCCGTCAATCTGCCCAAGGACGACGTCCGCAGGATCCACGCGCGCCGTCTGCGCGAGGGATCGGCCCCCATCCGCAACAAGATCGACGCTCTCAGTTGGACCCATCCGGGCGTCCCGCTCCGCGCCATGGCGCTCGTCGACCGGGCCAACCCCAGCAACGCGCGCGTGTTCCTTCGTGGCAACCCGGGCAATCCAGGCGCCGAGGTTCCGCGCCGCTTCCTCGAGGTGCTCAGCGATGGTGCGCCGGCGCCGTTCACCGAGGGCAGCGGCCGGCTCGAGTTGGCCCAGGCCATCGCAAGCCCCCACAACCCGCTCACCGCGCGGGTGTACGTGAATCGCGTCTGGCTCCAGCATTTCGGCGAAGGCCTGCTCAACACGCCGGGCGACTTTGGCGTCCGTACTGCTGCGCCGTTGCATGGCGACCTGCTCGATTACCTGGCCGCCTCCTTCGTGCAGCACGGATGGAGCGTCAAGAGGCTTCAGCGACTGATTCTGCTCTCGTCCACGTACCGCCAGAGCACCGATGCGAAAGCCGCGTCCTTGGAGGCCGATCCCGAGAACCGCTGGCTCACGCGCATGAACCGGCGCCGCCTCGACTTCGAAGCGATGCGCGACACGTTGCTCGCCGTTTCAGGCCAGCTCGATCTCGAGTTGGGTGGCTTGCCCGTGGATATCGTGTCCGACCCCTCCGCGCCGCGGCGGACCGTCTATGGCCTAATTGACCGACAGAACTTGCCCGGCCTGTTTCGCACGTTCGACTTCGCCAATCCCGACACCAGCAACCAACGCCGCTTTCGCACCACAGTACCGCAACAGGCCCTCTTCATGCTCAACAGCCCCTTCGCGATCGAGCAAGCCCGCGCCCTGGCTCGAGGCGAAGACGTGACTCGCGCCGGCACAGCCGCCGAGCAGGTTCAGGTCCTCTACCGGCGAGTCCTCCAGCGCGCTGCCCAGCACGAAGAACTGGCTTTCGCGGAGGCGTTCCTCGCGGCCCCACTCGGCGACGGCTCGTCGCTCTCGCCGATCGAGCAGTACGCCCAGGTCCTCCTCTGTGCGAACGAACTGACCTTCGTAGATTGAGTGTCGAGAAAGCATCGAGCGCCTCGTCGTGGATGAGAGTGTCCCCCGCCAGCAGGCCGACCACCAGGCCGGTGGCGGCCAGACGTTTCATGCAGGCGCGGTCTCGGGCTTTGGCGACGTTGGCGCGCGCGCCACTGCTCTCGCGCGCGCGGGTCGGTCGCGCACCCACCCCTTGAGCGGTTGATCAGGGAGGTCCAAACCGTCGCGCTAGCTGTACGGCCCCGGAGCCCCTCCATGCGTGGCGGCACCGAGCTGGCTCCGAGGCGCCCCTCGCGTACGCGTAGAGCGGTTCAGGCGGCCGGGTGTTTCCAGGGGGCGCGATACGGCTTGCGCAAGCGTTGGGTGGCCTCGCGGTCGCCCACGACCACCCTCTGTTTCGAATCGTAGACCAGCGGTCGGCCGAGTTCCATCGAGAGGTTGGCGAGGATGCAGGAGGCGGTCGAGATGTGGCCGTCCTCGATGTCCGCGACGGGTCGGGTGCCTTTATCGATGGCAGCGAGGAAGTCGAGCAGGTGCCGCCGCGTGGCGGGTGCGGCGTTCAATTCGTTGTCTTTCTCGGTGACATCCTCGGGGTACTGCTCCCGTTCGTAATGGCAATCGAAACGGATCGGCTTCGCCTGCGAATCCTGGGGGATGAAGTCCGCGCGCATGGTGCTGGCCTTAAGCGTCCCTTTCTCGCCGTAGATGAACCAGGCCCAGGGATAATCCGGGTCCGGCGGCGTGCCCCAGGTCCGATGTTGCCACACTGCGTTCAGGTGGTCGAATTCGAATGTGGCGGTCTGCGTGTCACTGATGTTGGACTTGCCATCCTTCTGGACATAGATGCCGCCCACCGAGGTAATGCGCTTGGGCCAGCCCAAGCCCAGCATCCACCGCACCGTATCGAGCGTGTGCACGCACATGTCGCCCACGATCCCGTTCCCATACTCGGTGAAGGTCCGCCACCAGCGCTTGTGCGGCAGACCGTCGTAGGGTCGCAACGGCGCGGGGCCGGTCCACAGGTCGTAATTCAAGAAGTCGGGCACCGGCTGCACCGGCGGGTTGCCATTGGCGCGCATGTGGTAGTAACAACACATGTCGACATGCGCGACCTTGCCCAGCAATCCCGCCTCGATGACCCGCTCTTTCGCCTCGATCAGATGGGGCGTGCTCTTGCGTTGGGTGCCGATCTGCACCACCCGACGGTGGTGGCGCGCCGCGTCCAGCATCGCTTCCCCTTCGCGCACATCCCGGCTGATCGGCTTTTGGCAATACACATGGGCGCCCGCCTCGAGCGCGGCGATACAGTGGAGGGCGTGCCAGTGATCCGGCGAACCCACCAGCACGATGTCCAGGTCCTTCTCCCGCAACATCTCCCGGCAATCGGTGTACGTCCGCGGCTGCTTCCGCGACCGTTGCCGTTGGCTGGCGATCGTCACCGCCTCGGCCAGCATGTTCTGGTCCGGATCGCAAATTGAAACGATCTCGACCGGCGCAACTTGCACCAACCGCCACAGGTCGCTCTTGCCATACCAGCCGGCGCCGATCAACCCGACTCGTCGGGTGGGCCCGGCGGCCCGAGCGGCCGGCGCCCAGCCGGCAGCGGTTAAGGTGACCAGAGCCACGGAACTGGACCTGAGGAATTGACGGCGATTCATGCGCTCCCCTCTAACCGAATCCGGCCTCCCCAGCAAGCTTTGCCGTTCACGAGGTGCCTCGGTGCGATTCGGCGACTTGGCGGCCGCGCTCCTCGCGCACTGGCAAAGTCACGAGCAAGGCGATCAAGAACAACACGGCGCACAGCGGGATCGAGTGGCGCAAGCCGATCTGTTGTTGCAGCAACCCGAAACTGACCAAGCCGAAGATGGCGGCCAACTTGCCGGACAAACCCCAGAAACCGAAGAATTCGCCCGCCTTAGCCTGAGGCGCCAAGAGCCCCACCATGGCTCGACTGGCGGATTGCGTCGAGCCGATGCCCAGGCCCGCGACGCACCCCAGGGCCACAAACACCTGCTGGACCTCCCACCCGGTGCCGAGCCCGCGGTTGAGCCAGGCCGTGAGGCCTTGCACACCCCAAATCGCCGTCACGCAGGCCATCCACAACCCCAGCGTGATCTGGAAAGTGCGCTTGGCTCCGATCCGATCCTGCAGCCACCCAAAAAGCACGGCCCCGCCAGCCGCCGTCAACTGGGTCACGACAAACATCAGCGCCATGGACGACTTCGACCAACGCAACACCTGTTCTCCGTAGAGAAACGCGAAGCTGATGATGATCGACATGCCCGCCATGCTGAAGAACACCGCCACCAGGAAAATCGCCAGGTCCCGGAAAGTCCCCAGCTCACGCGCCGTGCGGGCGAGTCGACGAAAACCGATCGACAGATAACGCTCGCCTGCGCCCCGCGCCTGGGGCGTGCCGCGTTGCCGGAGCCAGAGGAACGTCGGGATGGCCGCCAACAGAAAGAAACCGGCCGTGATCGGGCCCACCCAGCGCGCCCGGTCGAAATCGGTCGGCTCGGCCGCGCCCAACCCCACCACGGTCAAGGTGGCCGCCAGCCCGCCGAAGTAACCGAGGCCCCAGGCGAAGCCGGAGATCTTGCCGAGGTCTTCGCGGGGGCCCAGCTCCGGCAGGAAACTCGACGCGAACGATTCCCCCACAGCAAACCCGAAGTTCGAGACCACAATAAGGCTCATGGCGAGGACGTAAGACCCCGGCCCCGCCAAAGCCAGTGCCGCCGTAGCCGCTACCGTCAGGAGGTAACTGGCAAACAGGAAACGCTTCTTCGCAGAGGTGAAATCCATGATCGCCCCGAGGACCGGCGCCGCCACCACCACCAACCCGTAACTGATCGCCAGCGCGATGCTCCACAGCAGGTTGCCCCGCCGATACCCCCCGTCCGGATCCGGCCCCACGATGAGCTGAGTGAACTGCACACAGTAAACCACCGTGACGATGACCGTTGTGTAGGAGGAATTGGCGAAGTCGAACATCGCCCAGCCGAAGATCTCCTTCCGGCTCGCCCGCGCTGGCTTCAGGTGGCTCATGTTCGCCTTAGCTCACGCGCCCAAGCCAAACCCGGCGGCGCGGCCGACCGGTCCGGCGGCACCCCGCTGCTGGCCCACGGCCCCTTCGGGCTCCGAAAAGCCCATGACCATGCCCATGCGGGTCCAGCACGATCGGTTCACACCACAAACTCCAACTCTTGCCGGTGCGGCAAGAACCCGCGCTCGAAACCCAACCCCAAAAAGCGCCGGATCGCCTCGCGTCCGCGTTCTCCGTAGTCCAATGTCCAGTGGTTCACGTACATCCCCACAAACCGATCCGCCAGGTCCCGGCCCATGTCGCGTGCGTAGCGTAGCGCGTGCTGCACCGCTTCAGTGCGGTGGTCCAAGCTGTATCGAATACTGGCGCTCAGCAGGTCGGAGACCTGCCGGCGGGTTTCGGGCGTGTGCCGTTTGTGGATGACGTTCCCCCCCAGCGGCAACGGCAGTCCGTCCTGGGTCTCGCCCCACCACACCCCCAGGTCCACACACGCCTCCAGACCCTCGTTCCCGTAGGTCAACTGGCCTTCGTGAATGATCAACCCCACATCCGCCTCACCCGCGCGCACAACGCGAAAGATCTCGTCGAAGGGCACGACCACGTGGTCCAGTTCCGCTCCCGGTTTGTCCAACCACAGTTGGAGGGCCAAAAACGCCGAGGTCATCCTGCCCGGCACAGCAATGCGGCTGCGCCGGATGTCGTCTCGCGATTGTTGGCGCCGCGCGACGAGCATCGGCCCGTAGCCTTCCCCCATGCTCGCGCCGCTAGGCAACAGCGCGTATTGGTCGCTCACATAAGCGTACGCGTGAATGCTGATGGCGGTGATGTCGAGTTCGCCTCGAGTGGCCCGCTCGTTCAGCGTCTGGATGTCCTGCAAAATGTGCTCGAAACGGTAGCCGTGCGTGGGAATCAACCCCTTAGCCAGGGCGTAGAACATGAAGGCATCGTCCGGATCGGGCGAATGACCGAGCGTAAGCGCGCGTTCCTGCATCAGTCCGGCCATGTTCGGTCGCTGGCCGGCGATGTCGAATAAAAACCTCAACGCGGACGGGGCACCTCCGATCTTGGCGGGCAAACCGCACCGTCCTCGGCTCGCAGGGGACTGTGAGCCCTACCGCAGCCCACGCACGGTAGGGCGCGCACTCCGCTGCGCGCCGCAGGGGGGCCAACCACGCCCGCACACCAAGAACCGTCCCCGGCTCGCAGGGGACTGCGAGCCCTACCGCAGCCCACGCACGGTAGGGCGCGCACTCCGCTGCGCGCCGCAAACTGCTGTGCACACGGAGATGGGACGCCGAGCTTCCGCGGGCGAGACGCCCGCGCTCCGTTCGAGAATCCCACGCTCGGTAGGGCGAGGCTCCCGCCGAGCCGCGCCCATACCTTGTCGCGCCGACCGGGCCCCTGCGGTCTTCTCACGGACCAGCGTGCCGACCGGGATTACCCAATCCGGATCTAGGCTGTATACAGGTCAGTTCGAGGCGCGGGCATCTTGCCGACTGGGCCTCGGTCGAGACGCTCGAGCTCCGTTTTCAGGCGCTTCTTCACCGGAAAGAGAATCACCAGACACTGGGCATGCAGAGGTCCAACTCGATCAGTCGTCAGAACACTCTGTGACTATAAATGGGGCCCATTCCTAATTCTTCAATTGGCAGGTCCAGCTCCAGGACCAGCTCCATCCCGTCGGCCGGCACCATGGACTTCACACCCCATGTCTTATAGATCTTTAGGTGATACGTCCCACTGGTCGTATCAGGGTCGATGAATGTCAACTCACCGTCCATTACTGCAATGCCCACGACGTGACTTGGCCCCACAATCGAGCCGTCCTCGCCTCTGAGCGGTGCTGTCGACAGGTACCATATCGATTGTTCACGCGCCGTGTTCTTACCGGTCATGCGCGTGAAGGTGGAGGCCTGACTGGCTCTGTCGGCGCCCACCAGGTCGAGCGCGACGAACTCGAAGTCGCCATTCGTTATCCACTCGAGCGTTGCTCGTGCGGTATGGCCGCTAGAGTCTGCAGTTTGGGTTGTTATCCAGGTCACGTCCCCACTCTCGCCCGGAATCAAGCCCACCCAAGTCCCACCGAGTTTGTAACTACCCTTGTCTTTGCCGGATCCCGAGAAACCGGCAACCGCCACAACAAGCCCGAGCATAAGCGCGACCTGGGGAATCCTACTTCCCAGTGAGCGCTTCAGGAACGTTTGTACCGTACTGGCTGCTTTCATGTTCTGATCCTTTCTCTGTTGTGCCCGTGGTGAATGTTCACGTGCACCACGCGCGGTTTTGGTTGGCTCCGAACGCGACCAACGGGATGCGATGCAGGGCGATACCTGCCGCTCCGCCGCATGGTCTGTCGGTCCGCCGTTCTGTTTCGTGGAGTGACGACAGGGCACTCCCGTTGTTTTGCTGCCGGCGGCCAGGCAGCCTGCTGTCAGCCCATGCCAGCCTGCCCCCGACCGCCGTAGCCCAACAAAGTCATGGCCCGGCACGGTGAAGCCGGAAGTAGGCGCTCGCGCCGCTGGGTTCCACGGTGAGTTTGAGCCGATCTCCCTCGACGACTGGCTGGGTCGGGACAGCCGTCCACGTTGGGTTCGTGAGGCTGACGGTTGTCTCGAGGACCATGCCCTGCGAAGGCACCAGCGGCCACGACAGCGACACCCTCTCCCCTTGGCGTTCCGCCTTAATGAGCAGCGGATCAAAGACTCCGAGCTGGGCCAACACAGTGATGTTGTCGTAGTACGTGTGTTGGTACGTCTGCAAACCTTGCTCGTTGAACCGATAGAGCACCACCCCGGCAACCGTACCCCGGCGGCCCGTGGCCGGGATGCCCAAGAAGGGCCCGAGGTGCGTCCCCGGGAATGAGGCTTCGACCACCACCCAGCCGTCGCCCAGATCCACCGTCTTCCACGGTCGCACGGTCAGGTCCGGAAACGCCGCGAAGAACAGCTCCTGCAGGGCCACGTACTCGGCCCGCGTGAGCTTCTTGCCCAAGGCAGCATTGTAGAAGTCGGCGTCGACCGCGGTGAGTTTCGCCACCGCAGCCAGGTCGTGAGCGTTCCAGGCAGCCGTGAGCTGGGCCAGGGTCTCCAGCGGGGTCCGGGCGGCCGGTTCGGGTGGAGGCAGAGTGAAAGAGGGTTCGAGGGGCGGAAGCTCGCCTGGCAAGGGCAGCACACCCAATTGAATCAACTGGGACTGGAAATTGAAGTAAGTGGCTGCGCGGACATTCTTGCCACCCGCAAACTCGAACACGTCGATGTGGGGCATCGCCGTCGATCGGCCCGTGGGCGGCAAGACGCCGAAAGCACCCAGGTCGTATGCGCCTTGGTGCGTGGCGGTCGCCACATGCTCGACCACCACCAGATTCTTCGCCGCCAGCACAAGACCGTCGTCGGTGCTGAAGTCCGGGAAGGCGGTGAACAGCGCGGCGAAGAAGTCGCGGGTTTGCGCCTGGTCCATGGGCGCAGGCAAGGGGCCGTAATGGTAGCGATAGAACTCGCCGACGTCCGCGACCAATCGGTCGGCGTCGCGCGCCTGAATCGCCTCGTGGATCTTGGCATACGCGGCCAAGAGCTCTTCCCTGGGCATCGGCGGCAACAGCGCTCCAATCTGCCGAAGCAGGGAGTAGTTGTCCGTGTGGATGCGCAGGTCAGCGATCAGCCCGGCCTCGTCGATCCGGTACATGCAACCCGCCGGAACCTCGACCGACCGGCCCAACGGCTGGATGCCCAGATATGGCCGGGTGTGCGTGCCCTTCATCAGGAGCTCCGCCAATACCCAGCCGCCGCGGAACTCCAGCACGCGCTGAATGCGCCACTGAAGGTCCGGCATCCCCTGCCGCAACGACTCGCGGATGGCAATGTCGGTGGCGCGGCTAACGGTCGTGTCGAACGGGGCACGCCAGACCTGCAGATCGGCTTTCATGCGCCGGGCCAACCCAGCCAGATCGCCCGCGTTCTCGAGGGCAATCGCCTCGAGCACCGTGGCCGCCGCGCCGAGACCGGAGCCAGCCGGTGCCGGCAGCGCAAACGAGGGCGGCTGGGAAGGCACCACAGGCGCCGGCATCACGCCTGCCGCGGCGAGAAAGGTGTGGAGATCCATGTAGGTCTGTTTGAGAGCGATCTGGTTGCCCCTGTACTCCCAAATATCCAGGTGTTTGAGCGGCGGCCCCAGCTTGCCTGTGGCGGTCAGGCTGCCCCAGTCGTTCTCGAAGGTGCCCTGGGCGGCATGCTCCGTGACGACGATCGCACCCGCAATCCAGCGTTCTTCGGACACAGTCCTGTAATCCGGAAACACGTGGAACCAACCGGCGAAGTTCTGGCGGATCTCGTCCCAGCCAACGTTCCTGGCGCCCGACCCGAGGTTCGTACTGACGCCGTCCTCGGCGAAGAAGCCGGCCACCGCATCGGCGTCGTGGGCTTGAATGGCCGCGCCGACTCCGTCGTTGAGCGCCAGCAGGTCGGCCTCGGGTAGGGGCGGCGGGAACAGACCGAGCTGAGTATGTCCTGTCAGGGCGTCCCAGTAAGCGTTCATCTGGGTGATCAGACCCTCGGGACTGACGTGATGCAGGATCGCCGAGCGCACCTCGAAGCGTTTCCAGGTCGCCGGGAGCCCGAAGTACGGCCCGTCGTTCAACCCCATCAACCGCACCTCGGACAACACCCAGCCGTCGTCCAGCAACCATTGCCGGTCCACCGCCATCTCGAGGTCCGAAAACGCGAGGTTGTACAGCTCCTGCAACGCAATGTACGACGCCCGGTCCAGAGGCTCGGGCCCCAGCGCCCCAAGCAGGATCCGGGCATCGGCACTCATGCGCCGAGCCATTTGGACGAGGTCATGCCTGTTGTACGCCGCCTGGGCTTCCACCACCGTCGCCAATGCGTCCAGACCGGAACCGACTGGGGCCGGGAGTGGGAAACTCGGCACTAACGGAGGCAGATCGGGTGGCGGCATGAGCCCGCTGGCCACGAGCACGTACTGGGTGTCGAAGTACGTGGTGACCTTCCGCAGTTGGGTGCCTCCCAATTCCCAGATGTCCAAGTGGACCGTGGGAAAGGAACGCCCGGTCGCCGGGATCCCCAGCCACTCGGCCGATAACGTGCCGGCCGTCTTATGCTCGGTCACAATAACCCGATCGCCCAACAACAGGTTCTCCGAGAGGGTCTCGTAGTCGGGGAAGGCCGTGAATAAGCCTTCGAAGAAGGCCCCAATCTCCGTCCGGGTGCTCAGCGGCCGGGGCAGAGGCACGAAGTCATAGACCGCATCCTCGGTCAGGTAAGAGAGGAGCTGCGGCACATCGTGCGCCGCGATCGCTCCCTGGTGGCGTTGGTGCAGCGCGACCATTTCCGCCCGTGTCAAGGGCACCAGCCCCATCTGCTTGTGCATGGTGAGGTTGTCCCAATAAACGTTCATGTTCCGAGTCAACCCTTCCTCGTCGAGACGATAGAGGATCAGCCCCCGCACCTCGATCGACAGGCCGCTCGGAGATGCCCCGAAGTACGGGCCGTCTTGAGTGCCGCGGAAGACCACTTCGGACGCCACCCAAGAGTCTTCCAAAACGAACGTCCTGACGGCCTGCAATTTCAGGTCGGGAAACGCTTTGAAGTAGAGCTCCTGCAACGCCATCCAGGCCTTGCGATCCAATACCCTCGCCAGCGGCGCCACCATCAGTCGCGCATCCGCGCGCAGTTGCCGGGCGTGCCCGATGAGGTCGTGCGCATTCCATTCGGCTTGGTCCGCTCGGATGATCGTCAGCGGCGCGAAAGCCCGGGGCACGGGATCAGGCAGCGTGAAGGAGGGCACCAGGGGAGGGAGCTCAGGCGGCGGCATCGCGCCCACCGCCACCAGCAGGCTCTGCAGATCCATGTACGTCGTCAAGCGGCTGACCTTGTCCCCCGCGAACTCCCAGATGTCCGCATGCGACGAGCGCACGCCGGTCGTGCCCGTGACGGGAATCCCCAACCACTCGCCCAAATGCGACGCCACCACGCTGTGCTCCGTCACCAGCAAACCATCGCCGATCATGAGGTGCTCCGATATGGTTTGGTAGTCCGGCCATCCCTGAAACAGAGCCGTGAAGAACTGCTCGACGCCGGCCGGTGTGACCATCGGCTCGGGCAGGGGCACGAAATCGAGCACGGCATGGTCGGTGAAGTGACTCGCAACGCCACCAACGTCGTGGGCGTTGATGGATCGGCCGACCGCAGCCTTCACCGCCACGAACGGGTCGGCCGGGCCGTAGGTGTAGTGCAAGTTGTCCACCGCCATCGTGTCCGGAAACTGGGTGCTGGGGAGCCGATGCATTCCCACGAACACATGCGAGAAGGAGCGGAACGGCTGGCCCAGGTCGCCACCGCTGGGGTTTACGGGATCGAGGACCGACTGCCGAAACATCAGTCTGCGCTCGGGAGACCGGTCCCAAACCGACACGGTGATTCGCACGGCGTCACCCACCCCCGTCACCTCCATGCCAAAGGTCACATTCGAGTAGAGCAGATTCCTGTACCAGGGGGTGAGGAACGTCCACTGGGGGTTGTTGTCGACCTCGCCGTAGGCCGACCGGCTGTAATCCAACCGGTATTCGACGGGCGCAACCCACCACGGGGTGATCAACAGGTAATAACCCACCTCGATCTGGGGCGCGGGCGATCCCATCAGGCCCACCATCCCGAAGGCGAAGCCGGCCGATTGCACGACATCCAAGCGCACCTCCGCGCTCGTCCCCTCGGTGATGCTTGTGTCGCGTTTCCAATGGACAATACCCGACACCGGCCCGGTGAGTCGCATGTTCAACGAACCGTCGCGCTCTTCAAAGACCACCCGATCACCCCAGTCGGGAGCTGGCGTAATCCAGGCCGGTGCCTCCGCCGCCCAGTCCGGCACGCCATCGTTGAAGTCCGTAACCAGCTCGGCGCACGGTTGGGCGGGGAGCAGCAGGGCTAAGGCCAGGAAAGGTAACAAGACCAAAGCTCGCTCAATCGTGAGGGGTTGCTTGGAGGTGCGCATGGTGGTTTACGTTCGTTCGTTCGTTCAGGGGCAGGTTCGTCCCGCTGCTCGACGGACCAGCGCTCGCTCATCGGCGCCGAGATGAACCACGACTCAGCGGTCGGGCACGCAGTCCTCTGCGCGACGTGGTCTCGGCTTCACCCGCCAAATGCGGCAAAAAAGCCGCGACGTTACAGAGAAAGTACCGAAAAGTTCCTCGAACACTCGACCGGTTGCTCCCCGTCGGCTGCCAACCGCCTTTCGGCTGGCCTTGGGGATCCACCGGTCCCAGCCGCTGACCACCGGCATCCTCCCCCAGGCGGTGATGGTTCTTGCGGGCTGGGTCGCACTCGGCTAGCCTGACCGCCGAAATCACTCTATGGGGCTGTGAGCGACCTCCCGCGCAAGCCGGAGCCGGTGGACTCCCACGACCGAGCCAAGGGGATACCCAGGGAATGGTTCAGCACCACGCATTGGAGCACGGTGCTCGAGGCAGCCGATCACGCGTCAACTCGCTCAGTCGAAGCGCTCGAACGGTTGTGCCGCGCCTATTGGTATCCCCTCTACGCTCACGTGCGCCAACGCGGAACCGAGGTCGAGGAAGCCCAGGATCTGACCCAGGAATTCTTCGCCCGCTTTCTGGCGAAGGGTTACCTCGACCAGGTCCGGCCCGAGCGGGGAAGGTTCCGCAATTATCTGCTCACCGCGCTCAACCATTTCCTGGCGGACGAATGGGATCGTCGCAAGCGCCAGAAACGGGGCGGCGGAACACCCCCGCTCCGCATCGACGCGCAGGCGGGCGAAGACCTGATGCGGTTTGAACCGGTCGATACCGCCAGCCCCGACCGCCTCTACGAACGGCGTTGGGCCGTCGCTCTGCTGAATCAGGTCCTCGACCACTTGAGTGAAGAGTACGAGCGCGCTGGTAAGGGACGGCTGTTCCGCGTGCTGCAGACCTTCCTCGTGGGAGATGTCGCCGAGCCATCCTACGCCCAAGCTGGGCTCGAACTGGGCATGAGCGAAGGGGCGCTGCGCATTGCGGTGCATCGGCTGCGCCGCCGGTACGCCGAGCTGTTCCGCTTGCATATCGCCCACACCGTGTCCGATCCGACCGACATCGATGACGAGATGCGGCACCTGCTGACTGTCCTGGGCCGCTGAGAGCGATCAGGGCAGCCGGTGCGGCGCAGGTCGGGAGCGGCACGACGGTTATGCGCCAGGGTGCCCGACGATTCCGCGTAACAGACCTGGCTTTTTGCCGCAATTGAGATAGCGAACAACCCTGGGTTGGGCAGATGCCTGAACGAACCTGCAACCAATGCGGCGCGCTGTTCCGGGTCGAAGCCGCCCGCGGGCTCTGTCCGCGGTGCCTGTTCGAGTCAGGAGTGCGTTTCGCGCAGGAGTTGGCCTCTTCGCCCAAGCCCGCTGCGGGAGAACGAGGAGGCGAGGGCGAGCCCAAGCCAATCCAGGGCCGCCGGTTGGGCGATTATGAGCTGATCGAGGAGATCGGCCGGGGCGGCATGGGCGTGGTCTATCGGGCCCGCCAACTTAGCCTGAACCGGATCGTCGCCGTCAAAATGATGTTGGCGGGCGAATTCGCCTCACCCACGGCCCTTGGCCGCTTTCACGCCGAGGCAGAGACGGCCGCCGGGCTTCACCATCCCAACATCGTCACCATCTACGAAACCGGCGAGGTCGAGGGCCGCCTCTATTTCTCGATGGATTACGTGGCCGGTCAAACCTTGGCGGACCTGGCGCGGGGGAAACCGCTGGCGCCCGCCCGGGCCGCCCACTACTTGCGCCAAATCGCCCAGGCCGTCCACTACGCCCATCGACACGGCATCCTGCATCGTGACTTGAAGCCCTCGAACGTGCTCGTCGACAAGACGGATACGCCGCGCATCACCGACTTCGGCCTGGCCAAACGCGTCGACCCGATCGCGGAACCTCCAGCGCTCGACCTCCATCCCACCGTCACCGGCCAGGTCCTCGGTTCGCCCAACTTCATGTCGCCCGAGCAAGCCTCTGCCCAACTCGGCACCGTAGGCCCGCGAACGGACGTGTACGGCTTGGGAGCCGTCCTCTATTGTCTCTTGACGGGCCGCCCGCCGTTTCTCGCGGCCAGCATCACCGAGACCGTCCACCAGGTGCTCCGCAGCGACCCCGCCCCCCCGCGGGTCCTCAACCCCAGTGTGCCCATCGATCTGGACACCATCTGCCGCAAGTGCCTCGAGAAAGAACCGTCGCGACGCTATGACGACGCTCAAACCGTCGCCGATGAGTTGGAGCGCTTCCTCGGCGGCCAACCCATCCGGGCACGGCCCCTGGGTCCATTGGGCTGCCTGTGGCGCTGGGCACGGCGCGAGCCAGTCCGGGCCAGCTTGGGAGCCGGACTGGCCGTCCTGGCGGTTCTCCTCGGCGCAGGCTCGCCCATCGCCGTGGCCAAGATCGAGCAGGAACGCCGGCGCGCGGAAGCCGAGCTGTCCAGGAGCTTGCACTATGTCTACGTCGCCGATATGAACCTCGCCTTCCAAGCCCTGCGCGAAAACCGCCTGGGCCGCGTGCGCGAGCTGCTCGAACGACATCGCCCCGCGCAGCAACCCACGCCCACCTCGCCGCCGCCCCCAGCCGACCTGCGGGGTTGGGAATGGGGCTACCTGTGGCGCGCCTCCCAGTCGCACGAATCGGCCGGGCTGCCAGGACACACCGGCGCCATTAACTGCCTCGCCATCTCGCCCAGAGGCAAATACCTCGCTTCCGGAAGCGTCGACCGTACCGTCAAGGTCTGGGACCTGGCGTCGCGCCGGGAAGTCGCCACGCTCCCTCACCTGGCTTCCGTGACCGCGCTCGCCTTCACGCCGGACGAGCAGAGATTGATCACGGGCGCGTACGCACCGGATACCACCCTGCGAAGCTGGGTCGTGGACGGCTGGCGTGTGACCGCGACTGCCACCAATTACGGGACCGCGCGGTCTCTGGCCGTGTCGGCCGATGGCAGGTACCTCGCCGTGACGGACGATCGCCAACGCCTCGTGCGCGATCCGTCGAGCCTCGAGTTGCTCGCGATCCTCGGCGAGCTTCCCTTCAGTCCGGCCCAGGAGTTCCTGCCGCACCGCTCCGTCCTGGTCTATCCAGAGCAGGACCGCGTCGTCTTTTGGGACGCAGAACAACGGATCGTCACCCGCACATTCCCGCTTTCGCCTGGTGAAGCTGGGCCGATCGCCGTGGCGCCTACCGGCAACCGACTGGCAGTCGGAGGTAGTGCCGTGCGGGTCTTCGACCTCCAGCAGGAAGTGTCGCCCCGGGTTCTCGCCCGCGCAGAGACCGCTTTCGGACGGCTGGCCTTCTCGTCCGACGGCGCCCAACTCGCGGCGTCGGATCTCGCTGGCACCATCACCGTGTGGGAAACAACCGGTTGGCAGCTCTGGGGGAAGCTCCTAGGCCATCAGCAGGCCGTCACCGCCGTGGTCTTTACTCCCGACGGTCAACTGCTGGCCAGTGCCGGCGCGGACCGCTCGGTCAAGCTGTGGAGCGCGCAGGTGCCTCCAGCCGCGCATCGACTCACACCGCCGTCCCCCGGCGCCGTCAATGGTTCCGCAACCGCTGGCGAAACCATCGTCCACTACTTCGCTGACGCGCGGACCATCGAGATCCACTTGGGCATCCCTCGGCGGGACACCGTCCGCAAGACCCTCCCCATTCGCTACCGCTTTGGTCCCCAGGCCTCGCCCTGCGGCCGTTTCCTTGCTTTGACCGCGGAGGACGGCAGTTGCGGCATCTGGGACGTGGCAACGCTGCGGCAGATCCACCGACTGGCCAAGGGCGGAGTCTCCCCTGCTATCCCGGCCTTCTCCCCGGATAGCCGGCTTTTATTGGGCGTCGATGCCACCCGCCGCTGCCGCATTGTCTGGCGCGTCGAGGATGCTCAAGAACTCGCCCGGCGGTCATACGAGGACGGCCCGTACGGCTTATGGGGCGGGGCCTGGGGTATGTGGGGTGCCGACTCCCGAACCTACCTCATCCAGGACAAGCAAGGCCGCGGCGTGGCGCTGTGGGACGTGGCCGAGAACGAAATCCGGGGCCTGTTAGCGCACTCGGGCGACATCCTCCATGCCCGCACCTCGCCCGACGGGACCCTCGTGGCCACGATGGATCGGGACGGGGTGGCCAAGGTCTGGGACGCCGAGACCCTCCGGCTATTGCACACCTTCCCGGAGCGTGCGCCGTCGAGGTTCGGCGTCTCCTTCACCCCGGATAACCGGCGATTAGCCGTAGCCGACGCTCACGCCTTGGTTACCCTCTACGATCTGGTCACGGGCCAGGAAATCGGCTCGATCAAGCTGCCCCAACCCGTGGCGATGTTGGGCTGCGGCTTCTCCCAAGACGGCCGTTGGTTGGCGGCCGGAGGTTTTCCTGTGGGCGTCTACTGCTTCGAAGCCACACCTTTCAGCGACGCCACCCCGTGAACTGAGAATCCCGCAGCCGCCCCAAAGCCGCAACGCCCCGGCCGCCACCCGCAGATCCCCCTCTCCGCCCTCCCGACGCTCCCCGTCGAGTTCATTACGTAGCGTTCAGAATATTCTGACGCGTTAATAATACTTGACACCCTCCCGGATTTACAGCGCAGTGTTCAACATGGTCTGACAAGTTAATAATACTTGACAAAGTTCGTGCCGCGACTAGTCTCGCCACCATCGAATCCGACCACGACCAACTGCTACCAACATCCATCCCATCCCCACCCCAACCACCGCCAACCATCGCCACCCCGCCACCCATGAGAACGACCCGCATCAAAGTCAAAGGTCGACCGGCCGTCTACCACTGCGTCTCCCGCATCGTCGGCGCCCAACGCCTCCTCGATGACCTCGGCAAAGAAACCATGGTCAGGCTCCTCCGCCGCCTGGCCACCTTCTGCGGCCTGGAGGTCATCACCTACTGCATCATGTCCAATCACTTCCATGTCCTGGTCCGCGTTCCGGCCGAGCAGAACCCGACCGACGAGGAATTGGTCGAGCGCATGAAGGCCCTCTACGGGAAGTCCAAGCCCCGAGAGGCCGGCCTGCTCTATGAGGCCGAGAAGGGATTGCACGACCATGGTCGGGTGGACGCAGACA
>VHCO01000156.1 GCA_016871715.1 Verrucomicrobiota bacterium
ACCGTGTCTGGCGGTGTGACCAACAGTGCCTCGGGCTTCGAGTCCACGGTCGGCGGGGGTGAACTCAACGTGGCCAGCGGCACTGTCGCAACCG
Organism: Verrucomicrobiota bacterium; assembly: GCA_016871715.1. Classification (GTDB taxonomy): domain Bacteria; phylum Verrucomicrobiota; class Verrucomicrobiia; order Limisphaerales; family J093; genus VHCO01. The sequence goes on from VHCO01000156.1 coordinate 95, forward strand.
TCGGCGGCGGGTACGCCAATCTCGCCTCGGGCTTCGAAGCCACCGTTGCGGGCGGCGAATTGAACGGCGCCACCGGCGTGGTCTCGTCGGTGGGCGGCGGCTACGCCAACCTGGCGAGCGGCCTGGCCGCCACCATACCCGGCGGGTACGCCAACCTCGCCAGTGGCGACTACGCCCTTGCCGCCGGCGCAGGCGCCATGGCGACTCACGCGGGCGCCTTTGTCTGGGCCGACGCCTCGACGACCAACGTGGTGCGTTCGACCGCCAATCACCAATTCAGCGCGCGCGCTGCGGGCGGCGTGCGCTTCTACTCGAACAGCGCCGCCACGACTGGCGTGCAACTGGCCGCCGGCGCCAACGCCTGGAGCGCCGCCAGCGACCGCCACCTCAAGGAGAATCTCAGGCCGGTGGATGTCCGCACGATTCTGGCCCAACTCCTGGCGACACCCATCACCGAATGGAATCTCATCTCCCAAGATCCCGCCATCCGCCACCTCGGCCCGATGGCCCAAGATTTCCATGCCGCCTTCGGCTTGGGCGAAGACGACCGCCACATCAGCTCGACCGACGCCGACGGGGTCGCCTTCGCCGCCATCCAAGGCCTCTATGAGATCATCCAGGAGAAGGACGCCCGCATCGCCGCCCTCGAACGCCGACTCGAGGCCCTCGAAACGCGATGGGCGCCCGCAGCCCTGCCTGTCCCCTCCCCGACCGACACCGCCGCGTCCGGCGCCTCATCGCTTCCCCTCCCATGATGAAGACCGACCCGGGATCGATCCCCTGTCCGACCTCGCCGCAGATGTCTCGGCCGAAGCGAACCGCCTGGGGCGTGCTGCCGCTGGCCGTTCTCGCCGCTGCCCCCTGGCTGACTGCGCGCGCTCAACCAGCCGCCCTGGATGGCGGTGGACGGCGGGCCGCCAGCCCTAGCTACACCGTTGACGGCAGCCTCGGCAGCCTCACCGGCACCGCTGTGGCGAGCGCGCCGGCAGTCGTTGCGCGCCACGGCTACGCCGGTCAACTCTACGATCTCCACCGCCTCGCCCTCGAAGCGGCACCTCCCGTGTTGAACGAAGGTGGGACCGCCCAACTCACCGCATTCGCCGTGCTGGACGACGCCACCGTGTTGGCCCTCGCACCCGCCCAGATCGCCTGGAGCGTCACCAGCGGCCCGATCGCCTCCATCGGCGCCCCCGGCATCGCCGCCGCCGCCCTGGTCTACCAGGACTCGCCCGCCACGGTCCGCGCCTCCTACCAGTCGATCGCCGGCACACTCACCTTCGTGGTGCTGAACGTGGGCCAGGACGATTTCCCTCCTTACGCGGGCGACGGACTTGAAGACGCATGGCAGGTCCAACACTTCGGCCTCGACAACCCCAACGCGGCCCCTAACGCAGATCCCGACAGCGACGGCGTCAACAACCGCCACGAATTCACCGCCGACACCGACCCCGCTGACCCGCGTTCCTTCTTCCGCATCCAAGGCGTGTCCCTCGAGACGGGTTTCTCGACGCGCTTTCAGTCATCAGCCAAGCGCCGGTACACGCTGTTCTTTGCCACCGAGTCGGAGGGCGGCGCCTGGACGAGTCTCCCCCAGCAAACCGACGTGGCCGGCACCGGCGACGTCCTCACCTTGACCGACTCGACACCCAGGCCAGGCCCGCAGCGCTTCTATCGCGTCCGAGTGACCGCCCAATGACGCGAGCGGCTGGATTCCGATCGTCCCCAAAGCCACCATGGGCCTACCAGGATCGGTGCAGGCGCGAAGGCGGGCGGATTTGGCCTGGGCGGTGGCGAGCTTGGGCGGTTGATCGGCTCATCGTTTTCGCAGCAGCGTCAGCAAGTCCAGGCAGGGGGGCCGCTTGGCGGTAATCCTCGCCCCCGTTCTTGCTCCGAGGAGTGCGGTGGGAAATGGAAAATGGAAAATGGAGAATGGAGAAGGCGTCGCTTCAACGGGGCCGCGCTCCGAGAAGCGCGGAGAGAGCGGGCACCCAACTTCTTGTTTCCCAAGGCCTGCGCGGGCGGTTTGCGAGCGCCGCGTCGAAGTGCAACTGGGTTTTCGAGGTTAGGTCAGGGTGCATTCTGCTTGTGGTTGCAACTGTGGAACTTGCCGCATGCGAGCGGGCACGGCGTCTTCCGCGCCACCTGACCGCTCGCAGGGAGTTGTCAGGATTAGACTGTCACGGATCGACGACCGTCTGGGAAACGCCTCGGGGGCGATGCCGGTCAGAAAACGTAGCACGGAGCGTCGAGTTTGGTATAGGGGATTCCCAGGGCGGTGATGACGCGATCGCCCCGGCCCTCCGCTGGTCCGAGACTGACGAAGAGGACCTGGTCCTCGTCGTGATGGATCAACTCGTCGAGCGTGCGCTCCATCTCGACTTTCTCGGCCGGATTGAGATCGCACTCGAAGACCGAGTACTGGAGGTGATCGCCAAAGCCCTTGCAGGCCTTGAACACACGCCGGAGGCGCTTGTCGTCGGCGATGTCGTAGCAGACCAGGTAGGTGGAGCGCATGGGAAATGAAAAAGGGAAAAGGGAGAATGGAAAAGGACGTTGGGGATGTTAATCGTTGGATTCGGCTCGGCGTTTGATGGTGGTAAAGATGGCAACGAGCTGGGTGGCCTCGTCGAACGCTGGCGCCAGATCCGCCGGCGCGCCAACGTTCTCGGCTGACATCAGTTCGAGCCAGTAGGCGGTCTCGTCGGCTTCCTTGAGGCAGTCGCCGATCTTGGCCACGAACTCGGCCTTGCTCCGGGCCTGGTCGGCCTCGCGGTAGTTTGCACCCACCGAAGTGCCTGCTCGCAGCAACTGCCGCCCAAGCGTCTGAGCCAACACCCCACGATCCAGCGACGCGAACAGCCTGATGATCTGTCGGGCAAACTTGAATGTCCGCTCCCGCAAATCCCGCCTCGGTCTTTCTCCATTCTTCATTTTCCCTTCTCCCTTCTCCCCTTTCCATTTCCCCTTTCACCTCGTCGTCAGGGGCACGTGCTCCGGGATTTCGCCCGTGAGGGTTTTGGCCAGCATCCGCGCTTGGAGTTCGAGGGCGCGGCGGCAGCTGACTTTGTAGTCGAAGACCGGGTGCGTGAGGAGCGAAGTCATCGCCCATCGAGAAGTAGGTCACGGGGACCTCGGCCTCGCACAATGTCTGGATGGCCTGGGTCGAGATCTGGATGTTGCCGAAAAGGGCGACGTGCGAGAGATCGTTCAGACGCACTTCCTCGAGGGTTTGCTTCTCCTGTTTGACCTGGAGCACTTCGTCCTTGTGGCCGATGCGCAGGCCCTGGGTGTTCAGGTAGAGCGCGCGGGTGCGCTGCCTCAGTGGAGGCATCCAGGTCGTTCATCATTCCCCCTCTCACAACAAATCTTCGGGCCGTGCGTCAGCGGGCAGGTAGCCCATGTCGCGGGCCATCTTCCACGACATGACCATGCCGTTCGACGCCCGGACGAATGTGAGCGTTTCCAGGAACTCCCGCCGGCACAGACCCGGTTCGTTGTGTTGTCGGAGCCGCAGCGTGCGTTCGACGCCCGTCGCCTTGCTTCCGACGGTGGTCTTGTTGACCTGAAAGAAGCCGCAGATCGTGTCAAACGTCAGATGCACCGGTTGTTTGCGGTCGAACAAAACATTCATCCGCGCGATGAGGTGCGTGACGGCGGCAGCCCAAACCGTCGGCTTGCCCGCCAGACAATCGGGGGCTTTGCGACGACAGAGCCGTCGCCAGAGCTCGACCGTGAACCCGGTGAGTTCCGCGTCCAGGTGTTGCTGACCGAATTGTTCGAGCAGCGCGGCCACTTCCGCAAACCGCGCCTGGCGGTCTGAAGGGATTCGCGGAGGCGTGTCCTTGGAAGCAGACGGGCTACCGGATTCAGACTCCTTCCGGTGGGTCGTGCTGCCGCGTCGCTGGAGTTCTTCCCGGAACAACCGATGATGCCGGCGCAGGCGTTCGCGATACTGCTCGCTCCAAACGTGCCTCTGGAACAAGGCGAGCAGTTCCTCGGCGTGTTCGGACTGGGGGTTGAGCGGGTCCAGCGACCCTTGAACGATCTCCCTGGGGGCATCGGCGTCCCACGGCATCCGCTCGCGGTAGAACGCTTCCGGCTCCCAGCCGCAATTGATGCTAGCCAGCGCTTGGTCCTGGCGGTGGCGGTCGAACATCTCGATGAAGGGCCGCCGGCAATCGCAGCCAAGGTCTTCGCAGTAAAACTCGACGAAGGCATACTCGCCGGCGGACAGACCGGAGGTGGGCACAACGCCTGGCTCAGGCAAAAGATGGATACAGCGCACCTCGCGCTGGGCGATTTCGGGTAAGACGGAATGGAAGGGAATCATATCAAGGATTGGGGATGAACAGGCCGAGGCCGGGCTCAGGTTGGGGTAGCTGCCATTCAGAAGTCGCAGGCTCGGTGCTTGGGGGTTCGCGGTTGAAGGGCTTCATCTGCGCGGAGCGTTCAAAGGATCCCTTGCGACGGAGTAAAGTTGACGTAGTCGCCATTCGCAATCCGTGACGACCGGAAGACTGCGACAACACCCATCTGCCGCAGCCATGCAGGGGCCATATCCCTGATTAGCGTAGGCTGGCCGAACAACGAGCGGACCACATCCATCCGAAGGGGTGGTTGCCAAAGCGGCCATGTAAACCAAGGGTCATCCGGGTTGGTGTTCCAACCTGCTGTGGTCGCACCCGCTCGGGTGGTCGCGCACGGGTAAAGACTGAGGGCTCTGTACGCCAGCAGATTGGCCATCCACTCGCTGCGACTCTTGTTGTCACTGGCGGTGGGGTCACGATCCAGCAACGCGTAGCGGCGGTCTTCCACTGGATCAAATCGCAATGACCAGCGTTCATCGGCGCGTTGCCAAGGCTTGAAAAGCGTTGCATGCAGCCGTTCGGGAGTGACCAAGAGCATGAGTTGACGGACTGTTCCCGAGAAAGACAAGCGTCCCGATGAGTCAACGAAATCGAAGTCAGTCCGGCGGGAGCGGTCATCAGGGCCCCCTTCGATGGCGAGAGCGGCGAGCATTGTGACGGCTGGCAAATCGAAAGTCCTGTCGTCCAAGAACTGTCCTGCTCTCGTACGAAATTCCGTTCCACTGAGGTCAACTTTCTTGCCAATGGAAAGTTCCGAGCGCGGCACCGCTAGGTTCAGTTTCTCCAGGAACACTTTGCGGCATAGATGCAGTTCCGCTTCCAACGGCTTGATGTCAAACGTGTAAGCCTCCGTCCGGGCCCTGCCATGCAGGCCGCGCTTACCAGATACGGCGTGGGGTGGGGCGGCTTGCTTCACCTGCCTGCTTGGCAAGCGCCCACACCGCGATGTCGAGACACGCGGTCTTGCCGCTGGCGGTGGGCAGGTCAATAGCGTCGGGCCACCCTACCGTTGCGGCGCGGTCGGCGAGCATGACTTGCCACGGAAACGGCTCGCGGCCCCAAAGGGCGCGGAAGAATGTGGAGAAATCAGGGAACATCGTGAGAAACTGACTCGCTATCGCTCGCCGACGCCGGAGAAGTGCGCGTCGATATGCGATAACCGAAAAGTTCGAGTTTGACGCGCAGGATGGCGTCCAGACGCGCTTTGTCGGCAGGATAAAGCGAAACAAGCCGCTTGCCTTCCTGCTGGTAGAGCTGCTGCTTCTTCAACATGCCGATTTTGTAGTCGGCAGTGTCCATGCCCCAATACTCGATGTAGAGGTCCAGTTCAGGGAGATAGAAGTCGGGGCGGACGGCGTGCCCGCTGAGAATGCGGTAACGCTCGTCGTAGCGGAAGGCGAGGTTGTGGGTCGTGAGCCAATCGGCGATTAGGCGTTCTCCTTCCGATTGGACCAAGGCGCCAGCCTTCGCAGCGATGGTCTTGTTGAGTTCGACTCTGGTGTCGGAGTTGCGGCGATCGAGAAACACTTCGTCGAAGCACGCATCGCAAAAAGTGCGCTGGAAAGCCTGCTGGCTGCGCCTGTACTCTTCGGCGGTGGCTTCGCGTCCGCAACGAACGCATTTGTGCTTTGCGCCTTCTTGTTCAAGACGGACAGCCTCACGGATGGCCTCAGCAGCCGAGTGGGCAGCACGCCGCACGTAATCCTTCGCCCGTTCATTGGCGGCGAGGTCATCCAGATCGTGGAGATAGGCCCGGCCAGCGGGACCGTAGCATTTGATCGCTTTCAAGGCGTATTGCTGAGTCTGCGGATGCGGGTCGCGCAGGGCAATCGGAGACAGGGCCTGCACGGCGACAGTCGCATCGGCGCCGAACGAAGCCAGCTTACCGGTCGCAGACGCAGCGAGGCGTCGAATCTCGGCGGACGGCATCTGTAGCCTTCGAGTGAGCTCGGACAAGGCGCCAGAATCGGTGCCGCGGCCCAAAGCGAGAGCGCGCTGGAAGGCCTCATGGTGAAGTCTTGGGTCTATGTGACTGTTCATGACTGGAAGAACGTGGCTGCGTCGGCGAGCGGAAGCGAGTCAGCATGCGGAGTCGGGCAGGCGTGCATCAGTGGACCTCCATCGGGCGGCACAATCCGTAGCCCCGGTATCGGCCCGCGCCGATGATGACCGGCCCGCGCACCGGTTCATCGAAGATGAGGATGGCGTGCGTGTGCCGGCGCTCGCTGCCGTCTTTGCGGCGCAAGCGGGGGAACGCGTGCGCAGGTGGCGTGCCCAGGTGCGCGGAGACGGGCGTGGGAATGGCCTCGCGCGGGTGTGCCAAGCCGATGCGCTCGCAGCCGGCGGCGATCATCGCGGCGACTTCGGCGAGGTATTCGGCTTTGCCCTTCGCTTTCGGGTGGTGGTCGTAGGCGATGGGAGTGACGGTGCTCCATTGCATCGCGCCTTCGGGATGCGCCGTCCACGTCGCGGGGCGCAGAGTGTCGAGCGGACGGGCCATCGTGGAAGGCGCAAGCTTCCACGCGCCGAGACGGCCGAGCTTCAGCCCTTCCTTGCAGACACGCGACGCGACGCGGAGCACGTCTCGGCGAATCTCCGGCGGCATTAACGTTTCATCGGGAAGAGCAAGCGCGATGCCGGGGAGATGCCCTGTGGCGTGGGGATGTCCCACGAATCCGAGCGGTACGAAGGCGACGTGCGCGGTCTGCAGCGGTGATCTATCCGGCGCGTGGCCGGTGAGGAGCGATTGCGCTTCCGGGCTGAGGTCGCAGGCGTGGCTCGCCATTGCCTCGCGCCAGCGGTCAGTAAGCGCGAGCGTGCAGGTAAGGTCGAGGGAACGATACGGCCCGTCCTCGCGCTCCAGTGTGAAGACGGCAAGGTGCGGGCTGCAAAGGCTGCCCGCCGCTGCAGGCGTGTCAGTGGCCTCCTCCGCCCTGACGTAGCTGGCGTAGGTGGAAATGCGCGGACGGTCCTGCCGCGGTTTGCTGTCACCGGGGAACTCGGCTTCGCGAGCTTGCTTGGCAGCAGAAGCGGCCACCTTTGCAGCATCCGCAGCCAGTCTCGCGGCCTTCTTTGCTTCCTTGGTTGCACCTTCGGCCTTGGCAACTGCGTGAGCCTTTGCTGCCAACTCAGAAGCCGTCTCGGCTTCTTCCTCCGCCACTCTGAGTTCGCAATATCGCGCCACCGCCGCGCCGTTGAAGCTGGCATCAAGAACCTCCTTCAGCGTTCCTTCCCTCGGCACCCGGAACAGATGTGTGCCGCGCTCATCATCGGCGAACCATCGCTTGAGTCCGGCAGGAATGGCATCCGCCAACCACATCTGGACTAGCGAACTCGAATGCCCGATGCGCGTGACCTTCCGGCACAAGGCCGCCAGCGCATCGCGCACCGGTTGCGTCGGTTCAGCGGCCGGCCAGTGGAGCATCACAATATCCTCGGCAAGGGAGGCACGGGCGAATGTGCGGTCCTGGCGGTTTCGCCTCAAGGAGATGCCAGGTATTTCCTGATAGAATTTGAACTTCTTGGTGTTCGAATCGCGAAAGAACTGCGAACGATCGTCGTTCACCGGCACATATTGCGTCACCACGCGGCAAGGCTCCGCGTCGGGCGCGTGGATTTCCGGCGGGGCCTGCTTCTCCAGCCACTCGAGAGCCTCGCGCTCCGCCGCCTCCGCGCCAGTCTGGTAATGCGCCGCTACCATCGCCATGAAAACCCGGGCCGAATGTGGCGGCCACTCGACGCGTCCATGCTCACCGTGCGAGCCGACGGCGACGCCTGTCAGGTAGCGGATGCCGAGGGTGAGCATGTTACTTTGCCTCGTTGTCTTCTTTAGAGGCTTCGAACTGGCTCAGCCGGCCGAGTTCCGCCAGCTTCGGCTGTGGGACGAGTTCAATGGGGTTCTCCTCCCACTCGAGCTTCGCGGACTTTGCGGCGGCGACGGCCTCTTTGTGCAAAGTGACCGCTCCGTCAGCCGTAATGGAAAATGCTCTCGGTGGCTCACCGGGTTTTTCGAGAAGTTCCCAAAACATCGGCTCCTCCGGCCAGACCAGGCACCGTGAGCGCAAGGCCATGCCCGGCTCGAAAGCCAAGGTCGCGGCACAAAGCCCAAGCGCAGCAAGGACGGTGCGCCCAGCCGAATCTGCCTCCTGCCTGGGAGCGCCGTTGCCGGGGAAGCAAAGCCGCCGCAGGACGATGAGCGAGAGTGTCGCCACTTGTTCGGCATACTCAATCGTCGCGCCTGAATACAGATTGTCCTCTGACTTCTCCTTCCGCTGCTTGGGAAACGGCACACTGCTGTGGTTCACCTCGGACGGAGAGACGGCGCCTTTGGCGTTCGCCGCAGCGATTGACCAGTTCTTATCGGCAGGCTTCAGCACTTTGACCGCCGCACGGATTTCCAGCGGGTCCCGACGAACCCCGCGCAGAAGACCGTCAATTGTCGCCCCCACACCGACCACCTCCGATACCGTCGCGCGCTCGAACTTTGCGCCAAGCCCGCCTTTTGGCCCGGTGGAATCCCACATGCCGAAAATCAAGGCGGTTGGGCAAAGCTGATAGAGTGCGGTGGCGTTGCGCTGGCTGGCGGTGTTAAGCAGCCTGCCTTTGCTGCTCTTTCGGAACGGCAGGTTCACTTTCCTCCCGTCAACTTCGTCCTCGATTTCGCTGTCGCGCAGGCTGGCATCCGCAAGCCGGTGCGGCACTTGCAGGCTGGTGACGGTGCCAACATCATCAATGAACTTCTCGCTATCTGGCTTGGTCCCTGTCGGCGACCAAGCGGAGAAGTCCACTTTCAGGACCGGAATCGTGATGCGCCCGGCGTCAAGCGCCTCCTGCAACGCCTGCTCCATGCGATTGGCCTGGGACTGCACGGTGTCGAGCACGACGCAGGTTTTGGGATCTGGCAACGGGTTGCCCTTCTCGTCGAAGACACGCCGCTGCTCCACGGCATAGACAGCTCCCGCAAATGTGGGCGGGAAGACCTTGTCGCCAGCGCCTCCTGCGGGCTGGAGCCTCCTGCGGCATCGGAAAGCAGCGGCATTTCCCGCCACGGCGTTCTTGAGGATTCCGAAGTCCAAGGACTTGGTTTCTCTGGCTGTGCTCATGTTGATGCTCATTTCGATTGCAGAGGCGTCCGCATCGGCAGGCAATAGACCAGCCGGCGGGGCCACTCTGCATTTCGGATTTCGGATTTCGGGTTTCGGATTTGAAAACGGTTCCACAGCCAGGCCAGCACGACGGCGGCGGTCTTGCCCAACCCGGTCGGTATGTCGATCAGGCGCGACTCGCAAGGCGTGTGGCGACCGAGCGTGTCGGAGTCCTGAAGATCGGCTTCCGGTCCGCAGGCCAGCCGACACTGGTAGGCGAAGGGGACATGCCCCGTAGCGACACGAAACAACTCGTCAAACCGGATCCGGCTGGTGTTCGTTTGCATGGCGGTTCATTGGCGGACGGCCTTCGCGACCTGGCTCTGGGGCCGCGGTGTGTGGAGTGGCGCTTCGGGGACAGCGCGGATACCGCTCTCGTGCACCCCACGGAGGGTGAGCATGGGCAACCGCGGAGCTGCGATGAGGACAGTCTCATTCATGGCATTTAAGAGGCGCAAGAATCCGGTGCTCCTGTCGGGCGGCTCGGGAGTCGAGGGTAGCGTTTTCGACCCGGCAGGGAAGCCGATTCGGTGCTCTCGATCGAGTAGACCGCGTGAGTGCCAATGCCGCTCCAAGACAACTCGAGCGTGCTATCATCGATCCGTGCAGAAACAGCCAAGGGCGCCGCCCCGAGTTCCCGTCAGCGGAAGCACGTACGACTCGGCCGGCGAGTCATCCGAGGAGTCGCCCATCTCGAAGGAGCCGGCGGGCATCGAGATGCACACTTGCCCGCCCATCAGGTCGCCTCCTCGCCCACGCTGCCGATTGGAAATTGGCGACACGGCAAGGTTAAAAACCTGCGCTACGGTCGGACGGCGCCCGTCGCGCAGGCGGCTACCAGCCAACTCCTACGCACCCTTCTTCGTGCCATCCGTTCCGATGCCTGCCGGTTCTCACCCTGACCAACCCGCGCGGTAGGGCGGATCGACCAGGCCGTCCGCCTCGGGGTCGTTGGTCACGCGGCGGGCTTGGGCGTCCCACTCGATCAACCGACCCGTGCGCAACGCCAACGCCCCCAGCAACGCCAACTCGGTCATTTCGCAGCCCAATTCCAGCGGGCAAACCGTGCGTGCTCCGGTCTTGCAAGCCTGCGTCCACTCCCCGTAATGATCCGGCACACGCCGCAGGGTGGGGGCCGGTTGCGCGAAATCGCGGAACTTCTCCTCCGGCAGCAACAGCCCGCCGGCCAAGCCGCGCCGGCTCAGGAAACTGCCGCCGCTATAACCGGCCATCAGCTTGCCCCGTTCCCCGACAAACAACAGGCCCGTGCTCGGCATTCGAATTCCGTGGTCCAACTCCCGGGGCCGCGGCGGCTTCATGCCGCCGTCGTACCAGTGAAGGCTCAGGGGCGGCAGATCGCCCCGGGCCGGGAACTCCCACGTAACCGCGTTGGCATGGGACTGGCACTCGGGCGTCTCGACGCGCGTCGAGAACCCTTCGCACCGAAACGAGCCCTGCCCGTAGACGGCGGTCGGGGCGCGGAGTTCGAGTTCATCGAAGTAGACATGGAACGTGTGGCAACCCATGTCGCCTACCGTGCCCGAGCCGAAATCCCACCACGGCCGCCATTTCCAGGGGTGATACATCGAGTGGTAAGGCCGGTAGGGCGCCGGCCCCAGCCACAAATCCCAGTCCATGCCCGGCGGCGGCGGCTCCCCCTCCTTCGGCCGCACCACGGAGCAAGGGTAGACCGGGTGATCGCACCAGATGTGCAACTCCCGCACCGGGCCGATCGCGCCAGAATGCAGCAGCTCCGTCGTGCGCCGCGCCCCTTCGGTGCCGGACGATTGAACGCTGGTCTTGGTGACAAGTTGGGGGGCCGCCGCCAGGGCCTGGCGCACCCGGCGTGCCTCCCCGATCGTGTGCGTCACCGGTTTGGCGCAGTAGACATGCTTGCCTAACGCGATCGCCGCCAGGAGAATCACCGTGTGCGTGTGGTCCGGCGTGCCGATGATCAGGGCGTCGAAGTTCTTCGCTTCCCGATCCAGCATCCGGCGGTAATCCTGGTACCGCGCCGCCCCTGGGTATGCCTCGAACACCTTCGATGCATTGCCCTGGTCCACATCGCACAGCGCCACCACCCGCTCCCCCTTGCACCCGGCCAAATAGTGTTGACCCATCCCGCCAATCCCCACCGCCGCAATCCGGAGCGTCTCGCTCGCCGGGGGTTGGCCCGCGCCACCCAGCACGGCCCGTGAGACCACCAGCGGCGCCAGGCCGCCCAGGCTCGCCGCGCCCAATCCCTTGCCCAAAAATCGGCGCCGGGACAACCCCGGCCCGCCTGCCGGGGGCGCGTCAAGCGGTTCGTCGGTCCGTAACGATTCGGTCTTCATGGGGAATCTCCGTGGTTCGAGTGAGTCTAGCTTGGATCGCGGCGCCGGCGGCCTGTTGTTCGGAGAGAGGTTCACGGCCCGGCACGCTGATAGACCCGCACATAGTCGATGAGGTACCGCTGCGGAAAGATCGCGTCATCCACACCCTGTTGCCCGCCCCAAGCGCCGCCGATGGCCAGGTTCAAAATCAGATACTGCGGCGCGTCGAACGGCCACGAGTCCACGCCGCTCCCGTCATTCGAGCAGGTGAAATACTCCTTGCCATCCACAGAGAACGCCAGCGCCCGCGGCGTCCACTCGACCGCGTAGACGTGGAAGGCGGTCTCGGCGTCCGGGACGCGCGTGCTCGCGCCGCGCCCGTTGCCGCGCGTGTGGTTAAAGCCGCGCGTGTGGACGTTGGCGTGCACCACCCCCGGCGCGTGGCCCACGTATTCGAGGATGTCCAATTCGCCGCAGGTGGGCCAACCGATCTCGCGGATGTTGGTGCCCAGGGTCCAAAAGGCCGGCCAGGTGCCGCGGCCGGAGGGCACCTTCGCCCGCGCCTCGAACCGGCCGTATGTCCAGGCGGCCAACCCGCGGGTCGTCAGGCTGGCCGAGGTGTACTCGGCAAACTCGCGCCGCGCCGCCCACCGGCGTTCGGGGGCGTCGGGTTGGTAGGCCGGGTTCGGCAAACGCTCCTTGCGGGCCTCGATGACCAAGCACCCGTCTTCCACGCGCGCGTTCTCCGAACGATTCGCGGTGTAGAACTGAAGTTCGCGGTTGCGGATGAACCCTTCTTCGTAGGTCCACTTCGCCGGGTCCGGCCGGCCCGCCCGGTCGAACTCATCCGACCAAACCAGCTTCCACCCAGGCAACTCCGCCGCCGAGGCGCACAGCGCCAGAATCCCGCCCCAGCACGGAAGCCGCAGCAGGAACCCCCAGGGCGCGCGCTTGCGCAAAGCCAGCGAGCGGGGCTGGGGCATGCGCCAGGGTAAGGGTAAGGGTGAGGGCGAGGCCCAAGGCCAAGGCAAAGGCGTGTGCATGTGAGCCATGCCACCGCGGTCGGCCTCGACTGTCAAGGCGAGAACCGACGAACACGCGCAAAGCGCGGTCTCGCGATACATCCCGCTTGCTTTTCGAGCGGCGCACGGCAACGCTGCGGCCATGCACTTCATGCACGTCCCTGACCGACCGGTGACCCTCACCGCGGATCAAGTGAAGAGCCTGGCGGTCGAACTCTCCGAGCTGCGGCATGATGTGAACAACTACCTCTCCTTGATTGTGGCAGCAGCGGAAATCATTCATCAGCGGCCCGAGATGATCTCAGAAGTCATGGGAACCCTCTTCGAGCAACCGCAGAAGATCTCCCAGAAGATCCTCACCTTCTCCGAAGCCGTCGAGCAACTCCTGGGCATTCACCGCCACCAAACCGGGGCCTGAGCCGCGCCGGCGTTCCCCCGCCGCAGGCGAAACCCTTCCCCCAGCCACCCCCCTACCGCCGCTGCAGCCACTCGAGTAACTGTCGCGCTTCTGCGTGCCGCGGATCGAGCTCGAGCGTGCGGCGGACGGCTTGGCGAGCTTCGACATCCCGACCCAGGCGGGCCAAGACAGTCGCTCGCGCATAGGGTATTTGGGGCGAATGTGAGTCCACCGACTCCGCGCGCACCAGCGCCTCGAGGGCAGACTCGGCGTCGCCGCTGGCCGAGTGGGCGAGCCCTAGGTTGTACCAGGCTTGCGCAAACTGCGGGTCAAGCTGGACCGCCTCCGCCAGCAGGCGGAGGGCTCGAGGCAACTGCCCCACCTCGTTGAGGGCGAGCCCCAAGCGGAACCGGTAGCCGGCCTCGCGCGGCGCCAACTGACAGGCCACCTCGAGTTCCTGCACCGCCTCGGCCCCCCGACCGCTGGCGCTCAACGCCACCGCCAAGGCCTGCCGCAGCGGAGCCGAGCGCCCGTCCCAACTCACCGCCCGGCGGAAGGAGCCGATGGCCGTCTCGGTCTGGCCGCGATCGAACTCGAGGACACCCCGTTGCAGCAGGCCGGAGGGCTGATCGGAGTTGTGATCGAGGTAGGTCAGCAGGTCGCGACCAGGCACCGAGTTGGTGTCCAGAGTCGCCCGCAACGCCCACGCGGCCTCGAAACGCACCCAGCGCACCGGATCCTCGAGCAACCCACGCAACGCTTGGTCCGTCGCCGCATGACCGGTGCCTGCGTAGGGCTCGAGCGTTCGCGCCGCAACCGCCCGCACCAAGGGTGCCTCGTCGCGGGTTCGATCCAACACCGCGCGGCGCACCAACTCCTCGCTCACCCACGGCTTGAGCAACCCGACCGAGACCGCTCGCCACAACGGGATCGGCTCTTCCGCAGCAAGTCGCGCCAGCGGCGCAGCCGCCGTTCGGTCGCCCGCGCGGGCGCGCGCCAGCCATTGGGCGCGGGTGCGCGTGGCGCGCTCCATTCGCGGGCCGTACCACTTCTCGACCGCCTCGATCGCCCAGTCGACGGACTTGTCTTTGTGACAGCGGTTACAGGCATTGGGGATGGCGTGCTGGCGGGTGAGCAAGGGATCGGGGATGGTGAAGCCGTGGTCGTGGCGCCAATGACGTTGCATGTACACCGTCTGGGGCATGTGACAGTCCATGCACAAGTCCCCGGACGTGCCCGGCTTGTGAAAGGAGTGTTGCGCCGCGTCGATCTTCGGCGCGGGCGGCACCGGGGCGCTGTGACAACGCAGACACAACCCGTTGTCTAGCGTGAACGGCTTGCTCGAGTGCGGTTCGTGGCAGTCCCCGCAGCGCACCCCCGCCAAAAACATCCGGCTGCTCAGAAACGAGGCGTACTCGTAGTCCTCGTCGCGCACCTGCCCATCCGGATAGTAAAGGTCGGTCTCGTCCGGAATCACCAGGCCGTGGTGGTCGAAGAAACTATCGCCCGGCTGAAACCGCCCCGTCAGCTCGGAACGCCGCGCATGGCACATCCCGCAAGCATCGAGCATCTGGTCCTTGGTCAGCGGCCGAAGCGTGGGGTCCTTGATCAGGGGCGGTTGCTGCGGTTGCTGGCGCTGCCAGGTCACGTGATCCGCCATCGGCCCGTGGCAGGCCTCACAACCTACCCCCGCCTCGACCCATCGGGTGTCGTACACGTCGGTGGCCGCCTGGTAGTTCTTCAATAAGCCCGTGTTGTGGCAGACCGCGCACATGCTGTTCCACGTCATGCCCCGCCCCGTCCAATGCCCCCATTCGCCCGGCCGCCGGTCTTCGTCGCCGAAGATGTTAAACCAGTCCCGTTGCCGCGGATCGGCCGCCACCTCCGTCACCTGGTAGCGCCCGCCCGGCCGCGCCACCAGGTACTGGCGCAGCGGCGCTTCCCCGATCACCCGCTCCAACACGTAAGGCCCGCGCTCGCCTTCCCAGCCCAACGTCCGCAACTCGAATCGCTGCCGCGCATAGCGCACCTCGGAGGTCTGCGTCCCGTGCTGAAACTGGCGCGGCGGATAAAACACCGGTAGATCTTCGGCCAAGTCGAAGCCGCGTTCGGCCCGGGCATGGTGCGACCCCTCCCAGCGCTCGTAGGCCTCCTTGTGGCAATCCCGGCAGCTCGCCGAACCCGCGTACCGCGCTAGGAACTGTTCCGGGGCGACCGCCGTCGGCGCCGCGGGCGCCGCGATCTGGTGTAATGCCTCCGGCCCGGGCGCCAGCGGCACGGCGGGGCCTTTCCTCGATTCGATCAACCAAAACACCGCCGCCCCGGACAAGGCCAGCGCGCCCAAGCCAACCCACCACCGCCAGCGGCCTGGCGGTTCTGGCGGTCGCCTTCTGGTCGGCTTCGGTTTGCGCCCCATAACCTGGTTGGGTTGCCGCCGGCATTAAAGCCCGAGGGCGCCTGGCTTGAAAAGCCCTAGCCGCGGACTTGCCGCCCAGCTCGCCGACTCAGGAGCGGGGCTTCAGCGGGGGCAGGTGAGTGTGCGGCTCGAAATCGGGGAGTTGATCCCAGGCGAGTTGTTCGTCCGCGGCGGGCACGTACCGTTCCGGCAAACCGAGCTCTTTGAGCACGAGATTTCGCGCCAGCGGAATCGCCGCCGTCTTGTAGAAGACCAGGTGGCGGTTCATACCCTGCCGCCCAAAGCCGCAATCGGTCGAGAGCACCAGCTTGTCAGCCGGGATGGACTTGAGGCAGCGCCGAATGCGCTCGGCGATCACCGCCGGGAAATCCGCCTGGAGGGTGCGGTGGCTGATGACGCCGACGGCGATCTTCTTCTTCAGTGAGTTGCGGTAGCGCTCGAAGAGCGGCAGCTCCTTGAAGTCGTTCTCGGCCGCCTCGATCGTCCACACGTCGCCCTTGAGCCGCTCGAGGTAGATCTCGATCGAGTTGGCGTACGACTCGTCCTTGAACACCTTCTGCATGTTCGGATTGCCCCAGCAGGTGTGAATCCAAATCTCGACGTCCTCCAAGCCGTCCACCTCGCGGTTGAATGCCTCCACCAGAAAATCGATGAACGCCTTCTGCTCCGGGTAGTAGCGCGCCATGAAATGGAGCGTGGGTTCTTCCACCTGGATGACCTTGCAGCCCGAGGCGGCCAGTTGCCGTAACTCGCGGTTCATCGCCTCCGCCATGTCCCAGATCAGTTGCTGCTTGTTCTGCAACTCGTACAGGGGCGTGTGGCTGTCCAAGAAAAACGCCAAGACCTGCGCCGAGCAGGTCCCGAACTTAACCGGCTTGCCCGCCGCCACCGCCGCCTGCTGGGCGATCCGCCAGATCTTCGCGTACTCGAGCGGGTTCTTCGGGTCGTGCTCGACCTTCCCCACCACGCGCGGCCAACGCCACGTCTTGTAAATCGAGTCCAGCATGGTCCCCACCGGATACGAAAGCAGCGGCGAGCGAGTCTGCTGAGTCTGCAGCTCCTCGTGCTCGAGCCCCTTCCACCGCTGCAGCGGATAGTGATGCCACGACCGCCCCGCCACGTCCTCGTCCAAGTGGTAGTCCCCAGTCGTCAAGATGTCCAAGCCCGCCCGCACTTGGTCCGCCACGACCACCGCGTGGGCGTCGGTGAATTGCTCGCGAAACCACGGGTCCATCATCGCCGTGTCCAGCGGCCGACCCCAGAGGTTCATGCCGTACCACCTCGGCCGCGGCCACGAACCCGTAATCGTGGCCGGCAGCATCAGGTCTTGGGTCGCAGTAAATGCCATCGATTGGTCCTTTCCCGCATGTCCGTTCGGCGCCGCCCGAACCCGCGTGCCACTCGGCTACGACCCGCTCGGGCGACTCGATGCCGTTCAAGGGCGACTTATAGTTCTCAGAAGTACTACCGACAAGCAGAAAATCGACCCCGACTCCACGGCCCCGATACCTCGAGCGAGCTGGAGCGCGGACGGTCACGTCCGCCAAGCGGGTCTGACGACCCGCGCCCCGCAGGGCGCCTGCCGGATTTCACCCGACCCAGCACGCGGCAAGCGCACGTCTTGGCTGAGCTCCGTCGCACGGTCGCGCTGTCGCACGGTCGCGCTTGCTCCCTCCCAGGTTGTGCGCTAAGGGTGAGTCCGTAACATGATCTGGCAGCAGCTCAATCCACTGTCCCCAGGGCGGTGGTACGGGACCGGCGCGGTCCTCGGCCTAGCGTGGGCCATCGCCGGCGGTGTGGAACTCGACGGGGCAGAGGCCGACCCGGCGCGCGGCTCGATCACGAACCGGTTGCGGGGGGCGCCGATTCGTCCGCTCCGTTCGCCTGCACCCGGTTCGGCCCCGACCACGACCACGAATCTGCCTGCCATCACCCTGCCCTATGACGAGCCGGAACGGATGGTGGACGGCTATTTGCGCATGGGGTTTGGCACGCTCTCGAGCTTCAAGTACGAGCTGTACGAGGTCGATTCCGGGCCCGGGGGCGGCCGCCCGTTGCTCAAGTCCGACGACACCATTCCGGAGCGGGTGAAGGCCTACGACGGACGGCGAGTGTCCATCCCGGGCTTCATCTTGCCGATGCGCACCAAGGGAGGGCTGGTGACCGAGTTCCTGCTGTTGCGGGATCTGGGCACGTGCTGTTTCGGGCCGCAAGCGCAGATCAACCATTTCATGCGCGTGAAACTCGCCGGACGCGGTTTCGAGCCGGACCTGCTCAAGCCCTACCGAGTCTCGGGCACGCTGCACGTGGGGGAGACCTACGTGCAGAGGTATCTGACCGGGGTGTACCGGATGGATGCCGATCGCGTCGTGGAAGAACCGGTGCCCTGAGGCCATGCCACTGCTCGAAGTCCAATCGCTCAAGAAAAGTTTTCTCGGCCCGGACGGGTCGCGCCACACGGTCGTGGACGTGCCCGAGTTCACGCTCGACGACCGGGCGCAAGTCGCGCTGCGGGGCGAGAGCGGTTGCGGCAAGACAACCTTCCTGCACCTGGTGGCGGGCATCCTCAAACCGGACAGCGGCAGTCTGCGCGTGGCGGGCCATGAATTGACGGCGCTGAGCGAGTCGCAGCGGGACCGCTTGCGGGCCACCACGTTGGGCTACGTCTTTCAGACTTTCAACCTGTTGCCCGGCTACACCTGCCTCGAGAACGTGCTCTTGGGCATGGCCTTCGGCCCCGGCGCCGACCGCGCCCAGGCGCGAGCTCTGCTCGAGCGGATGGGCTTGGCCGATCGCTTGCATCACTATCCGCGCCAACTCTCCTCCGGCCAACAACAACGGGTTGCCGTCGCTCGCGCCCTGGCCAACCGCCCGCGCCTGGTCTTGGCGGATGAACCGACCGGCAACCTGGACCATCGGAACGTGGGCGCGGCTTTGGCGTTGATTCGTGAGGTTTGCCGCGAGCACGGCGCCGCGCTGCTCTTGGTGAGCCACGATAGCGATGTGCTGGCGCTGTTCGAGACCGTGCGCGATTTCCACACGATGAACCGCGGGCCGATGCCCGCCCAGGAGCCGGCATGACCCTGCCGCTGATCGTCGCCAAGAGCCTGCGCCAACACGCCTTGTCCACGGCCGTGACCGCCCTGTCCATTGCCCTGGCCGTGGGTCTGTGGCTGACGGTCTGGCAGGTGAAGGAACAAGCCCAAACCACCTTCGCCAATGCCAGCTTGGGCTTCGACGCGGTCTTGGGCGCGCGCGGTTCCAAACTGCAACTGGTGCTCAACGCCGTGTTTCACCTCGAGTCGTCCCCGGGCAACCTCCGCGGCGAAGACGTCGAGGCCGTCCAACGAGCGGCCGGGGTCGAGGCCGCCGTGCCGTTGGCCGTGGGCGACAGCTACGGCGGCTGGCGCCTGGTGGGAACCACCCTCGACTTCTTCCGGCAAGCCGAGCCTGCGCCGGGTCGGCGCCTGGCGGTGCGCACCGGCGGGCGCCTCTTCGAGCCGGGCTTCCAAGAAGCGGTCGCCGGCAGTCTGGCCGCGGCGAACCTGGGGATGCAACCGGGCGACGAGTTTCATCCCGCCCACGGGTTTGCCGGGGCTGAAGGCCATGACCATGAGGAGACCTACCTGGTGGTCGGTGTCCTGGAGCCGTCCAACACGCCGGCCGATCGCGTCATTTGGATTCCCCTCGAGGGGATCCAGCATATGAGCGGCCATGATCTCGCCACGGCCAGCGACGTCAGCGCCGTGTTGGTGAAGTTGCTCACGCCCGTGGCCGGTTTCCGGCTCGACACGCACTACAATCAGCAAGGCCACCGGCTGACCTGGGCCTGGCCAATCGGCCGGAT
>VHCO01000157.1 GCA_016871715.1 Verrucomicrobiota bacterium
AGCAGTCGCGGCGATGAAGCCCTCCTGTGCCTGGAAGTGTTCTGGCGCAACGATCGTTGGCAACGGCTCTTTCCCCACGCCATAATTACCGCCCCAGCCAACAACTAACCGCCGCACCCATGTCGCCCCGGGGTCCAAGATCCAGTTCCACCCGAAACCGTGAGTTGCGCCCGTGATGCGCTGACCGCCGAGCCAAGTTCATCCTGTCGAACGGGTAGGAAAGAACGCCTGCAGCGCTCTTTCCGCCTGGGTCGCCGGTTGTCCCGGCACCTCGATCAGCCTGAGTATCGGTGGGGTTCCTGCGTCCGAGGTGCTGGCTGGGCTGGGGGAGCGGTCGCCGCTGAAAGAACGGCAGGTTCAGCGGGTGATCGAGAAGATCCGCAGTTGGACCGACTGGCCGAGGTCGGGTCAGGACCCCAGCACGCAGTACGTCTGGCTGTGTTGCGGCCAAGACCACTGTCCGGTTCAGTACCAGGAACATTAAGATTTCTGGCGCCGAACGGTCGAGACGATGCCGTATGCAGATCTTCGGGGGTTGAATGGCGGGGGCTTCTCGTCACGGATGAAAGGGATGAAAATGGTGGCCGAGACTCTGAGGGTCTTTTATGGCGACCCGGACCGAGACCATGGGATCGACCGGGACATCTTGTCGCTGCCCGGAGAACCGACGGGGGCAAAGAAATGGCTTGCGGCCTCCTTGGGTAAGACGATCAGTCTGCAACTCAGGCTATGAGCGAGTTCGGGATCGCGATGCGGATACCGGTGGCTGGACCGGGCGCGGATGCAAGGCGGAACGTGCCGCCCAGCAGTGCGACCTGGGCCTGCATGCATGGTCCGCAAGGCAGCGCCAGGCGCAGGCGGCGGCGACCCGGCCTCCATGCCTTCGGCATCGGACTCGAGGTGAATCCGGATCACCTCGATGGCCATGACGCTGAGATGGGCGAATCGCCCGGTGCAGGGGTGGCTTCGCTGAGTCTTGCTCTGACCCCTGTTCTTACCTTTACCCCGTCCACCACCCTCTGACCGATCCGCCCTCCAGCTCCAGCGTCCAGAACTAGGCACATGTCGCGCTGGGGGACAATCTCGGGCACCCAAGCCTGGCGACGGTTAACTCCCTGGCACAATCGATTCCCCTGCAGGAACTTCGGTCGTGGCAGTCGACAACGATGGTGTCAATAATCAATGGCCTGGCATAATGATTGATTGTCCGGCCCATCCCATCCAATCCACGGCCCAGTACTCGCCGCCTGTCGCGACGGAACAATCGGTCACCGAAGCCTGTCAACAATTATTTTCATGGCAAAATGACTTTAACCCTCGGTGAGGGGTCAGCGGGAAGGAATGCAGGGCAACGGATACTGGCCTAGCGGCGAACCGGCGTTAGCCGCTGCTCGGGCCCTCAGCTTTGGGGTTGCGTTAGGCAGGGAGATTCCCTATTCGATTCCTACAGACACGAGCTGGGCATTATCGCCGGTGCCCGATTCACCCGATGGCGGTTGGGCACCCCAGCTTACGGCCAGCGCAACAGTTGCTGTCGAAGGTCGAATCGGAGCCGGGGCACTGGCTCCGCATCCGACGCGGCGACGCGCGCCCTCGAGAGACTATGAAACAGAAGTGCGAGCGGCACCTCCTGGCGACGCTCTCTGGGTTGGGAGCCGCCGGATTTCTAAGCGGAGTCGCGACGATTTGGGCGCAATCATCGGACGACCTCTGGGGCGTGTGCCGGGGAATCGCGGTGGGCAAGCCGCACGAACTGAAAGCATGAAACCGATTGCGATTGCGAACTTGCTGCGCCTCCTGTGGGTCGGCGTGGTGACGAGCTCAGCCGCCGGGGCGGAGCCGGCGGGATTCCCCTACCGACTCCCGGACCAGAGGCCGGACCGGCCTTTGAGCGCGGCAATGGAACGGCTGTACGACGAATACCTGGCCCCCACGCCCGAGGCCAACGAGCTGTATTCGACCTTCAAGTTCACGCCGCTCAACGGGTTCGATTACCGCAACGGGGACGGCACCGTCACGCGACGGGATCCGTCCAAGGTCATCCGAGTTGGCGGCAAGTATTACGTCTGGTACACGTATCGCCAGACCGAAACACCGCCGCGCGGCGCCGCCCAGGGCACCGAGACCGTTCCGTCGACCGATTGGGACTTGGCGGAGATCTGGTATGCGACCAGCGCCGACGGGTTCACCTGGCAGGAACAGGGCGTGGCCGTTCCGCGGCCGCCGCGGCCGCATCCGGGCTGGCGGTCGGTTTCCACGAGCGACATTTTGGTTTGGCAAGGCAAGTATACCTTTATCTGGCTATGCAGTTTACTCTTGTGGTAGGTGACGACGGGCAAAGCGCGGAGGCGGCATGCCGCGCCGTGAATACGCCGCCTGAGCGCCAACCGGGCCGCAACCATGCTTGGGCCCGCCGTCACATGGCGACGCGATGCCCACAGGCCGGGGATTGCGCGTACAAGAGTCAACTGCATAGCCAGATGCCTTTATTACCAGGGCTTTCTCGACATGTCGGGCCGGCGCGGCGACGATTGCCCAGTGACGGCTTCGGTAGCGGATTCGCCTGACGGCCCGTGGCGGGCGGTCCAACGGGTTGTTATCCCGAACGGCGCGCCTGGGGAATGGGATCAATACTCGATCCACGATCCCTACCCGCTGGTTTATCGCGGGAAGATTTACCTTTACTACAAGTCCGACCTGCACGCCGCGCCCTTCCTGGTCCGGTTGCACGGGTTGGCTACCGCCGACGAGCCGCTGGGCCCATTTACCAAGCACCCGCTGAATCCGATCATGAATTCCGGGCACGAAACGACGCTCTTTCCATTCCGTGCCGGCATCGCCGCCTTCGCCATCCACAACGGACTGGAACACAACACCATCCAGTACGCTTCCGACGGCGTGAGCTTCAAGATTGCTGCCGTGTCGAGTCTGATGCCGGTTGCGGCCGGTCCGTATGTGCCGGACGCCTTCACTGACACCCAGGATGGGCGCGGCATCACTTGGGGCCTGTGCCACATTACCGCCGTGGGGGCGCCGCACCAGAGGCACAGCATCTTGGCGCGGTTCGACTGCGACCTCAGCCGCGACCTGCACGATCCGCGGATGAAACAGACCGATCTCTATCTGAAGCCCGAGGCGTACTTTTCACAGGGCCTCAACCCATCGCAACTCGAGCAGCGGGCGAAGGCTGCCCGCGAGGCCCCGCGCGACATGCCCCAGGCTCGACCACCGAACCCGTAGGGGCCAGGGCGACTCGATCGCCCTCTCCTCTCTCCTGTCGCTCAACCACTCCCGTCGCTCAACCATGCCGCTCGATCATGTACGAGAATGGCTAATGACCCAGTTTAAGGATTTTGGGCTTGACTCGGAGGGGGTACCAGGAGCATAAGGGGCGCAGGTACAGGTTAAAAGGCAGTCCAATAAACTGATGCAGGGGACCTTCATCTCCCCATGCAGCCTCTCGTGGGTGACGGGTGGCAAAGTTCGCTGGACTGAGGCAAGAACCTGCTGAGGGCGCTTTTCAGCGCCAGCGGGACCGCGAACGCGAATGCGGCGTGTGCGTGTGAGAAATCGGCGTCCAAGCAACCTGTTCGAGTTAGAGGCGCTCGAGCCGAAGGTGCTGCTTTCGGCCGATGCGGCGGGCGTGCTTGCCGTGACCGAGGCCCTGCTCGAAGACCCGCGGGCGGGCGTCGAAGAGGTTTCCACCACCGCTCGCGAGGCCAGCATCCTAGGTCTTGCGGGCGCCCCGTTGGAGTACTCCCCTGGAGCCGAAGTGGACGCCATTTTCGGCGAGGACCTTCCCGAGTTGCTGACCGCCCCGGGCGCAGTTGCCGACAGCGACTCGGCGGATTCCGGCGAGGTTCCCTTTGAAGCGGTTGACCTAGTCGGTCCAGCCGCTGCAGGCGAGGGCGCGAGCGAGCTTGAGCCAGTCGCCGAGGTCGTGGTGGGTGCGCAGCGGAGCGGGGCGGTGGAAGGTGCGAGTCTCTCACTGAGCCAGTCTGACCCGGTGGAGCCGGGCGACGTGACTGGCGCAGTGCAGTCGGTGGCTTCGCAGTTGGTGCAGACGTTGCATGCGGCGAACGCTCCTCCGGAGAGCGCCCTGGCGGGCCTGCTCGAGTCGCCGCGCGTATTTAGCCCAGGCCACAGCCCCGGGACGATGGATCTCGCCGCGAACGAGATTTGGAGTGGTGGCGAGGAGTACATCTGGGAGATCAACGATGTGGACGCGGGCGCGGGGGCGAATCCTGGTTGGGATCTGATACGGATCACCGGCGGGCTTGCCATCAACGCGACCTCGGCCAGCAAGTTCAATTTGCAGCTCACGTCGCTGACGGCGGCGAATGCCGCCGGCAGTGTGGGCGACTTCAACGCCGCTTCCACCTATGCGTGGGAGATCCTGAATACGACGACGGGGATCACCGGTTTCGATCGTTCTGCGATTCAGGTATCGACGGCGGCTTTCACGAATCCGGTGGGGACAGGTGTCTTTGTGCTCGACCTGTCTGAGGATTCCAAGAGCCTCATCCTGCGGTATTTGCCCAGTCTTCCCTCGGTCACCTTCGACCAGCCCACCTGGGCCGAACTCGGCCCCTACAGCCTCACGGGCAACGGCAACACCCTCGTCAACCCGGGCAACCCGGCTATCGGTGCAATCCAGGTCTTTGCGGTCCACCCGGGCAACCCGAACATTGCCTGGCTAGGGGCGGTCAATGGGGGGCTGTGGCAGACCACGAACTTGAGTTGGTCGACCTCGAACGGGCGGGATGACGACGGAGCTAACGGGGTTGACGACGCAGCGGAAGTGCCGACGTGGTCGCCGGTGGCCGATCACTTACCGTCGCTGGCCATTGGGGCGCTGGCGGTGAGTCCTTTTGACGCTAGCAATGCCGTCGTCACTTCCGCTACGCCGGCCAACCAACTGGTCCTGTATCTGGGCACGGGCCAGTTCAGCAGCACCTATCGGGGTGGGTCGGCTGCCGGGTTGTTCCGGTCACGGGACGGCGGGGCGAGTTGGACGGAGGTTGGGAACTTCGACGATCTGCGCATCACTTCGATTGTGCCTTCGACGGCGACGGCGGGGTTCTTATACGCCTCGACCCACGAGATCACTCCCGCGAGCGGCAGCAACCCGGCCCGGGGGGGGTTGTATCGCTCGACGGATGGCGGGGACAACTGGGTGCGGATCTCGGGGGCGAGCGGGGCGAGCAAGTTGCCCGAGGGCAACGTATGGGATGTGGTCCAGGATCCGGCGCAGGCGGCGCGTTGGTACGTGGCGTTGGCGGGCGGCTTCCGGCGCACGGACGGCTCGAGTCTGACGGCGGCGGACAAGGGCATTTGGAAGTCGGAGAACGCCAACGCGGCCGACCCAGCCACAGTCACCTGGACGAAAGTGGTCAGCGGGATCGTCTTGCCGGAGGACTCGAACGGGTCCGACGATGACAGCAACGGGACGACGGACGAGGCGGGCGAAGGCCTGAAGGTGGCGACGCGGATCCGGCTGACGGCGAGCGGCAGCGGGGCGCCGAGCAACCCGATTTACGCCACGGTCATTGGAGCGAACAACCAGCCTTCCGGGGTCTTCACCACCACGAACCAGGGAACCGCCTGGACGGCGCTCAGTCCAACGCCGACGACGAACCCGACGGGGCAGGGCGGTCTGCACTATGCGATGGCAGCCGACCCCGCGAGTTCGACGAGTGTCTTTGTGGCGGGGGCGATTAACGCCACCTCGCCGTACCTGGCGATTGCGTTTCGCCGGGACGGCGGCAGTTGGACGCAGATCACCACGACCAGCGGCAGTGGCCCCAACGGCTTCAACACCGCGCCGCACGGCGACACGCGGAATCTGGTCTTCATTGCGGACGAAGATGGGACGGGCCCGAGCACCAGCCCGAGCCTGATTCTGCTCAGCGACGGCGGGATCTACCGCCTGCGCAACCCGCGGAGCGGTGGGGGGACGACCTGGGAGTTCATCGGCGCCAACTTGCGGGTGACGGAGATGAACCGGTCGCTGGTGTGGGATCGCCAGTTCAACACCGTGGTGGCTGGCACGCAGGACAATGGCACCATTCGGCAGACGGCGACGCCCAACAGTTGGAGCACCATGATGGGCGGGGACGGCAACTACGTGGGGATCGATTACAGCGGCGGCAACTCGATTCGTTACTTCCTGGCCAACAACTTCGGGGTGTTTTATCGGCTCACGTACTCCGCTGCGGACACGTTGGTGGGTGGTTATACGCAGTTGACGCTCAAGAATGCTGCGGCGGACGCCACCAACTTCACCGGGCTCGAGACCACGGCGCCCTATGCTGGCGGGTTGAGCGATTTTGCGCTCTCGAGCGGCAGCCGGTTCGAGCGCATCCCGTTCGTGGTCAATGCGGCGGCTGGGAACACGCTCTTGATGGGGCGCGACCGGCTTTACAAGAGCACCGATCAAGGCGCCACGGTGACGCGCGTGACGGATGTGGCGGTGCCGGCGGGTTCGCCGCGGCCGGCGTTTGTGACGGCGCTGGCTTACGGCGGGTTCGAGGGTGCCACGGCCAAGCCGGGCGTGATCTACGTAGCGCGGGGCAACAACATCTATGTCAGCAGCAACGACGGCACCAGCTTCCAGACGGCCACCACGACGGGCACAGCGGACGTTCTGACGATTGCTTTGGATCCGACGGATTGGCGGCGAGCGGTGGCGGTCGACGGGTCGCACGTCTGGCTGATCACCGTGACGACCGCGGCGGACGGTTCGACTAGCTCAGTGGCCGTCAAAGACGTCACGGGCAACCTCACCTCCTTGACCAAGAACTTCGAGTCGGCTGCGGTCCTGACCCAAGGTTCGCAAGCCGCGATTTTGGCGGGCACGATCGACGGCGCTTATCGTTTGGGCATCTGGAATCTTACGGAGTTCTTGGCCGCAGCGAGCCCGCACACGGTTTGGACGCGGTTCGGTCTGGGGATGCCGAACGTGCCGGTCTCGAGCCTGGTATACGAGGGCACGGACGATGTGTTGGTGGCGGGAACGCTGGGTCGGGGCGCTTGGTCGATCTCGGCGGCGAAGGCCAAAGTGATGGCCGATCAAGTGCTGCGCATCGAGACGGGCAGTGGCAACGACGATGTCCGGTTGCGCCGGGCGACCTCGACGGCGTCGCAGCTCGAGCGGATCGAGGTGCTCATTGGCGGCAGCGTGGTGGCCACCCAACCGCTGGCCCATATCCGCGAGATCACGGTGCATACCGGCGCAGGCAACGACACGCTCACGGTGGATTCGAGCCGCCGCGCGGTCGCAGTGCCGGACGGAATCGAGTTCGACGGGGGCGACTCGGCGCTGGACACGCTGCGGTTCGAGGGGTTGCGGCTGACGCCGCTGTTGAGCGGGCCGGCGGCCACGCCCCGGTTGCACTACGTGGACGGGCAGACCGTGCGCGCCTGGAACGTCGAAACCGTCACCGACGCCGGCACGTTGCCCTCGTTTCTGAGCAGTCTGGGCACCGGTTTGCCGACCTTCAGCGACTGGTCCACGCGCTTGTCGGATCCACTGTCGCTGGAACTGCCGCTGTTGGGGCGGTCGCTGGGGTCGAGCTTGGGCGGGTTCCGGTTCACTTTGCCGCCGGGTGTGGGCGAGGAGTTCGTGCCGGGACCGGAGGAAGAGGAAGGGCGAACGTTGGGCGATTTGGTCGAGGCGCCGGCGGCATTGTTCCGGCGTTTGTTCGAGTCGGGCACGGGTTTGGCTCTCGAAGATCTGGGGACGCTCATCACCTCCGAGGCGGAGCTGCAGAGCCGGTTGGACAGCCTGGATTCGACGCCGGGGAACGTGACGGTGGACGGCGGCGCTGGGCGTTTGGTGTTGGGCAATGTGGGGGCGAGCCAACCGTTCCGGCGGACACTCTCGATGTCGGTGCCGCTGGATTTGGACCTTCTCAATGGCGCCATCCAGTTGCGGGGCGGTCTCGAGTTGACCGCTGAGGTCGAGCTCTATCTCGAGGTGGGCGTGGACGCCGCTGGCTTCTATATCCGTACGGACTTGGTGGCGGGGCCGGAGGTGGTCATCCGCAACCTCCAGGTGAGCGGGGAGGTGAACGCGGTGGGCAACTTCGGCCTGTTGGGGGTGACCTTAGATGGGGCGACGCTGACGGTGGATCCGGACGTGAAGATCCAGGTGGACCTGCAAGAGCCGACGCCGCTGTTCGGGGCTGCGGCGGACGGGAAGATCCGGTTGTACGATTTGGGAGCGGCCGCGGACGTGGGGACGATGTTCGCGGTGACGCTGGCGGGCGATCCGACGCAGTCGGACCTGCGGTTGGAGGGGACCTTCCAGGTGGCGGCGATCACTCCGGGCGGGGAGCCGATTCTGGACCTGGGCGAGATTCAGTTGGGGCTGGTGTGGGAGCAGATTGACGATTTGGCGAGCCTGCGGATCGATACGCTGGGCAACCCGGTGGCGGAGATCCTGATGCGATTCCTGAACTTGAACGGGACCAGCTTCCTGGGCGAATTGCGGCGCTTGCTCAATCTGCTGTCGCAAATGGAGGACAGTTCGCTGCTGGATGTCGAGCTGCCGTTCGGCAACGGCTTCAAACTCAGCGACGCCATCGATTTCTCCGCCGGTTTCCTGGACCAAGTGTACCGCGAGTTGGTGGATGTGTGCCTGACCGGCAGCACCGCCGCGAGCGCGACCGACATTCGCCAGGGCCGCCTGACGGCCGACGCCACCTTCAACTTGGTCATCGACGATGTCGCCTCGGACAACATCAGCCTGACGGCGGCGGGCACGGCCGCGAACAACTCGCTGGCGGACTTGGCGGCGGACCTCAATGCGGCGCTGCCGGCGGCGCTGGCGGGCAAGGTGCGAGCGGAGGTTTACCGGGGCAACATCCGGTTTTGTCTGCTCGACGGCTACAGCCTGAAGATCACGGCCAGCAACACAGCCAGCGACATCTTCACCAAGCTCGGCTTCCGCAACAACCAAGGCGCGATCGAGTCGTTGCGTTTCCCGAGTCTGCAAGCCTTGTTCGACGAACTCGAGTCGCTGCTGGACCCGGACCTATCCGACGATGTGGGTTTTGACCTCGAGCTGGACTATGACCAAGCGAACAAGCGCCTGAGTTTTCGCATCGAGTTTAACTATGGCTTCTCGGAATCGACCTCGTTCGCCTACGACACCGACCTCGGCCTAGGCGATCTGGCCGACTTTGCCGCGAGCGGCGACTTCGCCATCGCCGGCACGTTGACGGCCGGGTTCACGCTCGGGCTAGATTTCCAGGCCATCCGCACGCCGATCTTGCTTGGGTCGATGGTCGTGCCACCGCCGTCGCATGGGCGATTGACGAGCGCCTCGACTTTCCAGATCAACCTCAACGATGGCGAGCGCTACACGGTCACGCTCCCGGCGGGCGCCACCGGCGGGTTCACCTCGCTCAGTCAGTTGGTGGCGTATCTCAACACGCGCATCCCTGCCACGGTCACCAGCGTCAACAGCTTGCCGCTCAACCAGGTGGTTCGGTTCGTCCAGGCCTCGACACTGGATAGCGGCGGATCGTCCACACCCGCGGTTGGGATCCGGCTCGAGGTCTACAACGAAGACGACGACGCCGACGGCGTGCAAGACGCCGGCGAAGGAGACGACAACGGCAACGGGACCTTCGACAGCTTGGTGGGTCGGGTCAACTCGTTGGCGATCGAGGCGGCGGCCAGCGATCCCATCGTGACAGAGGTCGGTTTCCTCACGGGCGACATCGCCCGCGCGACCATTCGGGGGCTGTACCTCGAGGACGCCTCGTTGCAGGGCAACCTGACGGTGACGGCCAGCAACCTCGAGGCTTCGGCGCGGCTGGCCATCTTCGGGATCGAGACTTCGGGCGGGGTGGCGACCGGTTCGGCCACGGTGGCCTTTAGCCTGATCAACCCTGGCGGCGGCACCCGGATCGATCTGGACGAACTGTTGCTGGACCTTGGGAACCTCGGGAACTACATCGGCCTGAGCCCAACGTTCAACGCCAGCCTCGATCTGCAGCTCAACAACTTGGCGGTCACACCGGCCATCTTCGGCAGTCTGCTTCCTGCGGGTGCCCAACTGCGCTTCTACATACCGGACATTCGGCATGTCGAATATAACGCCGAGCCGTACGATGCCACGACCAACCCGCGCGGTTTGTTCATCACCTATCCAGAACTGGGGCCGCTCTTCAACTTCAAGTGTTTGGGTTGGACCGAGTTTGTGATTGCGTTGGATTCGCTGGCCGAGCAGTTGGGTGAGTTTAAGGAATTCGAGTTCCTCGATCAACCGCTGCCGTTGATCAACATGAGCATCAGTCAGGTGCTCGATTTCGCATCCGACGTGGCTGAAGCGATTCAAGGGCTGGCGAGCGGCGACGGCGACACGCTGGATGAACTCGAGGCTCTGATCGAGGACGCCCTCGGGATTCCGGACGAGAACCTCGAGTTCTCGGTCGATCATACCGCGGTGACCCTGACCGCCGGCACGGCCTCGACGGCTGCGGTGGCCACGTTCAATCCGCGCGGGACGAACAACGCGCTGCGCTTCACCGCCACCGGCAACGGCAACACGCTGGCCAAGGTCGAGTTTGTGGACGAGGGCGACTATAGCGCCGGCCAAAACGACGCGACGGCCGCGTACGACGCTTCGACCAAGAAACTGACCATCAACTACAACGCCACCTATACCACCGCGGCGACCATCCGCGACCGGGTCAACACCCTCAACGGCTCGAACCCCAGCGCCATGCCGTTCACCAGCACGCTCGACACGGCGGCCGAGGGCGGCAGCAACGATGGCAGCGGCACGGTGCAGCAGACGGCTCTCAAGATGGAGTTGAGTTACCACCTCGCCTACGCCAACACGTTGCCCTTCCAGTTCAGCCTCGCGGACCTGGTCGAGTTGCTGCCGGCCGATTCGCCCGTGCGCGATCTGTTGGGTGGGGTGACGGACTTCGTGCAAGCGAGCGGCTCGGGCACACTCGACGTGACGGCCAGCGCGGATTTGCGGTTGGTGTTCGGCTTGGATGTCAGCAGCCCGTGCCATTGGCAGCCGTTCTTCTATGACACCGACTATGACGGGCCCAACACCGGCACCGGCATCGAGTTGGCCGCCGGCATCCGCGGCTCGAACCTGAACTTCAGTCTCGGGATTGGCGCCCTGACGATCGATGTCAAGAACGGCAGCGCCACCTTCGATTCGGACGGGTTGCGCGACAGTCCGGGCGGCGATGCCGACGCCTCGTTCGAGGTTGGGTTGGTCAACAACAACGGCGACGGGCGGCATTACCTGCGTAGCGGCGAGACCTTCTTCGACTTCGACAATATCAACATCGACCTGACGGCGGGCGCCAGCGCCGTGTTGCCGCTCTACGCGCTGGGTGGCATCCCGCTGGGCAGCAGCAGCGACGCCGGCGGCGACGGTTACCCCGACAACGACCTGGTCGTCTTCCTCCCGAGCCTCAAGCGGCTGGTCTTCAATGAATCCACCGATAGCACCGTGCCCCATGAGACCGTCGTCGCCATGCCGGGCGCGAGCAACGACCTCAAATTCACCAGCCCCTCCGCTGGGCTCGAGGTCAAGTTCATCGAATTGACCAGCGGCAGTCCCTCGGCCACGCTCAATGGTTCAGTCCTCGAGGTTAGGGTTACCCCGGCCGTCACCACCGCCAGCCAAGTGGTCGCCCTCAGCTTCCCGAGCGGTTGGAGCGCGGCCTTGTCCACCGCGACTGAGTCCGGCGGGACGAACACCGGCAGCGGCCGCATCTACACGGCGGTGACGATCATCACGCCGGACATTGCGGCGTTGTTCGACGACTGGAGTGCGTGCGATGTCATTCGCAACTCGGGGATGCTCCTGGATGGCTTGGACGCGTTGCTGGGCACCATCCAAGACGCGCTCTCGAGCCAAGTCCTCAACCGCAACCTCCCGTTAGTGGGGGACAAGTTGGCGGACGCGGCGGATTTCATTGGCGATTTCCGCAATGGGCTGCTGGCGGATTTGCGGAACAAGCTGGCTGAGGTGGGCGATCCGATCGGCCTGGTGAAGGAGGCCATCTACAATGTGCTCGGGGAACCGGGCCTGAACCTGATCGTCAAGTCGGACGGCAGTCCGATCACGAGCGATGAGGATGTCGAGGTCGAGTGCACCGGCGACGAGCTCACGTTCAAGATACGCCTCAAGAAAACCTTGGCCTTGCTCGACACCTCGGACAACCCAATCGATTTCGACATTGGCATTCCGGGCTTGGGCTTGAGTGTCAATGGCAACGTGAAGATCGAGATCGGCTTCGATCTCAAGCTCTACTTCGGCATCAACGCCACCGACGGCTTCTACTTTGACACCTCCGACTCGGAGGAGCTGCGCATCAACTTCAAGATCACGATCCCGGGCTTGAGCGCCACGGGCGAGCTGCTCTTCCTGCAACTCGAGGTGAGCGACGATTCCGACGGCGTGGATGCCAAGGGCAATACGCGCAATCCGTCGCGGTTCGAGGGCTATTTCGCCGTGGACCTGCGGGATCCCGTGGGCAGCGGCAATAAACTCACCTTCGCCGACATGGGCAGCTCCGGCTTCGACTTCGAGGACTTCGTCGATGCCGAGCTGGGGGCCGTCGCGGAGGTGAACTTGGATTTCGCGGTGAGTTTCGCTGGAGACGCTCGGTTTCCGCGACTGATCGGCGAGTTCGACTTGGATTGGGAGTGGACATTGGGCGGGGAGTCGGACGGCGAGCTCGAGTTTGGGTTCCACAACATCCAGATCGACATTGGGACGTTCATCTCGCAGTTCATTCAGCCGGTGCTCGAGGAAGTGAAGAAGGTGACCGAGCCGTTCCAGCCGTTGGTGGACGCGTTGACGGCGCCGATCCCGATCCTGTCGGACTTGGCGGGGGAACCGATCACGATGCTGGATTTGGCGGAGGCGTTTGGGTATTTGGACCCGGGGACGCGGGAGTTCATCGAGGCGATCGCCAAGATCATCACCTTGGTCAACGACACGTCGTTCTCGAACGACGGGTCGGTCCTGATCCCGATCGGCGACTTCAACCTCCAACGCAATGCCTTGGGCAATGTCGAGCGGCGCACGGGCGATCCCGATCCGCCGGCGCAGAACCTCTCCCAAGGGACCAGCGACACCGGCACGCGCAACTTCCTGCAACAGCTCGAGGACCTGGGCTTCAAGTTCCCCTTCCTCGAGATCAGCGAGCTGTTCAAGTTGTTCCGGGGCGAACCGGTGAGCCTGATCGAGTACCACATGCCGGTGTTGGATTTCCGGGCCAGCTTCGAGCAGTCCATCCCCGTTTACCCGCCGCTCTATGTGATTTTCGGCGGGGAGATCTTCGCCCACATCGACCTGACGTTCGGCTACGACACCTACGGGCTGCAGAAGTTCTTCAGCAGCGAGGAAAAGAACCCCGCCGACATCTTCGACGGGTTCTACGTCAAGGACGTCAACGATCAGGGCGAAGACGTGCCGGAGATCACGCTGGGCGGCGGGGTCTACGCCGGCGCCGAACTGAACCTGGGCATTGCCGAGGCGGGCGTCACGGGCGGCGTTTTCCTGGAGGTGGATTTCAACCTCAACGACCCCGATCACGACGGCAAAGTGCGGATCAGCGAGTTGATCGCCAACGCCCTGCAGGACCTGCGCTGCATCTTCGATATTCACGGCGAGCTGTACGTCGAGCTCACCGCTTACCTGACCATTCACCTGCTGATCGTCGATCTCGAGTTCGAGTGGGACTTCGCCCGCATCACCATCCTCGAGTTCGACATCACCTGCCCGCAACCGCGCCTGGCGGATTATGTGGACAACGCCGGCAACGAGCTCGAATCGGCCGACAGCAACGGCATCCTGCGCCTGAACATGGGGCCTTACGCCGACGAACGCGAGGTGGGCGATGTGAGCGACGGCAGCGAGACCTACACCGTCACCCACATCTCCGGCGATGCGAGCGCAGGCGAGAAAGTCGAAGTCAGCTTCAACGGCATCAAGCAGACCTACGAAGGCGTCAAGAAGATCCTGGCCGACGGCGGCGCGGGCAACGACACCATCGACCTGCGCAGCGTCGTGGTGCCTAGCGAGTCTGGCAAGGGCGTTCGCGGCGGCGCGGGCAACGACACGATCTACGCGAGCAAGGGCGGCGGCAAGTACTACGGCGACGCCGGCGACGATGTCATCCAAGGGCGCGAGGCGGAGGACGATTTCACCGGCGCGGTTGACATCATTTATGGCGGCGCAGGCAACGATACCCTGACCGGGAACGAGGGCGACGACGAGATTTATGGCGAGGATGGCGCCGACAAGATCTACGGCAACGCGGGCAACGACACCCTCGACGGCGGAGGCGGCAACGACCAAATCTGGGGCGATGTCGGCACCGACACCATCTACGGGGGCGACGGCGCCGACCGTCTCAAGGGCGAGGACGACAACGATTGGATCAGCGGCGACGGCGGCGACGACACGATCGAGGGCGGGCGGGGCGACGACCAACTCTTGGGCGGTGACGGCGACGACTGGATCGACGGCGGCTCGGGCAACGACATTGTGTTGGGCGACAGTGGCACGATCGTGGCGCCGGCGTTCCCTGGCAACTTCGGTTTCCCGGTGAACGTGACGGGCATTAGCGGCAACGGCAACGATGTGATCGCGGGTGGGCCGGGCGACGACGCGTTGTTCGGCGCCGACGGCAACGACAAGCTCTTTGGCGGCACTCTGCTCACCAGCGGCAAGGTGAAGATCACCGAGTATGACGGCCAAGACTTCCTGGACGGTGGGTTGGGCAACGATTACCTCTTCGCTGACGACGCGCACGGGGCCGAGTCCACCACCTTCGCCGGAGCCACGGTGGGCGGGTTCGCCTGGTTCGACATTGCGGACACAACCGGGTTTGGCAATGACGTGCGCGACGCCTCCGAGAAGGGTCTGGCGGCCGTCACGGTCACTCTGCACAGGGCCGACACGACCGTGGTGGGGACGACGACCACCGACGCGGACGGCGAGTTCACGTTCACGGGGTTGGCAGCGGGCGACTACTACCTGGTGTTCACCACCCCGGCCAGCATGGCGTTGGTGGCGCAAGACGCGGGCAGCGATGACACCGCCGACAGCGACGTGGACGGCGCGGGACAGACGGCCACCTTCACCCTCGACGCCGGGCAGGCCGACACCTCGTTCGGGGCCGGTTATTACAGCACCAACGCGATCCTGAGCATCGACAATCCTTCGATCGCAGAGGGGAACAGTGGCTACACCAACCTGGTCTTTACGGTCACACTCTCGAATCCCTCCAGCCAGGCGGTCTATGTCTGTTACAAGACCTCGCCTGGAACGGCCTCGCGCATCTACGATTACTCGACGGTCGAGTACACGCTCGTGTTCCAGCCCGGCGAGACACTCAAGACGCTGAGCGTGCCGATCGTGGGGGACCGTATCGACGAAGACGACGCCGAGACCTTCGCGGTCACCTTGTCCGAGCCCTACGGCGCCGACCTGAACCCGGCCCACACTGTCGGGATCGGCACGATCATCGACGACGATAACGCGCCTTCGCTGACCGCGCATGACAGCGTCCAGATCGCCGACCCCGTTACGGAAGTCACCCCGCTGAGCTTCCGTCTCGAGCTCTCGAATCCGAGCAAGCACCCGCTGACTTTCCGCTATCAGACCTCGCAGGTGGTCAACAGCGACGGGACCTTGGCCGATGACGCCGCGGTGGTGGGCGTGGACTACGAGGCCACTTACGAGCTGGTGCCCGGCACGATCACCTTTAGCCCGGGCGAAACCGCGAAAATCGTGACCATCGCAACGCTGCCGGACGCGCTGGACGAATACGAAGAGGAGTTAGCTCTGACGGTGACGCGAGATCCGGCTACCCCCACCCAATGGGCCTCGGTGGGGGATGGCACGGCCACGGGCCGCATTGCCGACGACGACGCCTTGCCGTTCGTGCGGATCTCGCCGACGACCCAAGCGGTGAGCGAAGGTCATGCCGGCAACAAACCGGTGACCTTAACGCTGAGTTTGCGCAACGCCGCCAACGCCCTCATCCCCAGCGGCCGACCCGTGACCGTCAATTGGAATACCGCCCGCGGCACGGCTCTCATCTTCCAGACCAACGGGGATCCGGCGGATGTAGTCTACGCCTTCGGCACCGTCACGTTCGCTCCGGGCGAAATGAGCAAGGACATCGCCGTCGAGATCATCGGCGACACGCGCATCGAGCCCGACGAGCACTTCTTCGTGAACTTGTTGGCTGCGGGCAACGGCCAACTGGATGTCGACGAGGACAACCTCAACCGGGGCACCGTCCGCATTGTCGATGACGAAAGCGGCGATCCGGGCCCGTGGTATGTCGAGTTCAGCAAGCCGGTGTACACGGTCAGCGAATCGGCCGGCGTGGCCACCATCACCTTGGTGCGCGCCGAGGGCAGCTCCGAACCGGTGGCCGTCTACTGGTCGATGGGCGCGCCCGCCACCCCGGGCATCGCCACCCCCGGGGTGGACTACACCGGCATCTGGGAAGGCGGCGCCAGTGGCCCGCGCGGCATCGTGAGCTTCGCCGCCGACGAAACGGTCCGTACCTTTGACATCCCGATCACGCCCGACGACGAGTACGAAGGCGATGAGTTGGTGTTCCTGAGCTTGGCCAACCCGACTGGCGGTGCGGTGCGCGGGATCTTTAAGACGGCGGTGTTGGTCATTGCCGATGACGATCCCGCGCCCACGATCGCGGTCAGCAACTCGATTAACCCCTGGGACCCGGATGCCAAGATCGGCGGCGTCACCGAAGGCGCGGGCATCACGCTGGACTTCCGCGTGACGGTCACCGGCAAGACCAATCTGCCCGTCCAAGTCGATTGGGATGCGCTCAACGGCACGGCCACGGCTTCGGTCGATTTCGTCGCGGCCGGCGGCACGCTCAATTTCGGCTCGGTCAACGGCACCGAGTCGCAAACGATCTCGATCACCATCATTGACGACGCCGTGATCGAGGAGACCGAGACGGCCTATGTCCGGCTCAGCAATGCTCAGAACGGCACAATCACCAGCTACCAAGGCTTCGGCTACATCTTCGACGACGACACGATCGGCGTCAGCGGCTTCGTTTTCATGGACCTCAACGGGAACGGTTTCTATGACGAAAGCACCGAGTACCCGCTCAGCGGTGTGAAGGTGACCGTGACCGACTCGGCCGGAGACCACTCCGACACCACCGATGCCAACGGTCAATACTCCGTGAATGTCCTGCTCGGTGAGGCCACCGTCACGGTCGACGAAACAACGCTGCCCTCCGACAGCACGATCACCACCGGTTCGAATCCGTTCACCTTCGAGGTTAGCACCTCCGCCACCGAGATTCCCGATATCGGTGCCACGGTCGCCGCCACCGAAGACGTGCCGGCCGAATCCACCGGTTCGGGCGGCGGCGCCAACAACGACATGGTCTATGGCGGCCCGGGCAACGACACGCTCAACGGCGGGGGCGGGGACGACTGGTTGGTGGGCGGTCACTGGCTAGGGCCGGGCTGCGCCTGCGCCGGGCTCTCCTACGATGTGACCCTGCTGCAGCAGTCCGAGGGGGACGGCGGCCGGATGTATGTCGATCCCGCTTCGTTGCCCGACCCGGGCACGCTGGGCGGGGTCGTCTTTGTGGACACAGACGCGGACGGGGTGCGGGACTTTTTGATCAGCTCGGAGTTCATCATTCCGCTCGAGCCGGGTCTGGCCGGTGTGCAAGTCAACCTCTTCGATTCGACCTGGACCCTAATCGCCACGACCTGGACCGATGCCAGCGGCCGCTACCGGTTCGAGAAGTTGACTCCGTGCGATTACGCCGTGCAGTTCTTGCCACCCGCGGGGTACCGCTTCACGACCCAGGATGTCGGCGGCAACAGTGCGGACGCGATCGATAGCGACGCCGATCCCATCACCGGCCTCACTGCCCACACCAACATCAGCGCCGGCGAAACCGAGACCAGCATTTACGCAGGGCTGAACACGGTGCCGGCGGGCGGCCCGGGTCCATGGAGTGTGCAGTTCGGACTTCTGGTCTACAGTGTCCGGGAGACCGATGGCCAGGCCACCATCACCCTGACGCAGACCCCAGGCAGCTCCGAGCCGGTGGCGGTCTATTACACGCTCGGGACGCCCTCCGGCGGCACGGCCACCCACGGCGCCGACTACGACGGCCTGTGGGAGAGTGGCGCCGCGGGCGCCCGTGGCATTGTGAGCTTCGGTCCGGGCGAGGACGAAAAGAGCTTCGTCATCCCGGTCTTCGAGGACAACGTCAGTGAGACCTACGAGACGGTCTTCCTCCGGCTCAAGAACCCGACCGGGGGCGAGGTTACCGGCAACCTCCCGGAAGCTACCTTGTTGATCTTCGATAATCCCTGCCCAGACGACGATGTGGTTTACGGCCTGGACGGCGCGGATGTGCTGCTGGGCGATTTCGGTTACTTTGACGCCGGCGCGCCCGAACTCCTGGGCGGCATGGGCAACGACGCCCTCTACGGCGGCGATGGCGCCGACCAGCTTTACGGCGAGGGCGGCAACGACATCCTCGAAGGCGGCACCGACGAGGATGCGTTGGATGGCGGCAGCGAGAACGACACTTACGTGTTCGACGGCGACCTGAACCTGGGCAGTGACACGATTGCGGAGGTGGTCTCGCCGTTCGGGGGTACCGACACCATCGATCTGTCCGCCACGTCCGGCTGGGCGATTACCTTCGACCTCTCGAGTGTCGCCGCTCAAGCCGTCACGCCTTCGCTGACCCTGACTCTCCCGGCTGGCAATGTCATCGAGAACGTCCGCGGCGGCTCACGCGACGACGTGCTCACCGGCAATGACCTCGACAACGTGATCGACAGCGGCGCCGGGGCCGACGTCATCGAGGGCCGCAACGGCAACGACGTCCTCATCGGCGGCTCCGGCAACGACACCTACCTTTACCAGGCCGACGCCCTGACCGGACACCACGAAATCGTCGAGGACGCCAACGCGGACACGGACCTGATCGATTTCAGCGGAACGACTGTGAACGTGACGCTGGACCTGTCGAGCGTGGTGTCGCAGGCCGTCACGGCGGGGTTAAGCATGACCTTCAGCGACGGGGCGGGCATCGAGGATCTGTATGGGGGCGCGGGTGACGACACCCTCACCGGCAACACCCGCGACAACGTCATCTGGGGCCAGGAAGGCGACGACGCCCTGGACGGCGGGACCGCCGGGTACGACGTCCTGAAGGAGGAGCGCGCGGGTGACTGGCAGTTGAGCGGCGGGACGCTGAGCTTGCCCAGCGCCGGCGAAACCAACACCTTCAACGCCGGCACTTTCGACGAGATC
>VHCO01000158.1 GCA_016871715.1 Verrucomicrobiota bacterium
GGCGCCGCCAAGGCAACACCATCACGATAGTGGGCACAGGTTGGGTCACTCCCACCGGCTACCCGCGTGCCTTCGTGCTGAACGTCGCGCACGGCGGCAGCGGCTACATGCTCAACCTGAACGACCCACAATTGACCTGGCCTGTAAATTATGCCCCGCTGACCGCAGCGGAGGCCATCAACGACGCGGGCTGGATCGCCGGCAACTGCACGTCTAGCGGCCGAGGCTTCGTCCTGGTGCCGCAAACCGTCCTCCCGCAATGAAAACCGAGCAAGGCGACGTTCGATGGGGCCAGCGGCCTGTGCTCTTGCCGCTCCCGGCGCGGCAAGCGGGGTCTTGCTGGCATGGCTTCGCGCACCCGACATCTCTGGTGGGGCGCATGCTCGCGATTCTCTGGCTGGGGTGGGCTGTGGGAGACGTTAACCAACTCTACGCGCAGCGGGTCACCTGCCCGCGGGTGGAAAGCACCGGCGACTATTCCTGTAAGGAGGTGAAGACCTACTGGGAAGACCCAGTCGACTTGGACGGCGACGGCGAACCGGAATTCTGGCACGGGTCTTACCAACAGCTTCATAGCTATGGCTACAGTGAAGTCTGGTTCAATGTTTACGTCGACAACACCGAAGCGCTATTTCCGGCGGCGCATGTGCAATTGTACGCCTTGCCCTGGCCCGATCCAGATCCTCGTTTTGCGCCCCGAATGCTACTGGAGCCTGGGCAGGCGATCCAGGTCAACCCGCAGCCGGAGTGTTCCACCTGCCAGAGTTGGGCCTGGGATCCGCCGGCGGCACAGATTGTGCGCCATGCGCTGGGAATGGGCCAGAGCAGCGGCATCATCTACCATTCCCCATGCGACGAGGTCGTCTGTTCCGACTCACATAGCGCTGGCTATTTGTCCCCCACGACCGGCCCAACTAATGGCTGGTTCGGTTTTCGAATTTCGAGAACCGACGGCTGGCATCTGGGCTGGCTGCGGTTGGCCAATCTAAGCCGCGCCCAACCCCGTCCCAGGGGCGGCTACACGGTCGTTCTGTTGACCGGTTACGCCCTCCACCCCGACCCCGATACCGAAATCGCCGCCGGCGAGGAACCCCGTCCGCGGCTCCGGGTTGAACTACTGGCGGAGCAAGCGCGCCTGTTCTGGAGCACGGCCTTTACCGGCTACAGCCTCGAACAGACCCCGCGACTCGATTCCCCGGCCTGGATACCCGTCCCCGGCGTTCAGGCCAACAGCGTCACGCTCGACCTAGCCGAAGCCAAGGGCTTCTTCCGGCTCCGCAGGTAGGTCACGTCGCCCACATGGTCCGAGCCTCGGACGACCCTCTCGGTCCATAGGGGTAGGGATGGCGTCGAAGCGCCACCCCTCCCTCCGAACCGGACGGGCGGATTTCCCGCATCCGGCTCTCCGGTCGGTGAGTCCCCGCCAACCCTCGGACAGGTCTTCATGCGGGACTGGCTCGCTGCCCACAGGCTAAGGCGTTTAGGGAGATTAACCCGTGGTCCGCGAAGTAAACATTGGGATAGCGTTGATGATCTCGTCCGTGTCCGATCCCTTTGCGGCCAACACGCCCTCGCAGCACGCTCCGCAGGCGCATTCGCACCCATTGATCCACTCGTCGATACCCGTCGCCGGTGCCGCCCCGAAAGTAGGCGGCCCAACCTTTCAGCCGGTGATTGATTCGCTCGATCATCCAGCCCAGGCTTTGCCCGCTGTTGCGGGGAGTCACCTTGCGCAGGCTCTCCTTGAGCCGAGCCACACTCTTGTCCCGCGGCCGTTTCTGCCCGCGTTCAAAGTGCCAGCCCAGAAAGTCGAACCCGCCGGGTTGACGGGCGTCCACCAGGCGCGTCTTGTCCGGGTGCAGTGTCAATCCAGCCTTCCTCACCCACTCCCCTACCTGAGCCAAGGCCCTTTGCGCCTCAGCCTCGGTGCGACAGAGCACGATGAAGTCGTCGGCATACCGAATCATCTCATAGCCTTGCTCGGCCATCTCATGATCTAGCGGATTGAGATAGATGTTGGCCAATAAGGGACTGAGCACCGCCCCTTGCGGAGTGCCCCGCTCGGTCGGTTGCCACCCTTTAGCCGTGTCCATCACGCCTTGTTTGAGAAACCCTTTGATCATCTGCAAGATCCGACCGTCGCTGATCTTTTCCTCGATCCGCGCCAGCAACTGATCCTGCTCAATGGTGTCGAAGTAGCTCTTCAAATCTGCGTCCACTACCCAGACATAGCCTTCGCCAAGCAATTGCTCGATTCGGGCGATGGCTTGCTGCGCGCTGCGTCCAGGCCGAAATCCGTAGCTCTGGGGGGCAAACTCGTGCTCGAAGATCGGTTCGATCACCGCTCGCACTGCCCCTTGCACCACCCGATCGCGGACGACCGGAATGCCCAGGGGGCGCTTGTCCACAGAACCAGGTTTCTCGATCCAAACGCGCTTGACCGGCTGGGGTTGGTAGGTGTCTTCACGTATCCGACGCGACAGCATGGCCACTTCCGTCGACAACTCAGCTTCCAGTTGCTCGGTCGTGCGGTGGTCAATGCCCGGCGCCCCAGCGTTGCGAATTACCGCCCACGCCGCCAGCTTCAGGGTCGTTTCGTTCCAGACTTTATCAATCAGGCTATACCATTTGCCTCCTTTGATTCCTCTTTCGAGGGTCGCCAGCATGCGCGGCGTCCATACTGCACTGGATTCCAGCGTCAGCCACCCAGGTGGCCGGCTCCGTCGTTCCCCGGCTTGTGTAGCCTCCAGAGGCACTCGAGCCGGTGGGGGGTGGTGCGTCGGTTCGCTCACGCCTTCACCTTCCTACCGCCCTTCGCTGACGCGGCTTTCCCGCGCTCCTTCGCTACTATGGCGGCTCTGTGTCCCGTACCGCTCCCGTCGTGCACCGGCACGGGCCTCATTCCTTAGTCCATGACGCGGTCTGATTCTCATGCTCACCCCAGGCACGGTCGGAGGGCTCCAGGTCGGCTCGCTGACGTGCTCGGTGTCCGCCTGGCAGGACGCTCGCGCGCCCAGCTTCGTCTTTGCTACGCAGACTCGCTCCATCTCCGCCCGCCGAATCGGGTTCAACCGTCTTGGCAGACTGTTTTGGGCCTGAGAACTCCCCTCCGGCGGCTCTCCACCCCGCCTTGCGGCGACGCAGTGGCCTTCGGGTACCCGGTCGTTCCACGTCTCGACCGGACTTGGACTTTCACCAGTTTTCGTCATGTCTTCGGACTCGCACGTAGCGGCGCTCGGGCGAGCGCCGCCATTTTCGAGACGAATGCAAACAGCGGCGAACCCCAGTTCGCCGCTACGCCGAAAGCCGATTCCCGCTCGCCAGCGAGGCGCCCAGCGAACCTCCCCTCGGCGCACAGACTCGGACCCGCGAAGCTCACTCTGGCCAGGAGACTCTCCTCGCCGAACCCTGCACGGACAGTCCCCCGCAAACTCCAAATCCTAAATCCTAAATCCTAAATCAGAAATCTCCTCGGCCATCTGCTCGGACGGCTCTTGCCAACGGCTTGGTGGGGCTTTAGCCTTCGCGTTCATTTCGGCCGGTTGCTCCGCGCGTGGAGGACGGGCCGGCGCAGGATCGCTTTATGGCGTTGATTGTACAGAAATATGGCGGCACCTCGGTCGGCAACACCGAGCGCATCAAGAACGTGGTGGCCCGGGTGGCCAAGTACCGGGCCGAAGGCCATCGCTTGGTGGTGGTCGTGTCCGCCATGAGCGGTGTCACGGACAACCTGATCAAGCTGGCCAAGGAAATCATGCCGCTGCCCAGCGAGCGCGAGATGGATATGCTCCTGGCCACGGGCGAACAGACGACCATCGCTTTGGCAGCGATGGCGCTCCATGCCATCGGCGTGCCCGCCGTCTCGCTCACCGGCGCTCAGGCGGGGATTGTCACCGACGGCGTCCATACCAAGGCCAAGATCCAAAACATCACCCCCAAGCGCGTGCACGCCTTGTTGGACGGCGGGCAGGTGGTGATCGTCGCCGGGTTCCAGGGCGAGACCCTCGAGGGCCAGATCACCACCCTGGGCCGCGGCGGCTCCGACCTCACCGCCATCGCCCTCGCCGCGGCGCTGAAGGCGGACTTGTGCCAAATCTACACCGACGTGGACGGCGTCTACACGGCCGACCCGCGCATTGTCCCCGGCGCGCGCAAGCTCAGCGAGATTTCCTATGACGAAATGCTCGAGTTGGCCGGGGCAGGCGCCAAGATCATGC
Organism: Verrucomicrobiota bacterium; assembly: GCA_016871715.1. Classification (GTDB taxonomy): domain Bacteria; phylum Verrucomicrobiota; class Verrucomicrobiia; order Limisphaerales; family J093; genus VHCO01. The sequence continues at coordinate 4,218 of VHCO01000158.1, forward strand.
AACTGCGCTCGGTCGAGTTCGCCAAGAAATTCGGTGTGATCTTCGAGGTGCGCTCGAGTCTGAACGACAACCCAGGAACGATTGTGAAAGAGGAAACCAAAAGCATGGAAGACGTCGTCATCCGCGGCGTCTCGCTGGACAAAAACCAAGCCAAAGTCACGCTCATCGGCGTGCCGGACCGGCCCGGGACGGCCGCCAGCATTTTCAAGGCCCTCGCCGAAGCGGCCATTAACGTGGACATGATCGTGCAAAACGTCAGCCACGGCAGCGGCACACCCACCACCGACCTCTCCTTCACGGTGGACAAGCCGGACCTGCTCAAGGCCCAAAAGGTCATCGAGGGCCTCAAGAAGGAAATCGGCTTCCGCCAAGTCACCGCCAACGAGGCCATCGGCAAGCTCTCGATCGTGGGCGTGGGCATGCGCTCCCACTCCGGCATCGCCGCCCGTATGTTCGATACCCTCGCCCGCGAAGGCATCAACATCGACATGATCTCGACAAGCGAAATCAAAATCTCCGTCGCGATCGACCTCGCCAAGGCCGAACACGCCACCCGCGTCCTGCACCAGGTTTTCCTAGGCGCCTAGGCGCCCGCCCCCGAACGACGCCACGCCCAGCCACCGCGGGGGCCTCCACCGAAGCCCGACGGCCAAGGCTTACCACTGGCGAAGCCGATAAAACGCCCGCGGAGTGCCCACGCTCGGGCCCGGGTCCGCCCAGAAACTCTGCGGCAGGATCGGGCTCACAGCCTCGAACGGTAGCGATAGATCGAGCGTCCGTTCCACCCGATACACTCTCCCCTGCCCTTCCCACTCGAGCCGCACGCCCGCCGTGCCCTCGAGGACGATCGGGTTGAACCGCGCCGGCTTGGGCGGTACCGCTAGGTCGGTCACCACGAACAGGCCGTCCAAGCCGAAGTTGGCCAGGTCCTCGAGCGGTTGAAAGGCGCTGACCAGGTCCAAGTTGCGCGACACGACATAGCCTTGGTCGCTGAGCAGGTCGCCGTCGGTGACCGGACCGCGGTCGGCATCCTGAAACCCTTCCTCGATGGAAAGCCAGACTTCACCGCTCGGCCACACATGCACCGCATCTAAACCGTAGTCATAGTCCTTGGCGGGCCGGCGGAAGCCCGCCAGCAGCTCCGCGTTGGACTTGACGACCTGTCCCTGGCTCGAGAGCAAATCGCCTCGGCCCAACGGTCGACCCAGGGTCTGGGAGAAGGCGCCTTGCCGAATCGAGAACCACACCTCGCCGGTGTCGCGCACTTGCACGGCGTCCAGACCCAGATCGGGCAGGGGCGGCATCAGGCCGAACGCAGCTAGCAGACTCTGGTTGGACTGTACCAGGCGGCCTTGCTCGGAGAGCAAGTCGCCCTCTTGGATCTGACCGAAGGTCTCGCTCCAACCCGCTTCCGTCAGCGAAAACAGGACCTCGCCGCCCGGACCGATCTCGAAGGCGTCGATCCCCAGATCGGCCGTGCCTGGCTCGAAGCCCAGTCGCCGAATCAGGTCGCGGTTCGAGCGCACCACCCGGCCGTCGTCGGTGAGGAGGTCGCCGCCGCTGCGCCGGTTATGGGGCCATTCCCCCCCGGTGCCGGAGGTCATGCCGCTGGCGGTGGAGAACCAGATCTCGCGGAAGGGCGCGGCGAAGAGGCGCAGCCGAAAGACGCGCGCGAACTCGCCCGCCGTATCGTCCAGATCTACTTCGAGCAACGGCCAGCGGCGGACCACGGCGCTGCTGCTGTTGGTGAATCCTCGGGTCAGTTTCTCCTGGCCTTCGGTCAGCACGGTCGCCAGTCGCATGGCCTGCCGCAACGCCACTTCGCCTCCAACCTCGAACGTGCCGCCGCCGCGCAGGCGGTAGCGCTCGAATTCGCCTGCGCCGACCGCGAGTTCGAGTTCGTCCAGGGCGTACCGGCTGCGAATGGGATGCTCCTCGAAGAGGACGAGGTCAAAGCGGCCGCGCAGCGGTTCGAGGACGGTCGGCCGGCCGCACGGTGGGCAGTCGTCCAGCAGATAGCTCCCGTCCAGGAGCCGATACCGCCAGCGTTCGAGCTCGGGGACGGCCACCAACACCAGCGTGTAGTTGCGTGACTTACCGTCCGCGGCGCCACGCAGGGCGATCTCGAGCCGCGGCCAGTCTGGACTCGGCGCCACCGCGCCGCTGGCCACTCGGACTGAGGCGCCTCCGAGGGTAAGGTCGAGCTCCATCCGTTGGGTCAACTCGGTGCGCCCACCCACACTGTAGAAGCCCGAGCCTAACACCGGCTGCGACGGCCCTGCCGGTTCGGCGAACTGCAGGGCGACCTCCTCGACCCGAAAACTGGCCCAGTCCAACGGGCTCACCTTGGAACGCATCCGGAAGGTGCCACGCAAGGGGAACTCGAGGCTGGGGCCATCGCCGGGTCCTTCCAGCGTGAGCGTGCTGCCGTAGAGCACGCGATACAGTTGGGCCGGGCCGGGTTCAAGCGCGCTCGCCACAGCCACGAGGCTGAAGCCAAGCAACCCAAGCCCCGCCCGTGTGGCGAACCTATTCGAGCGACGCAACAGTTTCATACGAATCGGACACATTAGGGTAAACCGTCGTACCTAGCAGGGCGCGCACTCCGCTGCGCGCCGCATTCCGTTGTCGACAAAGTAGACCGAAATGCCGCGGGCGAGAGACGCCCGCGCTCCGTCGAAAGCAGACCCCAGGTAGGGCGCGCTCTCCGCTGCGCGCCGCATTCCGTTGTCGACAAAGCAGACCGAAATGCCGCGGGCGAGACGCCCGCGCTCCGTCGAAAGCAGACCCCAGGTAGGGCGCGCTCTCCGCTGCGCGCCGCATTCCGTTGTCGACAAAGTAGACCAGAAATGCCGCGGGCGAGACGCCCGCGCTCCGTCGAAAGCAGACCCCAGGTAGGGCGCGCACTCCGCTGCGCGCCGCATTCCGTTGTCGACAAAGCAGACCGAAATGCCGCGGGCGAGACGCCCGCGCTCCGTCGAAAGCAGACCCCAGGTAGGGCGCGCACTCCGCTGCGCGCCGCATTCCGTTGTCGACAAAGCAGACCGAAATGCCGCGGGCGAGACGCCCGCGCTCCGTCGAAAGCAGACCCCAGGTAGGGCGCGCACTCCGCTGCGCGCCGCATTCCGTTGTCGACAAAGTAGACCGAAACGCCGCGGGCGAGACGCCCGCGCTCCGTCGAATGCACTCCCCAGGTAGGGCGCGCACTCCGCTGCGCGCCGTACGCGGGCGCGAGCGGCCAAAGACCCGACTGCACGACTCCGCTACCCATCGACAACGAGTTCTACCACACCAACCGGTTCAAAGCTACGCCAATCCAACGCCGCGCGGTCTTCGGACCGCTACGGGCTGGGGCGCAGATCGATGATCTCGACCCGGTGGTTGGCGTGTGGGTTCTTGGACGACGGTCCCTCGGTCAGGACCAGGAAGTCCCCTTCGAGTTGGTGTTCCTGCACCCACTGCCGGCCGAAACGGGACCAGTCCTCCGGCGGTTCCAGCGCGTGGACAGGTCGCACGCCGTAGCTCAACTGGAGTTGTTGACAGGTGGTCTCGTTGGGGGTCACGGCGACGATCCAGGCCGGCAACCGGAACCGCGCGATGCTCAGGGCCGTGGCGCCACTGAGCGTGGGGACCAAGACCGCCGCGGGTGTCACATGCTCGAAGGTGTCTTCGACGGCCCGGGCGATCAAGTCGCGCAAGTGGATCTGGCCCTCGAGCCGTTGCGAGCGCAGGGCTTCGCGCACGGGCGAGATGCGCCGGTGCGGTTCGGTGGCGGCGGCGATGCGCGCCAGCATGGCGACAGCCGCCACCGGGAACCGGCCCAAGGCAGATTCGCCGGAGAGCATGACGCCGTCCGTGCCGTCCAGGATGGCGTTGGCGACGTCGGTGGCCTCGGCGCGGGTGGGCAAGCGGCTTTGGGTCATGGACTCGAGCATCTGGGTGGCGGTGATGACCGGTTTGCCGAGCCAGTTGGCGCGGTGCAAGATCTGTTTTTGGACCAGGGCGATCCGTTCGATGGGGACCTCGACGCCCAGGTCGCCCCGCGCGATCATCAGGCCGTCGGCGGCGGCCAGAATGGCATCCAGGCAGTCGAGCGCGCTGGCCCGTTCGATCTTGGCGATAACCAGCGGCTTGCCTCCAAGCGCCGCCGCCGCCGCCCGCACCGCGTGCACGTCGTCAGCCGATTGCACGAACGATTGGCTCACCACATCCACACCCTCGGCGAGCGCAAACCGTAGGCATTCGTGGTCCCGCTCCGTAAACGCGCTCATCCCGAGATCGATCCCGGGCAAGTTCAGCCCCTTGCGCGAGCGCAGTTCACCCCCAACCCCGACCCGGCAGCGCACCTCCAACCCTGCCACAGCCTCGACACGAAGCTGAATCAGGCCGTCGTTGAGGTAGAGCGCGTCGCCCGCCTTCACCACCTTCGGTAGGGCCGCAAAGGTCACGCACGCCCGCTGCTCGTCTCCGATTGCCTCTGCGGTCGTCAGGGTGAACGGAGCGCCTGGCTCGAGCTCGATCGGCTCGCGGGCGAGGGTTCCGATCCGCATCTTCGGGCCCGGCAGATCCGCCAGGATGGCCAGGCGCTGCTCCTCTGCCCGGGCCGCCGCGCGCAGCCGCTGTATCCAATCGCGCATGGTGGCGAAGTCCCCATGCGAGAAGTTTAATCGCGCCACGTTCATGCCGGCGCGGATCATTTGCCGCAGCACCTCCGGCGAGCTCGAGGCCGGTCCAATGGTGCAGACGATCCGGGTCTTGTTCAGCGGTAGTTGCATGGGCGCAAGGAATACCAAACCGCCCCGCCCGCCACAACCCTCCGCTCGGCCGTGGGGCAGACGCCTCGAATCTGTGACCGAGCCGGGCCACCGCCGATCCTGGCACTCCGGCTAAGGCGTGCGAATCCGGAAGTACCGCTGCTCGTAGTCGGTCGCGTCGGTGTCGAAGTCCATCCGACCGGTCGCGCCGGCGGTGGTTTCACCGATCTTCTCCCAAGGCCCCTCGACCACGTTGGTGGCCGCTTGGACGTCGTAGGTGTGACCGACCAAGCCGCGGAAGCGCAGGCGGACCTGCTGCTCGCCCGGCAAGAGGGTGATCGACATCGCCGCCAGAGTCTGGGCGGCGGCCGGGGCCTGGACGTTCAGCGTGACGGTGTTGGTGCTGGTGCCGTAGGTGCCGCTGGCGACGTAGTTGAAGGCCCGGGCGTGCAGGGGCGGCGCCGATACCATCGAGGTCCTCAGAAGGAGGCCCAGGCCCGGCCGGGATCGCCCCACCTCCCCCTCCACCTGGATTATTCGGATCTCGCAGCACCAGAGGGAAACCACTGGGCGCACTGTCGATCGAGCCAATCGAGCTGGTTCGAGAAAAGGAAACGCCGTTGGATTCGTTCCGCCGCCCGCCGGGCGCCCGCGTGATCCTGGGCCTGCACAAAGAGCTCGAAACGAATCATGAAATAGTACGTCGCTTCCGCTTCGGTCAGTCGGTCTAAGTCTAGCGCAGCGAACTGCAACTCGGCATCGACGTAACGTCGGTTGAGCACGAGTGCCAGGGCATGGTTGCAGCGTGCGGCGGGAGTGTCCGGCGACTCGCGGCGCAACTGGCTGGTGAGCCGCAGGGCTTCTTCCGGAAAGCGGCGGTTGATGAGGAGCGCCGCGGCGTAGTTGTTGCGGAAAATCGCGTTGCCCGGAACCAGATCGTGCGCCCGGGACGCCGCCTGCAACAGGGCGTTGGCGTCCTGGCGGAGCACCAGGTGGGCGGCAAAAACCGCCTCCCAGTAGGTCGGGTTCTTAGCCTGCGCGGTCGCGTGCGCAGCCAGGACCTGGGCGGCAGCCTGCGGCGCATCCATCCGCAGCAAATCCGCCGCCACTTGCAGAGCCAGCGTGGCGTCCGGGATGCCCAACGCCGCAGACTGCTCGAGAGCCAGTTGCGCTTGGGTGGCGTGCTGGAGGCCGTACTCGGCCCGGCCCTCGAGGTAGTGGCTGAACCCGGTCAGGGGATGCTGCCCCTGGCCGACCAGCCGCAACTGGATCGCCACCGCGCGGAGTTCGTCCCAAGCCCGGAGGCTGACCAAGGTCTGGGCATACAACAACCAGAGGCGTTGACCGACGGGCTGTGACGGGTCGGCCCAATCCGACACGCAGGCACGCAACAGCTCCCGCGTCTGGGTGTCCAGCCCCAATTCGAGGTACGCATGGGCCTGCGTGATCAGGTCCCAAGCCGTTTGGGGCGGCCGCCGAAACTCGGTCGCCAAGCGGTGCGCTTCCGCGCGGCGGCCTAAGGCCACCAGCAAATGCCAGTGCCGAACATGGTCCGCAACGCGATCGGCCTGAGCGCGTTCGAGGCGGTCGAGTGCCGCCAGAAAACCCTCGTAGTCCAGCAGCCGCTCGCAAACCTCGAGCAGGAGCCGGTTGGCGAGCAACCGTAGGTCCCGCTCCTGCACCGCCGCCTCGAGGCGGGCGCGGCCGGCTTGGATCTCCCCCGGCGGCCCCCAGCCGGCGAGATAGGCCGCGTGGTAAAGCGCGACGTCACGGTGCTGGCGCCACTGGGCGCCCCAGGCCTCCCAGTGGCGGCCGAATTCGGTCCAGTCTCCGGAACGGGCTAGCGCTTTGAGGTACACCGCCCGCTCGGACTGGCTCAGCTCCTCAGCTCGCGGTTTGAGCAACGCGAAGATGGGTTCCTCGAGTTCCAATTTGTCGTAGACCGCGCACGCCAGGGTGACATCGGCCCGGTTCGTGCCAGTGAGCTCGAGTAACCATTCGCTATGGGCTAGGACCGGACCGGGAAACTCTCGCACCGTGAGCTCGGACTGGACGAAATGGCCCAAGAGCCGGCGCAACAGCTCGGGATCGGCCCGGTTGTTGACCAGTGCCGCCCGCCAGGCTTGGGCCGCCGCGACCTCCAGACCTCGGCCCGCCAGCCGGCCGGCGGAGCGGTCCAGGGACCAAGCCTGAAACAGGTCCAGCAGGCTCACCTTGACCGGCGGCATCAAGCCCGCAGGCGAGCTGGTCCAGACTCGTAACAGGCTCAGACCCGACAGCAACAGCACCGTGCCCCCAGCGATGGCCACGCGGCGAAACCAGACCTGGCGCAGCAGGACCTGGTACAGCAGCGAACCTTCGATCCGCTCGCGAAGTAGTTGCAGCGCAGGTTGCGGCATGGCACGACTCAGGCGTCGATGCTAAGTAGGGCGGAGCGGCGGCAGGACGCGCCCTCTGCCGCACGGCACAACCCGCTCGGGACAGGGGAGGCAGCGGCGCGTGCAAAGCCGCGCCTCCTCCCTCCCCGGAGTCGTCCAACGCGAGGTCTCATCGAGTCACAGGCACAGTCACCGGCCAAGCCGTAGTGTGTCCCTGAGATGCTATCGGCAGGCAACCCCAAAGGTTGAAGGGTGTCGGCAAGTTCGCGTGCAGGTTCGCGCGCTTGACACCGAGCTGGTGCCGGAGTATTTGGCTCGCTCATCCTGGAGTTCGCGTTCAACCAAAGTCGCGGTGAGCACTCGGTTCGCACCGCAATCCCGCGAACCCGACCGGCATATGAAGCCTGAGATGACGCAGCGGTCCACACGCTGGGACTGCACTTTGGCCAAGGTCCGTCTGAGTTGGCCGGTCCGCCGACTGACACGGGCAACGGTGGAGTTGGCCGTGCTGGCGTTTGCCTGCACCGACCCGATGGCGGCCGCTGCGGAAGGGCGCGAACCGTGGCGGCTCATCACGCTAGACCCAGGCCATTTCCACGCCGCGCTCTTTCAGCGGCAGATGTTGCCGGGTGTGTCCGAGCGGGTCCATGTGTACGCCCCGCTAGGGCCAGACCTCCTGGCACACCTCGGGCGCATCGCCCAGTTCAACGGCCGCAGCGACCGGCCCACAAGTTGGCAGCTCGAGGTCCATGCCGGCCCGGACTATTTCGTGCGCCTACTGCGGGAGCGACCCGGGGAGATTGCGGTGTTGTCCGGGCGCAACGGTGGGAAAGTGGACCGATTGCTGGCGCTGGTCGGTAGCGGCCTCCATGTCTTGGCCGACAAACCCTGGATCCTCGAAACCAGCGACCTGCCCAAGCTCGAGGCCCTGGTCCAGGTCGCCCAGCGCCAACGCCTCGTGGTCTATGACGCCATGACGCAGCGCTACGAAATCGCCTACCAACTCGCCCGCGAGTTGGTCCAAGACCGCCAGATCTTTGGCGGATGCCTGCCCGGTTCCCCGGAGGAACCGTCGGTGTTCTTTGCCAGTGTCCATTACCTTCTCAAGGAGGTGGCCGGCCAGCCTCTCCTGCGGCCGACTTGGTTCTTCGACATCCATCAACTGGGCGAAGGCCTAACCGACGTGGGAACGCACCTGGTCGATCTGGTGGCTTGGATCCTCCTCCCCGGCCAAACCCTCGATTGGCGCCGCGACCTCGAGGTCTTCCGCGGCCAGCGCTGGCCGACCCGCCTCACCCGAGAACAATTTGCCCTCGTCACCGGCGCGTCGGACTTCCCGGATTTCTTGGCCGGCGCCGTCCGGGAGCGGCAGCTCGAATACTACGCCAACAACTCGGTCTTCTATGCCTTGCGCGGCCACCATGTCCGGCTCGAAGTCCAATGGGAGTTCGCCGCGCCGCCCGGCGGCAAAGACACCGAGTTGGCGATCTTCCGCGGGCGCCTGGCGCGCATCGAGGTGCGGCAGGCGGCGGCGGACAACTACCAGCCCAACGTCTTCATCGTCCCGCGACCGGGCCAGGACCACGAACCCATCTGGGCCGCCCTGCAGCGCAAGTTCGCCGGCCTCGAGTCCGCCTATCCGGACATCGCCGTCGCTCGCGAAGGTGACGGTTTTCGGCTCGTCATCCCCGACCGGTACCGAGTCGGCCACGAAGCCCACTTTGGAGTCTTGACTCGCGTCTTCCTCGATTACGTGCAGAATCCTGACGCGCTCCCGAGTTGGGAGCTCCCGAACTTGCTGGCGAAATACTACGTCACCACCAAAGGCGTCGAACTGGCACGGCAACAGCCGGCCCGCCCGAACCCTTAACCCCACAAGCACCGCATGAACATCCACTGGCTCACGCTCACCTCGATCGCACACCGGCCCTCGAACACCGATGCACCCCGCCGAGCGCACCCGCGGACGGGCCCTCGCCCTTCGCCGGGCGCCGTTCCGCTCGGGCTCGGCTTGGGCCTGCTGGCAATGGCCCAGCCTGGGCTGAGCGCCCCGGCCGAAGACCCCTTCCAACCGGTCCGGCGGCTGGTGGGCCAGCCTTACCATTCTGGTTTTGCGGATGCGCACGACACCTACAACGGCATGGGCACCGGCAGCGACGGCAAGATCTACTACGTCCTCAGTTCCGAACGGTACGACGTCGGCGCGCAGGTGTTCGCATTCGACCCCCGCACTCGGCAGATCCAACCCCTCGGCGACCTGACCGAAGCCTGCGGTGAGAAAGGCGCCCAGACCATCGTGCAGGGCAAAAGCCACGTGAACTTCGTCGAGGCCAACGGCAAACTCTACTTCGCAACCCACATCGGCTACTACAGCATCGTCGATGGCATGGAGAAAATGGGCATCCCGCCCGCAGGTTGGAAACCTTACCCGGGCGGGCACCTCCTCGCCTACGACCTGCAACGGCGCACCTTCGAGGACCTAGGGATCGCTCCGGAACGCGAAGGCGTCCTGACCATGAACATGGACACCCGCCGCGGCCGCATCTTCGGGTTAACCTGGCCCAGCGGCATCTTCTTCCGCTTCGACCTGGCTCAGCGGAACATGAAAAGCTTCGGCAAAGTCTCGCGCGAAGGCGAGAGCGGCAAGGGAGCCGACTACCGGACCATCTGCCGGTCGATCGCCGTCAACCCCAACGATGGCGCTGCCTACTTCACCATCGGCGATGGCCTGATCTTGGCCTATCGCAGCAGCTCCGACTCGATCGAGACCCTGGCCGGCGAGGACCTCAAGAAAGACTACTTCGGCCTCTACGACCCCACCTCGCCCGGACACATGGGCTACAACTGGCGCCAAACGGTTTGGCATGACCAGGACCAAGCCGTCTTCGGCGTGCACGGTAACTCCGGCTACCTGTTCCGATTCGACCCCGCGCGACCGCGGGTCGAGGTCTGGCATCGGCTCACCTCCCTGCCCTCGCAGCGGAGCGGGATGTTCGACCAGTTTAGCTACGGGTACTTGGGCTTTGCGCTGGACCCGGACGGTCGCACCCTCCATTACTTGACCGGCGCCCCCATCTACCGCGACGGCCAACGCGTCAAAGGCAAAGACAGCACCGCCATGGGCGAGGCCAAAGGACTCGAGAACCTTCACCTCGTCACCTACGACATCCCGCGCCGCGAATACACCGATCACGGCGCCATCTTCTTCCCGAACGGCGACCGGCCACTCTACGTGAACTCGATCGCCATCGGTCTTGACGGCGCCGTTTACTTCCTGTCGCGCATCACCGAGCAAGGTAAGACCCGCACGGACCTGGTGCGCGTCGATCCGCCCCTCACACGCCGCGCAACCAACCGCCGTTAACCAGTCCCCTACCCTCGCACCATGATTCCTTTGCTCGCCGCCGCCAGCGCGCAACCGGGTTACTGGCCCTTCGCCGTGCTCGGGCTGTGTGTCGCGTTGATCATCTTCTTGATCACCGTGTTTCGCGTGCACGCCTTCCTGGCCCTGGTCTTGGCGGCCATCGCGGCGGGCCTGCTCTCCCCAGCCGGCTCGCTGCCCGGTGGCCTCGAAGGCAGTCACTGGGTCCAGGCCGTCGAGTTGACCACACGCGAGTTCGGCCTCATGGCCGGCAAAATCGCCGTGGTCATCGCCCTCGCCTCCGTCATCGGGATGTGCCTCATGGAAAGCGGGGCGGCCGATAAGGTCGTCCGCCGTTTCCTGGCCATCTTCGGCGAACGCCGCGCAGGGCCAGCCATTCTCGTCAGCGGGTATATCCTCTCGATCCCGATCTTCTTCGACACCTTCTTCATGCTGCTCTTGCCGCTGGCGCGCGCCATGCGGGTCCGCACGGGGAAGGACTACCTGCTCTACCTGATGGCCATCTGTTGCGCCGGCACGGTCACCCACTCGATGTGCGCGCCCCACCCCGGCCCGCTGGCCATGGCCGAAGCGCTCAAAGTGGATCTCGGCCTGTCGATCATGGTGGGCATCGTGGCCGGCATCCCCGCCGTGGCCGCATCCTGGGTGGTGGCCCGCTGGCTCAATCGTCGCTTCGAGATCCCTTTGCGCGAGACCGGCGGCGCCTCCCTCGAAGACCTGCGCAAGATCGTGGACGAACCCGAGGATAAACTGCCCTCCTTTACCCTGTCCATCGTGCCGGTCTTGCTGCCCATCCTCCTCATCAGCCTCGCCTCGACGTTCGCCGCACTCCCAGACCTCCGAACCGCCCAACCCTGGCTCTACGCCACCGTCGAGTTCGCCGGCAACCGCAACGTCGCGCTGTTGATCGGGACCGCGTTCGCCATGTGGATTCTCATGCGACAAAAGGGGCTGAGCGTCGGCCGGGTCTGCCAACTCATCGGCCCCCCGCTCGAAACCGCCGGCGTGATCATCCTGATCACGAGCGCCGGAGGCGCCTTCGGTCTCATGCTCAAGAACGCCGGCGTGGGCGAGGCCATCAAGGCTGCCGCCGCCGGCCACGCTGTGAACTTGGTGGTGCTGGCTTGGGTGGTCTCGGCAGTGATCAGAGTGGCCCAAGGCTCCGCCACCGTCGCTATGCTCACCACCTCCGCCATGGTCTATCCCCTCATGACCAGCGGGTCCTTGCCGCACCATCCCATCTACATCTTCCTCGCCATCGGCTTCGGCGCGATGTTCCTCTCCTGGATGAACGATAGCGGCTTCTGGGTCGTCGGCCGACTCAGCGGTATGACCGAAAAGGAAACCCTCAAGAGCTGGACCGTCGTCGTCACCGTCAACAGCGTGGCTGGGCTCCTGGTGACCTGGGTCGCCTCGAAGCTCCTCCCCTTTGGCGGTACCTGAGGCCCACCCGAGCGTAGTCCCATGCGGCGCAGCATTCAGCTCGGGTTGCTCGGCCTCTCATGGGTTGTCCTGAGCTCAAGCCACGCCTCGGCCGGGACCCTCACCGGCTACTTGCGCGACCCGAACTGGTTCGCTCGCCGTGCGCCCAGCGACCCCTTCGGCGTCGGCTACTACGAGTTCGCCATCAACGCTAACCCAGCACAACTGGTTCTCCCCGGTGGCGCCGACGACACCGACGTCTACGGCTTCTTTCAGATGACTGGTTTGCCCGCGGGCACCTACTCGGTCGCTTCCTGGGACGTCTGGTGGCGCTCCGCCTATGCCTTCAATGTCGTTGTCCCACCCAGCGGCACCGTGTCCGGGGTCGACCTCCGTCTCGAAGCCACCCAATGGGGTTACCCAGCGTTTTGGGACGACACGGGCTACGAAGAATTTGGACAGACGTTCGTCGCCACCGGCCCCGTCGCCATGATCTACCTCCGCTCTCCGGCCAACACCAGCTACCGCCTCACGCTCCATCAGGGCGGGCCCGGCGGAACTCCCCTCGGCGTGGCGCGTACCTTCGCCGGCGCCAACGATCATCGCCTCGTCTATGGCTGGGGCGAGATGCCGACCGTAGCCGGCCAGACCTACTATGTTCGGATTCGGACTACCACCCCAGGCGTGCGGGGCGTCCTCATGCAGATGGATCCCCGGCCGGACCTCTCCGACCCGATGCCCGGAGGCTGCCTGTGGTTGGGCAATGGCACCACCCTCCTACCCTACCTCGACCGCGACCTGGGCCTCGTCATCATGTCGGACGACGACGGCCTCCTCACCAACCTCTACACCCGCTCCAACGGCGCCAGCCTCAGCGGCGCCCTCAGCCTCGGCCAGACGCTCATCGCGCGCGGCATCGGCCTCATCAGTGCCGCCCTCTGGCTCGCCGATCCCGCCGCACCCTTCTACGCGTTTCGCGTGCTCGAGGGTGGACCGACCGGACCTCAGGTGGGGACCACCAAGCTGGGAAAACCCGCACGCGTCGGAGCCGACCCGGAGGTCTTGGTTGTGTGGGCACCCGGCGAATGCCCGCTCACGACCGGTCAGGTGTACTACCTCGAGGTCACCCGAGCCACGCACGGCTCGCTCATCCAGTCCGCCTATACCCATTCCGCCAACCCCTTCCCACACGGCCAAGCCTATCGGAATGGCGTGCCCTTGGTCGGAACGGACCTCGCAGGCACCCTCATGGAAGAGGCCCACCCCGGTAGCGCCGCCCAACCGCGTGTCCGCCTGGTACGTGAACCCGCAGTGGCGGAACCGGACCGCGGTACGGACCGCTTCATCGTGCGTTGGACCACCGACGTGCCAGCCAGCAGTGCCGTCCAGTACGCTGCCAACCACCCCCCTTACACCCAGTCCGTGTCCAACCCCACTCTCAACACCGACCACGCCGTGGCGCTGCCGGACCTTGCACCGCACACGCTCTATCACCTGCAGGTGAGATCCGAGGCGCCGGGCTACCGAGCACGTAACTCCCGCGATTTCGTGGCGTGTACTCGCCCGATCCGACCGAACCTCCTGGCCAATCCCAGCTTCGAGCAAGGCTCAGGCGCCAGCCCCCGACGCACCATTCCTGGCTGGTCGAAATCCGGCGGCCTCGACATGGCCGCGTCAGACGGCACCTGGTTCTGGGGGCTCGAACCCCATACGGGCGCTTGGTTGTTCGAGGGCGCAGTCAACGGCAGTTCCTCAGAAGCACACCTCTACCAGCGCGTCGCGGTGACCGCTGGGCGCCCCTACACCTTCAGCGCCTGGGTCATCACCGCATTCCGCGAAAACAACACCTGGAAATACGACGTCTGGAACAACCGTGGCCGCCTCAACCACGTCCGCCTCGGCATCGATCCCACCGGCGGTACCCAACCCAACGCCGCCACCGTTCGCTGGACCCCGCGCTTCTATAGCCATCTGCGCTACACCCCCGTCGCCCTAACTACTACGGCCTCGGGCAGCACCCTGACCGTCTTCTTCCACTTCCAAGGTGAAGGCGGTCAGTGGCATCTCTACGGCGTTGACGACTGCGCCCTCACCGAACGCGAACCGCAACGGCCCCACTTGACCAAGACCGAGTTCGACGCCGAGGGCGCTTTCCGCTTCCTCGTCGAGGCCGACGCCGGCCGCCTCAACCGTGTCGAAACCTCGACCAACCTGGCGGATTGGTCCGTGCTCACCGAGACGTTGAACAACACAGGCGTTCTCCCCTTCTCCCATCCTGAGGTTCCCCTTGCCCCAGCCCGCTTCTACCGCGCAATGGTCCCCGAGTAAGCCATTGCCCCTGACCGGATTTCGCTCACCAGATCGATGCCACCCGTAAGTCCCGTAACACACTCAAGCCCGCCAGCGACACCCCACCGCCCCGTATCGGCCGCGCCCCACTCCGTCGCTTCGATCCGAACCGCTCACGATGCGCCAACCACACCCCGTCCACAAATCCCTTCGACCCCAACACCACCCCGTCCGTCATGTGCCGAATCCGCAACCGCAACACCTCCCCCACACTCAGTTCCCCACCCTTCTTCAACACCCGCTTGATCTGCTCCCGACTCATCGCCGCCTTCCCGCTGCTACCAGACACCCCTCCCTGCACAAACAACCGCCGCCGATACTTCGCACCCACCTCCTTCCATTCAATCACCCTTGCCTTCCGGAGTTCCTCGGCCCCCCCTGCAGCCTGCGCGCCGGCCAAGAGCGGAGCGCGGGCATCTTGCCCGCGAGTCCCTGTCCCTGCCCCAGCCTCTTCTCCCGGTACCCGCACCTCTGCCCCCGCCGTCTGCCCCCCTCCCGCCCCAGCCCCGCTCCGAAACGCTCCCTCACTGCCGCCCGTATACAGACTCAGCAACCCCGACCGCGCCTTCGCATCCCCACCCACCGCCGCCGCGTACCCGCAGTGCCGGTAGTCCTTCGGATCCTCCACCAACCCGGCCCGCACCGCGTTCAAGTCGATGTACGCCGACACCGTCTCCAGCACCCCCGGCTGATCCTCGAC
>VHCO01000159.1 GCA_016871715.1 Verrucomicrobiota bacterium
CGACCCGATGCGGAGCGGGCGGATCTACAGTTGGCTGCACCTGGAGGAGACCAAAGCGGGGATTGGCTACCAGGTTTACTCGGGGCGGACGGCGATGGCGTTGGGGGCGGTGACGGGGGTGGGACTGAATCAGAGCACGCGCAAGGCGTACGTGCCGGAGCACCGGACCGATTTCATTTACGCCATCGTGGGCGAGGAATTCGGGCTGGTGGGTGCGTTAGGGGTGTGGCTGGGGTTCTTGGTGTTTTTCGTGTGCGGGCTGACGATGGCATGGCGGGCGCCGGACTCGTTTGGGTTGTTGTTGGGGACTGGGCTGACGTTTCTGGTGACGTTGCAGGCCTTCATCAACATGGGGGTGGTGACGGGCTTTTTGCCGAACAAGGGTTTAGCGTTGCCCTTCATCAGCTACGGCGGCTCGAATTTGACGATGATGTTGGCGTGTAGTGGCGTGCTGGTGAGCATCGGTCGAAGGGCGCAGGAAGCCCCGATGGTCGAGCCGCCCACGGTCCGGTTGCCGCCGTTGTCGGTGACGCGCCTGGCATGATGGGAAGCCGCCGCACAGCGCCGCGCGTGGCGATTGCCTGTGGGGGCACTGGGGGGCACTTCTTTCCGGGACTAGCCGTCGGCGAAACGCTGCTCGAGCGCGGCGTCGAGGTCCGGCTGCTGATCTCGGCCAAGCCGGTCGATCGGCAGGCGGCCAGCACGGTGCCGGGCATGGTGGCGGTGACCTTGCCTGCGGTGGGTTACCAAATCGGGCGTTGGCGTGAGTTCCTGGCGGGGTTGTATCGGTCGTACTGGTGCATGTGTGCGGAGTTTCGGGCGCGGCCGGTCGAGGCGGTGTTGGCTTTTGGGGGGTTCACCAGTGCGGGGCCGATCCTGGCCGGCAAGGCGGCAGGGGCGCGGACCTACCTGCACGAGGCGAACTCGGTTCCTGGCCGTGCGAATCGTTGGCTGGCGCATGGAGTGGACGAGGCGTTTGTCTACTTTCCCGAGGCGGCGGGACGGTTGTGGCACACGCGGGTGTGCCAGACCGGGATGCCGGTGCGGTGTCAGATCGAGGCGCTGGACCCGGCGCCCTGCCGCATGGCGCTGGGACTGGCGCCGGACCGGCCGGTGTTGCTGGTCACGGGGGGCAGTCAGGGGGCGAGTGCCCTGAACGAACTGGCGGTTCAGGCCCTGTCGGAACTGACTCGGTTCGAGCCCCAGCTCCAGTTCATCCATCTCACCGGAGCGGCTGACGTGGAGCGGGTGCGCGAGGCTTATCGACGGCTCGGCCGATCCGCGGTGGTCCGGCCGTTCTTGACCGAGATGGAACTGGCCTTGGGAGCGGCCACGGTTGCGGTCTGCCGGGCGGGAGCATCCTCGCTGGCGGAGTTAGCCGCAGTCCGGTTGCCCGCGATCCTCATTCCCTATCCGGCCGCGGCGGACAACCATCAGTATCACAACGCGCGGGCGTTTGCCGAGTTGGGGGCAGCGCGGATGCTGGTGCAACGAGGCCTGACTGGGGCGGCGGTGGTGGGCGAGGTGCGGCGGTTGCTGCACGATGAAGTCGCGCGGGAGCGGATGAGCGTGGCGATGGCGGACTGGCATTTTCCCGGCGCGGCGAACCGGATTGCAGAGGCGGTGAGCGGCGGGGTGACGAACTGTCGACCGGCGGTTCCCGGGCTGAGCTTGCTGCAACGCGCCGCGGGCGAAGGCGTTCCGTTCGGTGGGGAGGCGGTGGGCGTCGCGGAAGCGCAGTCCGGCGGGTCGAGGCCGGGGAGCGCGCTGGCGGGTCTGCCGCGGGAATGTCGTGGGTGGGGTCAGGGATGACTGGGTTCAGCTCATGAGGACCGAAGCGGAAGAGCAGGCACGGGTTGCGTCGGAGGCTGGGGAGCCTGCGCGGGCGGCGGAGTGGGAGGCGGCGCTGCGGGCGGCGGTGTCCGATGGGACGGTGTGGCGGCGGGGCGAACCGCTGGCGCAGCGGACGACGTTGCGGGTGGGCGGGCCGGCGGACTGGTATGTTGAGCCGGTGTCGGAGGCTGAGTTGGCGGCGCTGGTGCGGGTTTGCCGGGCGAAAGCGATTCCCTGGTGGGTGTTGGGGCGCGGCTCGAATGTGGTGGTGCGAGACGGGGGTGTGCGCGGGGTGGTGGTGTGCCTGGCGCACCCGACGTTCGGTCAGATTGCGGTGGCTGGTGAACGCTTGGAATGCGGGGCGGGGGTGCGGCTGAAGCGGGTAGCGGTCGAGGCGCGGCGTCACGGGGTGGGGGGGCTGGAGTTTCTGGAGGGCATTCCTGGGAGTGTGGGAGGGGCGTTGCGGATGAACGCAGGTGCGATGGGCAGGTCGCTATTCGACGTGGTGGAGCGCGTGCGTTGTCTGGATGCGGAGGGGAACCTTCAAGAGCACCCGGCGGAGTCGTTGGGAGCGCAGTATCGGAGCTGCGCCTTTTTCCGGACCCACGTGGCGCTGAGCGCGGTGCTGCGAGGGTGTCGGGAGGCGCCGGAGACGATTCGGGCGCGGATGGAGGGGTACAGCCGACGGCGCTGGGCGACGCAGCCGCAGCAGCCGAGCGCGGGGTGCATGTTCAAGAACCCGGCGGCCGTTGCGGCGGGGCGGTTGATTGAGGAGTTGGGTTTAAAGGGCGTGCGCGTTGGGGGAGCTCGAGTGTCCGAGGTTCACGGCAACTTCGTGGTGACCGAGGGCTTGGCGACGGCAGCGGACGTGTTGGCGCTGGTGGAGACGGTGCGCGCGCGGGTGCGCGAGGCGCGCGGGATCGAGTTGGAGAGCGAGGTGGAGGTCATTGGCGAGGACCTCCCGGCGCGTGGTTGTGCGCGAGCGGGTGGAAGGGGAAGGGGTGTGGGGTGAAGCAGATGGGAAGCGGCCGGCATATCACGGTCATGTTGGGTGGGCCTTCGGCCGAGCGGGAAGTCTCGTTGCGGTCTGGGGTGGCGGTGGTTCGGGCGCTACGTTCCTTGGGGCACACGGTCGAGGAGTTGGATCCGCGGGAGGACAGGTGGGAACTAGCGACGGGGACAGAGGTCGTCTTTTTGGCGCTGCACGGCACCTATGGCGAAGACGGGACGGTCCAGCGGCGGTTGGACGTTTTGGGGGTGCCGTACACCGGGTGCGATGCGGAGGCGAGTCGGGTGGCGTTTGACAAGGTGCTGACCAAGCAACGGTGTGTGGCGGCTGGGGTGCCGACGCCGCGCTACGCGGTGCTTGGGGGTGGGCAAGCCGGTTGGCCGGCGGGTTGGGGACCGCCGGTCGTGTTGAAGCCGGTGCGGCAGGGGTCGAGCCTTGGGTTGCAGTTTGTGGAGGAAGCGGACGGATTGGCGGCGGCGCTGGCGGGGGCTCGGCGATACGATGCGGAGGTGTTGATGGAGGAACGCGTGGTGGGCCGGGAGGCGACGGTGGGGATCCTCGAGGATGAAGCGTTGCCGGTAGTGGAGGTGCAACCGCGGGTGGGAGTCTTGGACTACCAGAACAAGTACACGGCAGGGGCGACGGACTATTACCTACCGGCACGGTTCGACGCGGCGACCGCGCAGCGCGTTCAGGCGGCTGCCCTGGGGGCATTTCGCGCGGTGGGCGGGCGGGACTATGCGCGGGTGGACGTGATGGTGCGTGGCGATGGGGTGCCCGCGGTGCTCGAGGTGAACACCTTGCCGGGCATGACCGAGCTGAGTCTGTTGCCCAAGGCGGCCGCGGCGGCGGGGCTGAGTTTTGCGGCGTTGTGCCAACGGATGGTGGATTTGGCGCTCCGCCGCGCGGTTGGAGCGAGAGCGGGGGGGGGGCCGGGCTGACCCCAAGCAAGGCATGTTCGCCAGGGGCAAAGCTAAGAATCGACGATTGGACCGGGCCTCGGTGCTCGAGGTGAAATCGCGGGCACGCGCGACAGCGCGGGCTCGGTGGCGGAGTGTGGGTTGGGCGTTGGCGGTGACTGTGGGGGTGACGGTGGCGGTGTACTGCGGAGCTCGGGGATGGGAGTGGTTGCGGCGGGAGGTGATTACCGACAACGCGCTCTTTGCGTTGGAGACGGTCGAGGTGCAGGCCGACGGGCGCTGGCTGAACCCGGAGTTGGTGCAGCGCTGGGCGGGGATTCGGCGGGGGGACAATTTGCTGACGATCGATTTGGCTCGGCTCAAGCGGGATTTGGAGTTGGTGCCGCAGATCGAGTCGGCCTCGGTGGAGCGGGTGTTGCCGGGATTGCTGCGGCTGCGGGTGACGGAGCGGGAGCCGGTGGCGCAGGTGCAGGGCTGGGCGGCGGACGCGGCGGGGCGTGTGGCTGCGGCGGTGTACTATTTGGATGCGGGCGGGGTGGTCATGCCGGCATGGACGGCGGATCCGGCGGGCCAGGGTCGGGAGGCTAGCCTGGCCGAGTTGCCGGTGGTCCGCGGGTTGAGTCCGGCCCAGTTGCGAGTGGGGCACCGGTTGGACCTGCCGGAGGTGCGGGCGGCGTTGGACCTGCTGGTGGAGTTTGGGCGTTCGCCCATGGCTGGGCTGACCGAGCTGAAGTTGGTGGATCTTACCCTGCCGGAGGTTTTGGAGGTGTGGACTAGCGACGGGACCCACGTGACGTTTGCCCGGACGCATCTGCAGCGGCAACTGGGACGTTGGCGTCTGATCCAAGCGGCGGGCGCGCAGCGGGCCAAGCGTGTGGCGGCGCTGGACTTGTCGCTCACCAACAACTGTCCCGTGGTTTGGGCTGAGGCGCCGGAGGCGCCGGAGGCCCGGCCGCGGCCCAACCCGCCCCTCAAGGGGCCTAAGAAGAATGTTTAGCTCTCACCCCGACATCGTCGTTGGTCTTGAGATTGGCACCAGTAAGGTCTGCGCGGCGGTGGGCGTGCTGAATGCGGATGGCACACTCAACCTGATTGGCGTCGGCCAAGCCCGCTCGCGGGGGGTGCGCAAAGGCGAGATTGTGGATGCGGCGAACGCGGCGGAGGACATCCGGAACGCGGTGGCAGAGGCGGAGGCGATGGCGGACGTCGAGATCCGCAATGTCTATCTGGGCGTGACCGGGGCGCACTTGTGCGGTTTCAACAACCGGGGACGCCACAACATTGCATCGCCGGACCGGGACATCACGGTCGAGGACGTGGAGGACGTGGTGCGGAACGCCAAGGCGATCAACTTGGCGGCGGACCACCACGTGATGCATGTGGTGCGCCAGCACTACACGGTGGACGGGCAGGCTGGGGTGGTGAATCCGGTGGGGATGCTGGGGGTGCATTTGGAGGTGGATGTGCACGTGGTGCATGGGGCGACGCATCGGTTGCAGAACGCGATTCGGGTGGTGAAGGAGCTGCAGTTGGAGGTCAATGACATTGTCTTCAATGGCATCGCCTCGTCGTTGGCGGTCTTGACGGCGGAGGAGAAGGAACTGGGGGCGCTGGTGATCGATGTGGGGGCCGGGACGACGGAGTATGTGGTCTATGCCAACGGGATCATCAAGCACACGGGGGTATTGGCGGTGGGGGGCGACCACGTGACGAACGATCTGGCTTACGGGTTGAAGTTGACGATGACCAGGGCGGAGGCGATGAAGCTGGAGCACGGGGCGGCGGTGGCGGACGGGGTCGCGCGGGGCCAAGCCGTCCCGTTGAGCCGCGACCTGAGCTTGCCGGAGCGGTTAGTGAACCTCGAGCACCTGCGGCGGATCATGTCGGTGCGGCTCGAGGAGATCTTCGAGATTATCAGTGAGGAACTCGAGCCCACGGGGTTGTTGGATTATTTGCGGGCGGGC
This sequence comes from Verrucomicrobiota bacterium, assembly GCA_016871715.1. Classification (GTDB taxonomy): domain Bacteria; phylum Verrucomicrobiota; class Verrucomicrobiia; order Limisphaerales; family J093; genus VHCO01. The sequence continues at coordinate 5,727 of VHCO01000159.1, forward strand.
GTGTTCCTGAGCGGAGGCGGGGCGCGGGTTCCGGAGATGGCGCGTTTGGCGCAGCGGGTGTTCGGGTTGCCGGTGGTGTTAGGGCGCACGCGCACGATTAGCGGGTTGCTGGCGACGCTGGACCAACCGGAGTTCGCCACCGCGATTGGCCTTGTGAAGTTTGGATCGTTCCAAGAAGACCGCCGGAAACCGCAGGCGCCTTGGTCGGCGCGGGTGCGGGAGGGGATCAGCCGGATGTTCCAGCGGCACTGAACCGCACAACCCAGGACTTACCCATGCCTGTCGAAACCTATCAGCCGGTCGAAGCCGCCGCACGCCCGCGGGTGCCGAGGTTCAAGGTCGTAGGAATCGGGGGCGCTGGGCTCCAGGCGCTGACCCAGATGCAAGCGGCGGGCTTGCGGGACGTGCGATTGGCCGTGCTCCACACCGACGCTCGGGCCTTGGGGCAGGCGGGCTTCGAGGAGCAGGTGTTATTGGGCGAGGGGCTCACGCGCGGCTTGGGGGCGGGCGGCGACCCGGGCATCGGCCGCGCGGCTGCGGAGGCGGAGGTGGGGCGGTTGAGCCAGGTGGCGGCAGGGTGCGACCTACTGATGATCGTGGCCGGCCTGGGGGGAGGCACAGGGTCTGGGGTGGCGCCGGTTCTGGCGCGGGTGGCGCGGGAGAGCGGCGCGTTGGTTATGGGTTTAGTGACCTTGCCCTTCGAGTTTGAGGGGGCGCGGCGGCAGCAGCAAGCGCAGGTGGCCTTGCGTCAGCTCAAGACCGCGGCGGACGCGGTGGTTTGCCTGCCCAATCAGAAGCTGGCGGCGTTATTGGACGAACACACGACCTTGGTCGAGGCGCTGCGGATTGGCAACGGCCTGTTGACCGAAGGGGTACGGGGACTGTGGCGTTTGGCGACTCGCGACGGGTTGTTGAAGGTGGACTTCGCAGACCTGTGCTCGGTGGTGCGCGGGCGGCAGGCCGAGAGCTGTTTCGCGACCGCCGAGGGCAGTGGCGAGAATCGGTTGCGGCAGGTGCTCGATCATTTATTGGCGAGCCCGTTGTTAGACCAAGGACGGGTGTTGGGCGATGCGGAGGCGGTGTTGATTAGTCTGGTGGGTGGGCTGGACTTGACGCTGAAGGACGTGCATCAATTCATGCAGCAGATCGAGCGGCTCTGCGAGAATGCGCGCGTCGTTTTGGGAGCGGCAGTCGATCCCGACTTCAACGGTCGCTTGGCGGTGACGCTGGTGGCAACCCGGCGGGCACGGGCGGCTCCGGGTGAGGAGGGCAGCGCCGAGCCGGTCGAGGTGGCATCGCATTTGCCCACAGCCGAGTTTCCGGTCTCGCCCGAGGAACCAGCGGGCACCCACGGGGCGACGGTGGGCGACCGGTCGGCCTCGCGTTACCTGCCGTCCGCGCCGGAGTTGCCGCCCGAGCGGGTACGGGAGTTGTACCTGCAACAAGAGGGTGGCGGGCGGCGGCGGCGGAAGGCCGCGGCCCGGTTACGCCAGGGGTTGTTGCCGCTGGAAGTGGTTCCGAAGGGGCGTTTCGAGAAGAGCGAGCCGACCCTTCGCCGCGGGGAGGATTTGGACACGCCGACGTACCTCCGGCGCGGCATGGTGCTGAACTGGACGAGTTAATCGCGCATGGAGTCGAACCAGGCGCGCGCGTCCAAGATGCTGGGCAGGAAACAGGCCCCGTGATCGGCGGTGGGATCGAGGTCGAGGAGTGGAACCGTTACGCCTCGAGCGGCGAAACCGGCTTGCGCCACCTGTGAGTTGGCGAAGGGCACATCTTGATCGCCTCGGCAATGGTAGAGGCGCACGGGCGCTCGCGGGGTCCAGGAGTACAGGTCGTTGTCGCGCAACGCAGCGCGCAACGGATGGTTGGGCTGGTTGCGGAAGGCTTCGAGGAAGGCCGGGGCGAGGGCCTGTGTCACGGCGGCAGGCAGGGCGGCGTTGATTTGGCCTCCGCTGGTTTGGCCGTTGAAGAGGGGCGGCACTTGGGTGTCGTAGGGCGGGCTCAGGATGGCGGCCCAAGAGGGCGCGAAGCCGTAGACCGCCTGGTAGGCCGCCAGCAAGTAGGCCGAGTAGTAGGGGTTGGGTACCGGTCGGCCGGAGAGCAGGTCCTCCGCGGTCACCCCGGACAAGTCGTAGGCGCCGGCCATGGGGGCGGCCGCGGTGACGGCGAACTCGTCGGAGTGGTAGGTCTCGAGTTCGCGTTGGAGAGCCAAGGTCGAGTGTCCGCCGTGCGAGTAGCCGACGAGGAAAAGCTGACTACTCAAGGCACAGGCCATCCGGGCGCACTGGGTCCGAGCCGCGCGTAACGCGTCCACGCTGGCGGTGGCAGTAGAACGGGCATGGTGGTAGGGGTGAAGGCCCGGGGACTCGCCCAGCCCCAGCAGATCTGGCAGCACGGCGGCATAGCCGGTGGCGGCCATGACGACGCCGAGGTAGAACTCGGTGCCGGTGAAGGTCGAGGGGGCGTCGGTTTTGCGGACGAGGGTGCCGTGTTGATAGCTCAGGAGGGGCAAGGGCCGGGTCGGGTTCTCCGGCAGGATGAGCCCGGCGGAGGCCTGGCTGCGCGCCCCCCAAGGGTCCACGGTCTCGTAAACGAGTTGGTAGAGGCGAACGCCTCCGGGGACGGTGAGGGGCAGCTCGAGGAGTTGGAGCAGGAAGTTGATTTCGAGGGCGGAGAGCGTGCGCTTGAATTCGCTCCGCAAGAGTTTCCCCCGCTCGGCCGCGGGGACGGCCAAGACACGGAAGAACTGCTGGCGGGCGAGCGGTGTGGGGACCAGCCAGGGCGGTGCGGGGAGGGGCCATGGAACCGGGGCGGTGGGCAACAGCCAGAGGTCGGCGCCCCATTCCGAGCGCGTTTGGACCGAGTAGGCGACGCCGGGGCCTTGGTTGGGCCAGTCCAGGGCCAGACCGTCGGGCGTGTGGGCGAGGGTGAGCTCGAGGGTGGGCGGTGCCGCAGAGGTGGCCGTCGAGAGAGCGGCCAGGAGGACCGCGGCGCCGGCGAGATGAGGCCATGGTGTCATACCAGAGGGGCTGTCCATAACACTGGAGGGGCCGGGGCGCAAAAGGATTTTGCCACGGGTCCGCCGCTGGACTATGGTGGGCGCGCCATGTGGCTTACACCGTTGCTCGCCAGCTTGATCTTCGCGGTGTGTGCCGGGGCGAGTTTCTTCTTTGCAGTGGCGGAGACGTCCCTCTTTACGCTGAGCAAGTGGCAGACGCGCCACTTGGCCGAGCGCGATCCGGTGCGGGGCGGTGCGGTGACGCGCTTGTTGGGCACGCCGCACGATTTGTTGGCGACGATTGTGCTGGGGAATACGTTTGCGAATGCGGGTTTGGTGGCGTTGGGTTTAGGGCTTGGGTTGCGTGAGGGGGGGCCGTTTCATTTGATTCTGCCTGGAGTGTTCTTGATGATTTTGATGGGCGGGGAAGTGATCCCGAAGACGCTGGCGGTGCGGGCGCCGGAGTTCTGGGCGTTGCGCGTGGCGCGGTTGATGACGATGCTGCAGGCGGCCAGTCGGCCGGTGCGGCGGGTGGCGCAGCGGCTCAACCAGTGGTTGTTGGCGCGCTGGGTGTCCACTTCGATCAAACCGGCGGCGGGGACGACGGAAGAGGACTACGCGGAGCTGCTCGAGTTGGCATACCAGCAGGGGACGTTGGCGGAGGCGGAGAAGGAGATCATACTGCAGATCATCAATCTGGACCGGCGGACGGCGCGGGACGTGATGCGGCCGCGGGCGCAGATGGTGTGCCTCTCGGACGACTTGTCGGTGGCGGAGATGGTGGCCGCGGCGCGCCGGCACAAGCACCGTCGGCTACCGCTCTACGACGAGTCGCCGGACACGATTGTGGGGGTCCTGAACACGCGGCGGCTGTTATTGGAGCCGGAGGGGGATCTGGCAGAGGCGATCGAGTTTCCATCGTTTGTGCCGGAGAGCATCAACTTGCTGCAGTTGCTCAAGAGTCTGCAGCGCCAGCAGCGAGGGCTGGCCATCGTGCTGGATGAATACGGCACGACCGCTGGCCTGGTGACGACCGAGGACATTCTAGAGTCGATGGTGGGGCGGATCCGCAGCGAAGGTGAAGCGGAGGGGTTTGTCATGGAGCGGTTGGGGCCGGGGCGATGGCGGGTGAGCGGGACGATGCGGGTGGAGGATTTCCGGCGCGAGTACCGCGACCTACTCGAGGTGGCGGAGGTGGACACGATGGGCGGCCTCATGGTGGCGCAGGCGGGGGTGGTGCCGTTGCAGGGCCATGCGGTGGTGGTGGGCGGGGTGCGGTTGACGGCGACGCAGGCCGATGAACGGCGGGTGCGGGAGTTGGTGGTGGAGTTGGTGAAACCTGGGAGGTCGTCAGGATGAGCGCCGCGCTGGGTCTTGGGGTGGTGCTGCTGCTGTGCTGGGGGCTCGCGTTCCTGTTTGCGGGCATGGAGGCGGGGGCCTTGGCGCTGAGCCCGCTGCGGATTCGACAACGCGCCCGTGCCGGGCACCCGTCGGCGCGGACGCTGCAATGGCTGCTGGATCACCCCGAGCCGTTTCTGTGGACGATCCTGGTGGGGAACACGCTGGCCAGTTCGGTGGTGGTGGGGCTGCTGGTCTACGTGTTCTACGGTTGGCTGGGGGCTCGGCCGGCTTTGCTGTTGCCGGCGCTGGCCCTGGGAGTGTTCCTCTTCTATGCGCTGGGGGATTTGCTGCCTAAGATGCTCTTCCGGCAGTACCCGAACCGGCTTTGTCTGCGGGTGGCGCGGCCGTTTCGGTTGATCCACGTGGCCTTGTCGCCGGCGGTGTCGTTGGTGGCGGGATTCTCGGCGTTGTTGCTGCGGTGGAGCGGGGGGAGGCGGTTTACGGGTCGATTGTTTGGGAACCGTGACGAGTTGCGGCTGGTGATGCAGGAATCGGAGCACGCCCTCAGCTCGGAGGAGCGGCGGATGGTCAACCGGGTATTGGATTTGCAGGTGGTGACCGTGGGGAGGATCACAGTGCCGGCGGCGCAGGTGGTGTCCGTCGCCGCCACGGCGCCGATCGCCGAGGTGTTTCGGTTGTGCCGGTCGACGGGCCTGACACGGTTGCCGGTGCGGGAGAGTCCGGGCGGGCGCAGCATTGGTTTGGTGAGTCTGCGCACCTCGCTATACCGGGCGCAACCGGAACCGAGCGCGACGGCGAAGGACTATCTCCAGCCGGCGTTGTTCTTGGACGAGTCGCTGCGTCTGGAGGTGGCGCTGCAGCGGATGCAGCGGGCGGGGCAGCGGTTGGCGATCGTGTTGGACCGGCGGCAGCGCGAGGTGGGGATTGTGACGCTCGAGGACATCCTACGTTTTGTGTTCGGCGAAGTGCGTTTGTGACATGAACTGGGACCTGATCATGGAGGTGGGCCTGAAGTTGTGCGTGGTCCTGGTGTTGGTGTTTCTGAACGGGTTTTTTGTGGCGGCGGAGTTTGCGCTGGTGAAGGTGCGGGACACGCAACTGGATGGACTCGTTGCCAAGGGGCAGACGCGGGCGCGCATCACGCGCCGGGTGATCCGCAACTTGGACGCATCGCTCAGCGCGTGCCAGTTGGGGATTACCTTGGCCAGTTTGGCGTTGGGCTGGGTGGGTGAGCCGGTGTTCAGCGCCTTGTTGGGGCCGGTGTGGCCTTGGGTGGGATTGGCGGGGCCGGAGGCGGCGCATGCGCGCGAGACCATCGCGGTGATCGTGGGTTTTACCGCGATCACCTTCTTGCATATCACCGCGGGCGAACAAGCGCCCAAATGGTTGGCGATTCAAAAACCGCTGCCGGTGGCCCTGTTCGCGTCGGGGCCGCTGGAGTGGTTCCATCGTTTGTCGTACCCGTTTATCTACGGGGTAAACCACGCATCGCTGTGGATGCTGGGGGCGGTGGGGCTGCCGGCGGCGAGCGAAAGCGAAGCGGCGCACTCGGCGGAGGAGTTGCGGTTGTTTCTGGCGGCCTCAGCGCGGGAGACGGGGGCAAGCTCGCTCGGCCGCACGATTGTGCTCAACGCCTTTGACCTCCACGAGCGGATTGTGCGGGAGGTGATGCGGCCGCGGCGCGAGATCACGGTTTTGGATGCGCAAGCCAGCATGGCCGAGTGCCTCGAGTTGGCCGAGAAGAGCCGCTTCTCCCGCTTTCCGTTGTGCGACGGGGGGGATCTCGATCGCACCTTGGGCGTCGTTCACATCAAGGACTTGTTCGCCATGCGCGCCCGCGGGGGGCTTGGCGCGGACTTGCTCTCGGTGAGCCGCAAGTTGATCTATGTGCCGGAGACCGCACGGTTGGAGCGGCTCCTGCAGCTCTTTCTGGAGCGCAAGCTGCATTTTGCGATTGTGGTGGACGAGTACGGCAGCACGGTGGGCATGGTCACGCTCGAGAATATCCTCGAGGAACTCGTGGGCCAGATCCAGGACGAGTTCGATCAGGAGAAACCGCTGGTGCGGAAGGCGGGGGAACAAGCGTGGGAACTGGACGGGGCTCTGCCGCTGCACGAGTTGTCCGATCTGGTAGGCGAGCCGGTGCGCGAGGAAGGGATTACCACAACCAATGGGCTGGTCACCCATCGTCTCGGCGGGTTTCCCAAAGTGGGCGACACGCTCCCGCTGGGCCCCTACGAGCTGCGGGTCGAGGAATTGGACGGGCTCCGCGTCACTCGGCTGAGACTGGCGCGGCGGCCGGCGGCATGAGGGCTTGCTGGGCAAACCGTCGGCCATACCACGCGAACCCCGCGGCCACGGCAGTGAGGGCCAAGGCCAACCCCACGGGCCACCACACCTCGAGGCGCGCCTCGCTCGGGTCGGCCGCGGCCCAGGACCTGCGAATCGCGCCGGTCGCGAAGTAGAGGTTCAACAAGGCCCAGACCCAGAGTGGCTTGAGATCGGGAACGACCGAGCTTGGCCGCTTGCTGATCAACCAGGAGCTGGCGAAGGCGAGCACCAGCGCGGCGATACTGAACCAAGCCACCGGGTTGGTCCAAGGCACCCCGAAGAGCTCGCCCCGCGACCACAGCCACCATTCCTTGGCGACGGCGTACGGTTCCAGGCACAGATCGGTGATCACCACCAGCAAGGCGGCGACGCCCAGTAACCAGTAGCCGTAATACGCCTCGCGCCTCCAGGGGCGCAGGATCAGTCGCGCCAAGCCCCGTGCGCTCACCGCCAAGGCCACCCAGAGGAAGGGCAGGTGCCAGGGCAACAAGCGGCCCAGGACGAAGCCGGCGTCATACCGGTACTCGCTGACGCTTTGTGGCCCGAAGACGCCAAAGGGAAAGGGCTTCCGATGCGCGATCATCAGCACCGCCGACACCAGGGCCCCGATCACCAGGGCGCAGGCGATGATGTTCTGCAGCGGGAGCCGGTGGCTTAAGGAGCTGAGAATGGCCAAAGCGGCGAAGACGAAGAGCAGGCCTTCGGTCCAACGCCAGCCTGCTTGGGGGCGCCAAGGCTGCCAGTCAACAAGGACCGCCAGCGAAGCCAGGGCGTAGCACGCTATGAACGCCCACCAAAGCGGTGGCTCGGCTTTCTGGGCGTACGGGGAGAGCTTCGGCCCCGAACGCCCGGGGCGCGACATGGACTCGGGCACAATCCGCTGGGTCTGGGTCGGTTGGTCGGGCACAGCGGCATCATACCGTGTTGGGTCGACTTGGAAAGCACCATTTCTCGGGTGGGGGCAAGCTTGGCACGGACGCGCGCCAGGGCTAGGCTCTCGCGATGCGCTCGGAGCCGGCTGAGCCGATCCAGCATTTGTATGTCCACGTGCCGTTTTGCGCGCGCAAGTGTGAGTACTGCGCTTTCTACTCGGCTCCTGCCAGCGCGGCGGTTCAGGACCGGTATATCCGCGCGGTGAGTTGCGAGTTAGGGAGGCTGGCTGGGGATTTGCAGCCGCTCACGGTCTACTTCGGGGGTGGCACGCCGTCGCTCTTGAGTGTGGGGCAATGGGAGCAACTGTTCTCGGCGATGGACCGAACGGGTTGGCGGGCACCCGAGGAATGGACGATCGAGTGCAATCCGGGCACTGTCTCGGCAAAGAAGGCCGAGCTCTGGCGGGGGCGGGGGGTCAATCGGATCTCCTTGGGGATCCAGTCGCTGGAGGACGAGTTGCTCGAGCGGTTGGGGCGGGTCCATCGCCGGGAGGAAGTGTTCCGGGCGTACGACTGCCTGAGGCGGGTCGGGTTCGACAATGTGGGCGTGGACCTGATGTTTGCAATTCCGGGTCAGACTTTAGCGATGTGGCGCAGGACCCTGGCCGAGGCGCTGGCCCTGGAGCCTGAACACTTGTCGTGCTACGAAGTGACTTACGAAGAAGACACGCCTTTGTTCGCCCAACTCGAGGCCGGCGCCCTGGCCGTTGACGAAGACCTGGCTTGCGAGATGTTCGAGGAACTGGTGCGTGCCGCGGCCGATCGCGGACTCGAGCAGTATGAAATCGCCAACTTCGCCCGGCGACGACCCGGGAGCGCGAGTGGGGTGCCTGATTGGGCGTGTTGGCACAACATAAACTACTGGCGTGGAGGAGGTTTCTATGGTCTTGGGCCAAGTGCAACGGGCTATGTGCGCGGTGTGCGGACGCGGAATTGGGCCGATACAACCCGGTATTGCGAGCTGATCGAGCAAGGGCGACCGGCGATCGAGTCGAGCGAGACACTCCCCCCTTTGGCTCGCGCGGGTGAGATTGCCGCGTTCGGGTTGCGGATGAACCAGGGGTGGGGGTACGAGGAGTTTACGCGGGCGACGGGCTATGACTTACGGCGGGAGTGGTTGGGAGAGTTGCGCCGTTTGGCGGACGAGGGGTTGGGGGTGGTGGGGTCGGGGACGTTTCGGTTGACCGCAAGGGGGCTGAGGTTGGCCGACCGGGTCGGGGCAGAGTTTTTGCGGCCGTGAGTTGGGCGCAAGATTTGTTGGAAAAGGCGTTGACACCGGTCGGTGCGGTTCCTATAGTCTCGACTTCGTATTGTGGAAAAAGCTGAGTAGAGCCGTTAGCCCTGAGAGCTCAGATGTGATTGGGAAAGCCGCGGGGCATCGGTTTTTTGTCGTTTTGCGGCGGCGTGCGATATGATGAAGCGGATTGACTTTTGCCCATGTAGCTCAGTCGGCAGAGCGCGTCCTTGGTAAGGACGAGGTCACCAGTTCAAACCTGGTCATGGGCTCCAGCGAGTATTGAGTGCGAAGAACCTAAACAACCCTGAGGAATAGCAATGGCAAAAGAGCAGTTTCAGAGGACCAAACCTCACGTCAACATCGGCACGATTGGACATATTGACCATGGAAAGTCGACACTGACGGCGGCGATCGTGCAGGTGCAGGCGCGGCGGAACTTGGCAGCGGTCAAGAGCTACGCGGAGATCACGAAGGGTGGCACCGTGCGGGATGAGAGTAAGACGGTGACGATCGCCATTTCGCACACCGAGTATCAGAGCGATAAGCGTCATTACGCGCACGTGGACTGTCCCGGGCACGCGGATTACATCAAGAACATGATCACGGGGGCCGCGCAGATGGACGGGGCCATCTTGGTGGTGGATGCGTCCGAGGGGCCGATGCCGCAGACGCGCGAGCACATTCTGCTGGCCAGGCAGGTTGGGGTGCCGGCGATCGTGGTCTACCTGAACAAGATCGATCTGGTGGACGACCCGGAGTTGTTGGAGTTGGTGGAGATGGAGCTGCGGGATTTGCTGAGCAAGTACGGTTTTCCGGGGGAGAAAATCCCGATCGTGCGGGGTAGCTCGAAGGCGGCGCTGGCCGGGGACGCGACCGGTGAAGAGTCGATTCAGCAGTTGCTGGCGGCGATCGACGATTTCATCCCGCTCCCGACGCGGGAGGTCGATAAGCCGTTCCTGATGAGCATCGAGGACGTGTTCAATATCGAGGGCCGGGGCACGGTGGTGACGGGCCGGGTCGAGCGCGGCGAGCTCAATCGGATGCAGGAAGTGGAGATCGTGGGCTTGCACGAGACGCAGAAGACGGTGGCGACGGACATCGAGATGTTCCGCAAGTTGCTGGATAGGGCGAGCGCGGGCGACAACGTGGGCGTCTTGCTCCGGGGCGTCAAAAAGGAGGCTGTGGAGCGGGGGATGGTGTTGGCCAAGCCGGGCAGCATCACGCCGCACACGCACTACAAGGCCGAGGTGTACGTCCTCTCGAAGGAAGAAGGCGGTCGGCACACGCCCTTCTTCACCAATTACCGGCCGCAGTTCTACTTCCGCACCACGGATGTGACCGGGACGGTGACGTTGCCCCAGGGAGTGGAAATGGTGATGCCCGGGGACAACGTGTCGGTGGTGGTCAAAGTGATCGCGCCCATCGCGATGGAGCGCGGCCAGCGGTTCGCCATCCGTGAGGGTGGTCGGACGATCGGCGCCGGTCGAGTGACCGAAGTCATAGAATAGTTGAATCGCGCAGGGGCAACCCCGGACGGCCGGCAGCGGACCGTGGGGCCAGCTCGTGCGGTGGGACAGGCGACGACGCATTCATGAACGCAGCGCGGCAGAGGCTAGGGCGGTAGCTCAATTGGCAGAGTAGCGGTCTCCAAAACCGTCGGTTGGGGGTTCGAGTCCCTCCCGCCCTGCCAGCCGAGCCGCTTGCGAGCGGAGGGGTGGCAGAGTGGTCGAATGCGGCGGTCTTGAAAACCGTTAGGGTTCATCGCCCTCGGGGGTTCGAATCCCTCCCCCTCCGCCATCAGGAAGCAGCGTGAATAACGAGTACATCAAATTGGGTGTTTGGGCGGCCATCATTGGTGGGGTCTTTCTCTACCTTTGGCGCAAAGGCCACCTGTTGAGGTTGTCCGGCTATGTCGCCGAGACGCGCGAGGAGCTGCGCAAATGCACCTGGCCGTCGCTTGCGGAACTGAAAGGATCGACCGTAGTGGTCATGATTAGCATCGCCATGCTGGGCCTGCTGACGGTGGCGGCGGACTTCGTGATCCTGGAGTTCGTCCGTGGCATTTTGCCCAAGCTATAGGCTGGAAACCGTTGTCGAGGGACGCTCCTATGCGCAGTCAGTGGTTTGTGTTGCATACCCTTTCCGGACAGGAGCACAAGGTCAAGGAAAGCATCGAGAAGCGCCTCAAGACCGAGGAGATGGCAGCCTATATTCGCGAGGTGTTGGTGCCGGAAGAGAAGGTGGCCGAAGTGCGCAGCGGCAAGAAGACCGTCACGCGGCGCAAGCTCTACCCGGGGTACGTGTTCATCGACATGAAGTTGTTGGACGAGAACAACCGAGTGATCGAGCAACCGTGGTATTTCATCCGCGACACCCAGGGGATCATCGGCTTTGTGGGGGGGGACCGGCCCACGCCGACGCCCCAGGACGAGATTGACTACATCAAGGCCAAGATCAGCGAGTCTGAAGACACCGAACGGCCGAAGGTCAACTTCGAGGTGGGGGAGACGGTGAAGATCAATGACGGCCCCTTCTTGAACTTCAGCGGGGTGATCGAGGAGATCGATCCGAACCGGGGCAAACTGAAGGTGACGGTTAACATCTTTGGGCGGAGCACGCCGGTCGAACTGGAGTACTGGCAAGTCGAGAAAGCGTAGTCTGATTTATGGCGAAGAAGGTCACAGCGCAGATCAAATTGCAGATCCCGGCGGGGCAGGCCAACCCGGCGCCGCCGGTGGGGCCGGCCTTGGGGCAGCACGGCGTGAACATCATGGCGTTCTGCAAGGAGTACAACGCGGCGACCAAGGACCAGGCCGGCATGGTGGTCCCCGTGGTGATCACGGTGTACCAGGACAAATCGTTCAGCTTTGTCACCAAGTCGCCTCCGGCGTCGGTGCTCCTGAAAAAGGCGGCCGGGATCGCGACCGGATCGAAGACGCCGAACAAGGAGAAGGTGGGCAAAGTGACCCGGCAACAGGTGCTCGAGATTGTCCGGCTCAAGCAGAAGGACCTCAACGCCCAGAACGAGGAGGCGGGTCTGCGTATTGTGGCCGGCACAGCCCGCAGCATGGGGCTGGAAGTGGTCGATTAACTCTAACGGCGGGAGAGCGCCAAACGCTCGCTAGCACCGCACATCCTGATGGCTGAGAAAGCAAGCAAACGTTACCGCAAAGCGCTCCAGGTCGTCGACGCGGCCAAGAGCTATTCCCTCCCGGGGGCCGTCGAGGTCCTGGGTAAGTTCCCTCGCGCTAAGTTCAACGAGACCGTCGAGTTGGCGTTTCGCTTGGGGGTGGACCCCAAGCAGTCCGACCAGATGGTCCGCGGCACGGTGCCGCTCCCGCACGGCAGCGGCAAGACGGTGCGGGTGCTGGTGTTCGCCAAGCCGGGCGCCGCCGCCGAAGCGGCACGGGGGGCTGGGGCTGAGTTCGTGGGTTACGAAGACCTGATCAAGAAGTGCCAGGAAGGGTGGTCGGACTTCGACGTGGCCGTGGCTACCCCTGAGGCCATGGTCGAGGTCCGCAAGCTGGGCAAGGTGCTCGGGCCGCGGGGCCTCATGCCCAACCCGAAAACCGGTACGGTCACCGAGGACACGGCAAAGGCGATCAAGGAAGTCAAGGCCGGCCGGGTCGAGTTTAAGGTCGACAAGGCTGGCAACCTGCATGTGCCGGTGGGCAAGGTCGCCTTCACGCCGGAGCAGTTGGTGGACAACGCCCGCGCGGTCGTTGACGCGGTGCTGCGCGCCCGGCCGGCGAGTGTTAAAGGCACGTTCATCCGGTCCTGCACGCTGGCGAGCACGATGAGCCCGCCGGTGCGGCTCGAGGTGCGGGAATTCCAGAAATCTTGAACTACCAATTGGCTTAACAATGCGCGCGGAAAAGAATCTTTTGGCGAAAGAGTACGTGCAGCGGCTTCATGCCTCGCCGTTCTTCCTGGTGGTGGATTATCGGGGCATGAGCGTGCCCCACTTCGGCGAACTGCGGAATCGGCTGCGTAAAGTCGGGGCGGAACTGCACGTCGTCAAGAACTCGATGTTCGCTCTGGCGGCCAAGGAAGCCGGCCTGGCGGATTTGTCCGGACTGCTCGCGGGGCAGTTGGCCGTGGTGACTGGGCAGCGGGACATCTCGGCGGCGGCGAAGGCCTGGAAGAGTTTCCGGGCCGAGTTTGACCGTCCGAAGGTGCAGTTCGGTTACTTGGGCGATGAGCGGTTGGGGCCGGCGGAAATCACGGCCCTGGCCGACCTGCCGCCGCTGGAGGTGCTCCGCAGCCAGTTCATGGGCGTGCTCCAGGAGCCGGCGCGCCGGTTGGTGCGGTTGCTCAACACGCCCGCGAGCCAGTTGGCCCGGGTGCTGCAAGCCCACCTCGAGAAGTCGTCGCCCGAGTCGGGCGAGCCGGCTCCCGCGTCGGCGTGACGTGACGCGATGCTTTCGCCTTGGCTGAGCAAGGTCAAGGCAGTGTGAACCGCAACCCAACAAAGTAGATCGTCGGCCAGCAGGCCGTTGGCTTAAACCATTCGTGGCCGCGGATGACGACGAGACGGAAAGACAAGCAACATGGCAGACATTGCATCCTTAGTTGAACAATTGAGCAAACTGACGGTCCTAGAGACGG
>VHCO01000160.1 GCA_016871715.1 Verrucomicrobiota bacterium
TGGCGGGGGCACCCATGTGTTGCAGGGGGACCTGCCGATAGTCGGGGCGGGCGAGGCGCGCCTCACGGCGGGCGAGGTGCAGTTGAACGGCACGCTGCTCTTGCAGGGGGTGAGTCTGCGGCACAGCGGCGGGAGCCTGAATGGCACAGGTGCAGGCGGCACCGTGGGGACGGCGAACGGGGCGGTCCACGAATGGTCCGGCGGGTGGCTGCTTGGGACAATCACGTTGACCAACGACACGACGGCTGTCTTCAGCGGCAGCGGCGAGAAGCGTTTTGGGGACTACGCAGTGCTGCACAACTACGGGACGATTACTTGGACCGGCGGGTTGTTGCGAGCCCGGTGCTACAACGGGCCGGCCACCCTGGCCAACCACGCGGGAGCGCGTTTTGTGTGCGAGGGCGGGACTGGTCTCACCCGGGAATTCGGCAATCGCTCCGCCACCTTCACGGTGGACGCGGGTGCGGCCTTCGCAAAGACCGACGCGGGCAGTGTCAATGCGGACTGGGTGTTCAATCAGAACGGGACCTTCAGCCAAGAGGCCGGGGCGTTATGGCTGCGTCAAGGCGGCTCGAGTTCGGGCAGCTTCACCAACCGGAACAGCGCTCTGCTTGGGTTCGGGGGAGGCACGCACACGCTGGTGGAGGGCGTCTCTATGGTCGGACCCGGCTCGGCCCGGCTGACCGCGGGAACCTTAGCTACGCAGGGCGCCCAGTCGCTGGACGGCGCCACGCTGCGCGTGGAAGGCGGCACCTTGGGCGCCGAGGGGACCGTTCTCGCGATGGCCAACGGGGCGCTCTGGGAGTGGGCCGGGGGGGCGTTGCAGGGGACCATGACCTTGCCGGAAGGAGCGGTGGCACGCTGGATTGGCCCCGGCGAGAAACTGCTGTGGGACAGCACCACCCTCCATAATCATGGCAGCATCGCTTGGACTGAGGGCCCGTTGAAGGCGCGCTGTTACTCGGCGGCCGTCACGATCCGAAACCATGTCGCGGGCGTCTTCGAGTTAGCCGCCGCCGCCCCTTTGAGCCGGCTCTTCGCCAATCGCGACGCGTCCCTGGTCAACGAAGGCCGGCTCGCCCTGGGCACGCCCGGAGCGGAGGTGACCAGCGATTGGCTGCTCACCCAGCAGGCCACCGGCGCACTCGAGTTGACCTTGGCCGACACCGTGGTCGGCGCCGGTTTTGGGCGGTTCGAAGGTTCGCGCACCGTGGCGCTGAGTGGGACGCTGCGCGTCAACTTGGTCAACAACTACCGCCCCCACCCGGGAGCGACTTATCCGTTCCTTGCGGCTAGCTCGGTCACGGGGGCATTCGCGGAGATGGACCTCGCCCCGCTCATGGCCGGTCAGGAATGGGTGCTCGAGCAGACCGCCAAGAGTGTCGCCTTGCGGGTCGGCGGCGAAGGGGTCTGCATCCCGCTGGTGGCGGGCGCAGTCGGTTGGTGGCCGGCGGAGGGGACGGCGCTGGACGCGGTCGGCGGCCAGCACGGCGCGCTACGCGGGGACGCGGCCTTCGCGGCGGGCCGGGTAGGTTTGGCCTTCGCGTTGGACGGCGCCGGCGACTTTGTCGAGGTGCCGGGCCAATCGGCGCTCAATGTGGGCACGAACGATTTCACGGTGCTGTTGTGGTTGAACTTCGGCGCCTTCGGTGCCGAGCAAGTCCTAGCTGAGAAGTACATTCAGACCAGCTCGACGGACGGCGTGGGGTGGTCGCTGTCGTTGATCGGCGATTCCCAGCTTGTCTTGACGCTCGGTGGCGGGGCCGCGGTGGAAACGCTCCTGGCCGGTGTAGGCCCGCTGGCGACGGACACCTGGTACTTGGTCGGCGCACGGCGACAGGGCAACCGGTTCACGCTCTTCCTCGACGGCCGGCCCGTGCTCTCCCAAGCCGGGGCAAGCTCACACAACCTGTCGTCGGCGGCCACCCTCAAGTTCGGGCATCGCGGTCATCCGACCGACACGCCGGGCTCGGTGGACACGCGCCAGATGTTCCTCGCCGGGCGCGTGGACGAGGTGTTGCTGTTCAATCGGGCGGTCTCGGACGCGGAGTTGGCGGCGCTGCACGCTGCGGGCGAGGGCGGCTACTGTAAAGCGGCCGACCTGGCCTTGGCGCTGAGCGCCGTCCCGGAGCCGGCCATGGTGGGCAGCAACCTCACCTTCACCGCCACGATCGCCAACCATGGCCCTGGCCCGGCGTCGAATGTGCGTTGGACCGCTCCGGTGCCGGCCGCGACGACGCTGGGCTCGGTCACGCCCAGCCAGGGCGCCTGGACGAACCAGAACGATACGCTCGTCTGCAACCTGGGCACGCTGACCAACGGCGCGGTGGCCACAGTCGAGTGGGTCGTTGTGCCGGGCCGGGATGAACCCGTGACGCAACCGGCCAGCGTATTGGCCGGCGAGCTTGACTCGAACCTGACCAACAACACCGCCACAGTTGTCGTTCGCGTCAAGTTGCCGGACCAAGAGGTCCTCTTTGTGAATGTGCACGGCAGCAGCTACAACGCCGACGCATTGAGCTTCTTCACCACCCTCGAATGGGCCGGGGCCCGAGCCACCTACGTGAACCTGGACGCCAACGGAAAGGCCGCAGCCATCCTGGCCGGCCAAGCCTTCGACCAAGTCTGGGTCTTCGATCTCTCGAGCGGGACGGACAATTACCCGGCGGACTGGCAAGCGATTGCGGACTGGTACCAGGCGCGCCTAAGCCGAGCGGTGATCTGCGACGGACGCAGCATTTCGTCGTATTGGCGCGGGCGCCACGAGACCGAGGGCCGGCGGTTGACGGAGAATTACTACGAGAACCTCAAGCGTGCCGGGGGCGGCTTAATGCTGGGCACCGACCATAACGACTTTCAGACCGGCATCAACGCCATCAACGATCGCATTGGCCTCGAACGGTTCAGCGGCAACTTCTCCCTGACCCGTATCCCGGTCGACACGAACAGTCCGTTGATGACCTTCCCGAACGATCTGGGCCCGGACCTGTTCAACGATTCCTCGCCGGGCCAGACGCCCTTTGGTCTCCAGCCCAACGGCCTGATCCTGTACACAGTGGCCTGGCACGGCGGCAATACCAACACCCCGGGCATCTCCGCCACCATTCGGGGCGGGATCGGTTTTCGCGTGTTGATCGCTTCCCCAGCCGGCGGCAGCGCGTTTATCGAGGAGGCGCCTGTTCGGTTCCAGGCCCAGCCCAAGGGTGGGGCGGCCCCCTTTAGCTATGCCTGGAGCTCGGATCGGGACGGCGCGCTGGGGACCGGCCCGGCACTCGAGGTCGCTTCCCTCAGCCCCGGCACGCACCTCATCACGGTTTTGGCCACCGATGGCGCAGGCGCGGCAGACGCCGCAACGGTCGGGGTGACCGTCCAGTTCCTAGATCCCGCGGTGGCGTTGGATCTGCAAGCGGGGAGCGACTCGGGCCGCTCGAGCACCGACAACCTCACCGCTCACACGACCCTCCGGTTCGACGCCACCATCAATAAGCGCGGCACACTCGAATTCACCTCCTCCGGCAGCGCGGTCCCCGATGAAGTGCGGCCGGACTTGGCGGCCGGGGCGTATGAGTTCAGCACGGCGACGCTCGAGGCGGGCGTGCATCGTGTCACGGCTAGGTTCATTCCCCTGCGCGGCGACCCAGTCACGGCGAGCCTGCCTGTGACCATCGATACGCAAGGCCCGCGGGTGACGGCCTTGGATCCACCTGAGGCGGCGGTGTGGCTTCGAACGGTCGACCGCTTGGACGTGTCCTTCGACAGTGCGATCGATGCGGGCAGTTTCATCCTGGCGGATGTCGCGTTCACTGGTCCCTTGGGTCCCATCGTGCCCACCAGCATCCAGCTCCTGGAGAGCCACCGGTTCCGAATCCATGTGCCGGCCCAGCGGGCCAATGGCGTTTATGCCTTGAGCCTGGGACCCGAGGTGGCCGACTGGGCGGGTAATCTCATGGACCAAAACGCCGATGGCGCGAATGGGGTTCCCGACCAGGACGTCTTCACGGCCCAGTTCAGCCTCAGTCTGCCGGATCTTTGGCTCGCCGAATTGCGTGTGCCCAACCAGGTCGTGGCAGGGCAACCGATTCAGATCGAGTGGGCGACGACCAACCTGGGGACCGCACCGGCGGTGGCGCCCTGGCGGAACCGGTTGTTCCTCTCGAGCACGGCCGGCGGCAGTTCGGTTCGGCTGCTCGCCTCGATGGCCACCACGAACACCCTGCCTCCCGGCAGCGGGCTGCGCCAAACGGGTGTGGCCATCATCCCCGTGGGACTGGCCGGGTCGTACTATGTCAACCTGATCGCCGACGAGGCCGGGCAAGTCATGGAAGCGAACGAAGACAACAACTGGGTTGGCACACCTCAACCCATCGAGATTCGGGCTCCGGATTTGGTGGTGGACTCGGTAAGCGTGCCCGCGGGCAACCTGCAACTCGGCCAAGCCGTGTCCGTAACGTGGATCGTCAGGAATGCCGGCACCGCCGAGGCCGCGGCGGCTTGGCACGATCGGCTCTATTTGTCGCGCGAGGGAACCTCCGGCGCCAGCGCCGCCGAATTGTTGAGTGTTCCATTTGTTAGCCCGCTGGCGCCTGGGGCCAGTTACACCAATGTCCAAACCGTCACGCTGCCCTTAACGGCTTCGTTAGCGCCCGGCGACTATCTCCTCGTGGCCCGGGCCGACCGGAGCAACACCCAACCCGAGTCCGACGAGGAGAACAACGAAGCCCAAACGCCCGTGAATGCCGCCCTACCACCCCTCCCTGACCTTGCCCTCAGCGAGGTCCGAGCGGCCCAGGTGGCGCCGTTTGGCCTGCCGACGACTCTGGTTTGGGAGGTGACGAACCAGGGCCGGCTGCGGATCCTCGAGACCGCTTGGACGGAGAAGGTCTCGCTCTCGAATGTCCTCGGGATCGTCGTGCCGCTGGCGGAGTTCCGGGTCACCAATTCTCTGGCCGCCGGCACGGCCTTGGCGCGCACCCAAGAGGTGATGCTGGCCCACAGCCTGATGGCTGGCGAGGTGCGATTCCTGGTCACCGTCGACTCGCGCAACGAGGTCTTCGAGGAAAACGAGGCCAACAATACCCAGGCCGCAACCGACCTCACCGAGTTGCCCGCTGAGCTGAGGCTGTATTTGGCGCGCGCCGAAGTCAACGAGGGCGGCGCGCCCTTCAACGGCACGGTGGCCCGCAACGGCTCCTGGGCCCAAGCCCTCGAAGTCACGCTCACCAACAGTCACCCCTCCGAACTGAGCGTCCCGGACCGCGTCGTGATCCCCGCCGGCGCCGCTTCCGCCAGTTTTGGCCTGGCGCCCTTGCGCGACGGTCTCATCGATGGCGATCGCCTGGTCCGCATCGGAGCGCTCGCCCCCGACTATGCGGAGGCGCTGGCGGAGGTCTGGGTCCGGGACATCGACCGGCCCCTGCTCACGTTGCAGTTCGACGCGCCGACCGTGGCCGAAGGCTCGAGCGTCTCGGCTCGGGTCACGCGCGATCACGCGCTCGAACAGGAACTGACGGTTGTTCTCAACAGCGCCTATCCGGCCCAACTCCTGCCGCCGGCGGCGGTCGTGATTCCAGCCCAGGAACGGAGCCGGACGTTCACGGTCTTGGCGGTGGATGACGCCCTGCTGGAAGGCACGGTCACCAACTGGATGACAGCCTCCGCCACGGGGTTCGCCTCCGCCACGGCCGGCGTAGCCATCGTCGATGACGATTTGCCTACCGTTGTCTTGAGCTTGGCGGACGCGCAAGTCAGCGAGGGCGCCGGACCGTTGGCGACACGGGCGACGGTGACCCGCTCGCCGATCAGCGTGCATCCTCTGGTGCTGGACCTGGTCAGCACCAACCCCGCCAAAGTCCGGCTGCCGGCCACTATCGTGATTCCCGAAAACCAAGCCACGGCGACCTTCCCCGTGGCGGCCGTCGACAACTCGATCGTGGACGGCGACACGGCGGTGTTCCTGCGCGTCTTCATTCGTGCCAGCGGTTCCCGGGCGGCTCTGGGCGAAGGCACGGGGGCGGTATTGACCGTGCTGGACGACGACGGTCCGACGCTGCGGCTCGAGATCGCCCGCGATGTGGTGGGTGAAGGCTTGAATCCGGCTACCACCGCCACCGTCAGCCGCAATACCCCGACCGCCGACCCCCTGACCGTCCAGCTCGCCAGCAGCGATCTGAGCGAAGTCATCGTGCCCCCTACGGTCACCATCCCCATGGGCGCCGACCGCGCCACGTTCTCGATCGAGACCGTGGCCGATGGCGTGTCGGATGGGAACCAAAGCGTCGTGCTCACGGCGAGCGCGGCGGGTTTCACGCCGGGCCTCGATAGCGTGGTGGTGTCGGATGGCGATTTGCCCGACCTGGTGTTGGCGGACTTAAGCGTGCCGCCCCAGGGGTCGACCGGCGCCGATGGCGTTGTGAGCTACCGCATCGAAAACCGCGGACTCGGCGCGGCGGGTGCGGGAATTCTCACCCGCTGTTTCTTGAGCCTCGACGCGTTGGTAGGCAACGACTATTTCCTGGGCGACTACCTCTACAACCGCGAGTTGCCCGTGGGAGCGGCCTTCGACCAGAGCTTGTCTTTCCGGCTGCCTGGGGTGGTGGGCCAGTACTGGATCATCGTGGTAACCGACCAGGGCAACCGGGTCCGGGAACTCCTCGAGGACAACAACACGGCCATCTCGGCCATTCCCATCCAGGTCAATAGCACCTACACCGCCACGGTGCAGACCGACCTGGACACCGGGGCGATTTCCACCACCGTGACCCTCACCGGCACGGCCACTTGGCGCGAAGACGGCCGGCCAGCGGCGAACGTGCCGGTCAACATCCACATCTGGCTGCGCGGCACGCGGCGGGTCTTGCCCGCCCTGAGCGACGATACCGGCCAGTTTACTGTCGAGTTCGTCCCCTTACCCAATGAAGCGGGCGACTACCAGGTCGGCGCGGCGCATCCGGGCGAACCGACTGCGCCGGTGCAGGACACGTTCCGGTTGGTCGGGCTCAAGCTGTCGCCGCCCGGCGTGGCCGTACGGGTGCTTGAAGGGACCAGCGTCACGGGCGTTGTCCAGGTCGTGAACCTCAGCGAAGTGCCTCTGAGCGGGCTTACCGCCAGTGTCGTCGACGCGCCCGCCAACCTCGAGGTGTCGCTGACCTTGGGCGAGACCAGTGTGCCGGCGTCGGGCCAGGCGCCGCTGACCTACCGTGTTGCGGCCAAGGACCTCTCGCAGGTGCTCGGCGAGGTGCGCCTCCAGCTCACCAGCAGCGCGGGCGCCGGGGCCGACGGTTCGCTCTATGTCCGCCTCGAACCCTTGCGTGCCCGTTTGGCAGTCGCGCCCGGCCGACTCGAGGCAGCCATGACCCTCGGCGGTCAGCAACGCGTCGAGTTCGAGGTCTCGAATCAGGGCGGCGCTGCCTCTGGACTGGTGACCGTGGCGGTGCCTAGCCAGTCGTGGTTGCGTGTGGCCACGGCCAATCCGCTGCCGTCGATCGCGCCTGGCGAGAGCCGCAAGGTTACGCTCCTATTGACCCCGGGTTTCGAGGTGGTGCTGGGCCCGTATCGCGGCGCCCTCGTGGTGAGCGAACCCGGCTCGAACGTGACCGTGCCGTTCGAGTTCCTCGCCGTGAGCGACAACCGCGGCGACCTCTTGGTCCGCGTCGAGGACGAGTTCACCTATTACGCGGCTGGTGCGCCGGGCGTCACCAACGCCCAGGTCACGCTTAGAAACGCCTACACCGGCGCCGTCGTCACCAACGGCCCGACCGATGCCCGGGGCCGGTTCTTCGTCGCGCAGTTGCTCGAGGCGCACTACGACCTCGAGGTGTCGGCCCCGCAGCATTCGGCCTTCCGCGGGACGACCCTGGTGCGCGGCGGCCAGACCAACGAAATCCCTGCCTTCCTCAGCCGTGAAACGGTCCAGTACCGCTGGACGGTGGTCCCGACCACCATCGAGGACCGCACGCGCATTACCATCCAGACCACCTTCGAGACCTTCGTGCCCGTGCCGGTGGTGACGGTGGATCCAACGCTCGTCGACCTTTCTGAGATCCAGGGTGGCGTCGGGCAGGTCACCCTCCAGATCAACAACCATGGCCTGGTCGCCGCCGAAGATCTCGAGTTCGAGGTCGAAGAGCATCCCGACTGGGAAGTGACCGCCCTCTCGACCGAGCTGGGCCGGTTGCCGGCCCAAGGATCGATCTCTTTGCCCCTGGTGCTCCGCCGCGTCGAGGGCGCGGCTGTCACCAAACACGGCGCGGCTCCCGCCAACGAATCGCCCCAGCTCGCGGCCGCAAAAAAGCAGCCCCACGGTTTTTGGGCGCTCATCAAGTGGAAGCTCCTCTGCCCCGGCAAGACCAATACCTATAGCGCGCCGGTCGTTTTCATCGATCCCCAACAACTCCCGCCGGGAACGGTGGGCCGCGACGACGGCGGCCCGGGCGAGGGCGTCGGGACGCAGTACCAGCCCGAGCCGGCCACCCCGATGGCCCCGCAGTGGCCGGCGATCTGGCCGCCAGCCCTGCCACCGACGACCGAGGCACGTCCTTTCGTCGCGCCGGTGCGCTATGAGCCCCTGATCGTTTGCGATTGCAAGCGGGCCGGGTTCGAGCCGGTTTGCTACGGTGTCTCGACCAAGGGCACCCTCCTCGAGGCCATCGCCGATGTCCTGGCCTTCGCCTTGAGCGAGGTGCCTTACATCAAGGACATCCAATTCGTCCCTTCGGCCAGCGTCAAGGTGTGCACCTGCTGCGACGAGTTGGGCATGGGGTTGACCCTCGATGCCGGCGGTAGCTTCGAGTTGCGGGGCAAACTCGAAGTGCCAGTCGCCGGCCTCCCGCCCATCGCCGGAAAGGCCGGCACGCCTGCGGGCGAGATCGCTTACTCCGCCGAAATCGGCTGCAAGCTCGAGCTGCCCGTCAAGTTCAACTTCTCGGTCGACCTGAAGACCGATTGCCACCTCACCAACATCCAGTTCTGCGCGCGCTTGGGCGGGTCGCTCGACCCAACCCTCACCTGCGCCCTGGGCGCCAAAGCCACCCTGACCGAGCCCAGCGGGCAAAAGTACACCGTCCAAGCCGATGCTCGCGCCCAGTTCAAGTTCGGGAAACTTGGCGGCTCGATCGAGTACTGCTATGGCAAGGGTTTGTCGGGCGAATTCTGTGTCGGTCCGATGGCCGTCTGGGTCGGGTTCACGGGCAAGTTCCCTGCTTCGGCGGGCACGCCCGGTACCCGCACCTTGAAGTGGGACCTCGCCGACTGGGAACTCATCCCGCGGGTCTGTGTGAAATACCCCACCGGCTCAGACAATGCCGGCTTGGCCGCCGCGCTCGAGAGCCTCGAGCGGCAGGCCCTCGTAACCCTCGGGGGAGTCCCGCGCGCCCGCTCCCCCAGCCTCCACGGTGCTGCGCCGGCCGCCGCCGGCGACGGCGTCTGCGCCAAGATCCGATTGCAGATCGACCAGGACTTGGTCCTCACGCGGAATGCCTTCAAAGCCACACTCGAACTGGATAACCGCTCGCAGACCTCGGGCCTCGAGGCGATCCAGGTCCTGGTCACCGTCACCGACGCCAACGGCGAACCCGCCAACCACATCTTCGGCATCCGCGATCCCGTGGTGGTCGGTTTGGGCGCGGTGGATGGCAGCGGCCGGTTGCCAGCCAACCAGAGCGGGTCGGCCTCTTGGATTCTGGTGCCCACGCGCGACGCCGCGCCCACTGGCCCCACCGCGTACGGGGTCGGCGGCCTGGTGCTCTACCAGCAGGACGGCGTGGAAGTGACCATTCCCCTGTATCAGGCGCCAATCACGGTCTACCCGGACCCGGCGCTCTTCGTGAAGTACTTCCATCAACGCGACGTGTTCAGCGACGATCCGTTCACCCCAGAGCGCGAGCCGAGCCTCCCCTTTAACCTGGCTGTCATGGTCGAAAACCGCGGCCAAGGTGAAGCCCAGAACGTGCGCATCATCTCGGGCCAACCGCGCATCGTCGACAACGAGCGCGGCCTGCTGATCGATTTCAAGATCATCGGCACCGTAGTGGCCGGCCGCCCTCAAAGCCCATCGCTCACGGCGAACTTTGGCTTCCTCGGACCCAACCAACGCGCCATCGGCCGTTGGCTCTTCACCTCGACGCTGCAAGGGCTGTTCACCGACTACTCCGCCACCTTCGAACACCTCGATAGCCTCGGCAAAGCCAACCTTTCGCTCGTCGATGAGGTGAGCATCCACGAAATGATCCAGCTCGTCCAAGCCCAAGGCCCCTTCGAGGACGGCCAACCCGACTTCCTCGTCAACGACCTGCCCGACCTCGAGGATCTACCCGACACGCTCTACTTGAGCGATGGCAGCACCCATCCCGTCCAGACGGTCAAGGCATGGACCCTGGACCAACCGCCCGGCCCTGGTCATTTGACGGTTCAATTGACCACGCCCATGCCGGCCGGTTGGGCCTATTTGCGCGCCCTCGAGCCGAGCGATGGCCAGTACACGCTGCACCGCGTCCGCAGGGCCGATGGCGTCGAGCTGTACCTCAAGACCAACGTCTGGACCACCGACCGAACCTTCATCGGCACCGGCTTGCCCCCCGTTCGCCAGCATCTCCTCCACCTGCTCGACCACGACAGCCCGGGCACTTACACCCTCGATTACGTCGCGCCTCCGCCCGCCGACACCACCGCACCGAGCAGCGTCATCGCCGCCTTGCCGGCGGCCAGTTACGAACAGGTCAACACCCGTTGGAGCGGCGAGGACGATCCGGGCGGCAGCGGCCTGGCCTTCTTCGACATCTATGTGAGCGTCGATCAGGGGCCGTTTGTCCCCTGGCTGCAAGGCACCACCCTCCACAGCGCCATTTATCCCGGCGAACTGGGTCGCACCTATGCCTTCTACAGCGTCGCCGTCGATCGGAGCGGCAATCGCGAGGCTGCGCCGACCCAACCCGACGCCCAGACCGCCGTAAGCCTCACCAACTCGCCGCCGGTCATCCCCGTCACGACCCACCGCCTGCTCGATGAAGGCGAGACGTTGGTCCTAGACCTCGCCGCCCTCGATCCGGATCCCGGTCAGACCTTGGTCTACCGGCTTGGACAGGGCGCCCCTGGCGGCGCGTCGATCCAGTCGGCGACTGGCCGACTCCTCTGGCCGACAGGCGAAGCCCATGGGCCGAGCACCAACCACTTCGAGGTCATCGTCACCGACAACGGCCAGCCCCCGCTCTCCGCCACGGGCTGGGTAACGGTCGTCGTCAACGAGGTCAATCAAGCTCCACTGCTCGCCCCTATCGCCAACGTCACGGTCCATGAGCGGCAGACCCTCACCGTGCCGTGCTCGGCGACGGACCGCGATCTGCCCACCCAGCGACTGACCTTTACCCTGGCGGCAGGAGCGCCGTTGGGGGCGGCAATCGACTCCTCGAGCGGCGTTTTCCGGTGGGTGCCGGCCGAGTTCCAGGGGCCGAGCACCAACCGCATCGCCGTGATCGTGACCGACGATGGCGTGCCCCCGTTGAGCGCCACAGGCAGCTTCACCGTCATTGTGCGCGATACCCGCGCCGACTTCCGCTTGAGCCTCGGCGCGACGAACCTCCTCGCCGGTCAGACCGCCTCGGTCCCCATCGTGTTGGATGCCCGACTCGATTTGACCAACCTCACCTGCCAGATCGACGCGCCGGTCGCTTGGCTCGAAAACCTCGCCCTCGAGTCGGTCGCCCCCGAAGTGACCGCCGCGGGCTTGCAGCCGGCGGGTGCGGGCCGCTGGCAGTTGAACTTTGGCTTGGATCCGGCCCGGGCGGTGCCCGGCACGCGAAATCTGGGGCGGCTAGCGTTTGGGGCTCGGGCCGACGCGATTTCGGCGGTGGTGGGGTTGCCACTGTCCGAGTTGGTCGGGGTGCGCGCGGGTGGGTTTGTAGTCACCAACGGGGCGATGGGCGCCGGTCGAGTCATCGTGGTAGCCGATCTGCCCGTGCTCTGGCTCCAGCGCGGCACATCGCTCGAGTTGGGTCTGTACGGCCGGCCGGGTCGAACCTACCTGATCGAGGCCAGTGCGGCGGCCGGTGCGGAGGCGGTTTGGAGCCGGCTGGGCACCGTGGCTTTGGCGGATCGAGTGGCGACGGTGCCCTTGGCCAACCCGGGTACGGGCCACCAGTTCTATCGCGCCATTGAACTCGGCGGCGGTGCGCCGTGGTTGTCCGTGCGCGCGGTGACCGGGCCGGTGCTCGAGTTGACGCTCGAGGGCGAAGTGGGTGTGCGCTACCAGGTCCAGACCGCACCGGCTCTGGGCGGGTTGGCCGAGTGGCAACCCGCGTTCAGCTTCACGCTCACCAACGCGGCGCAGGCTTTTACCTACACCAACCGGGGCGAGGCGTCGGTGTTCTTACGGGCGCAACGAGATTGAGCAGTGATCAACCGTGCCCGGTCCTCGGGTTGCGCCCGGCACGGGCGGTGCAGTGCGGACAGAGCGGGCAGGGCAGGGTAATGCCCTGTGGGGCATGGATTGGATGGCTGCGGGACGGCCGTTGTCAACTACTAAAAACCAGATCCACAATATCATTCCGGTTCGCGCCCGGCACGGACGGTGCAGTGCGGACTGAGCGGGCAGGGCAGGGTAAGGGTAATGCCCTGTGGGGCATGGATTGGATGGCTGCGGGACGGCCGCTGTCAACTACTAAAAACCAGATCCACAATATCATTCCGGTTTGCGCCCGGCACGGACGGTGCAGTGCGGACTGAGCGGGCAGGGCAGGGTAATGCCCTGTGGGGTGGATTGGCTGCGGGATGGCCGTTGTCAACTACTAAAAACCAGATCTATAGTGTCATTTTTGAGGAACGCTACAACCCGACTCTGCACCCTCACTGTACCGCGGGCTTTCTAGCCGGCATCGGTAACCTTGCAGCCGACTTTCCCGACAACCGAGCCGGCAGAAATGTCGGCCGTACGCAACTGCTTGAGGATAAAATGAAAAGCTCGCGATCGACCCAAGAGACGAACCCTGCGGGCGGCGTGCCCGGTTTGCAGAGCTCGAAGCGTGGGAGGCGGTGGAGCCCCGGCAACTCCCAGGCCACGCAAGGCACAGCGATGCCTGGACCATCGTTCGTGGCTGTTTGGCTGGCCGCAGTGCTGGCACTGACAACTGCCGAGGCGCAGCAGGTCATCACCGCCAAGGATTACTCGGGATTCATGCGGGGCAACGGCTACGCCTGGCCGCGGTTCACACCGCCGGCCGTCCTTCCCGCCATCGAGGTTCACCGCACGCCCACGGGCGTCCGGTTGGATTGGCAAGGCCGTCCGATGCTGCAATCGGCGCCCGCCGTGATCGGTCCCTGGACGGACGTGGCCGGGGCCAGCCCGGGGTACGTGCTTCCCCCGGAGATCGGTCCCATCTACTACCGGCTCCGCGGGGCGGCACCACAACACTCGGGCGTGGGCTCGGGCTGCCCGCAACAGGGCTTTGACTTCACCAGCCTGCCGGGCGTGGACCAACTCAAGCCGCATTGGGCGAACACTCCCGCGACCCCGGACACTTGCGGCTGGATCGTGCCTCAGGAAAAGACGGGCTTCGCCGATTCCCCGCCCACGGACCTGTTCCCTTCAGTCCACATCGTGATGCGGAGCTTTCACCAGAACCTGGGTTGGTCGTGGTGGGACGGTCTGGACGGCAGTTGGGACGACGAGGCCTTCCACCAGAACGACGGCTGGCTCCATTTCCGGGTCCGGCATCCGGGGCCGCCAGACTTGCCGCCGTCGTATCTGCTGCGGTTCGAGTTGGACTATGACAACCGGTACGCCTTCCCCGGGGGCGCGCCGCTCCAGCTCGATCCCCTCAGCCGGGCCGCTGGGACAGACCTCAATGGTCCAACGCCTTCCCGCCCGTCTGGGGTATCGTCAACGCCGCAGACGACCTCGAGTGCCAACGCGCCTCGAATCTGGGCCACACATCGGTGTCGTCCTCATTGCCGAGCGCTTGGCGGGTCTGGTAGACTCCTCCGCCTGGCCGCCGGTCAGTCAGTCAGCGGTCAGCAGCTTAGCGGTTCGGCCCGCGAGCGCCTATGCAATTGCATCAACCGACGCCCCCGGTCGGCCTTCACGTCCTGGCCGCGGGAGTTCTGTCGCGACTCCGGGGCCAACGGGCCGCCGAGAATATCGTCATCGGCGGTGGCGTGGCCTTGCAGCACTATTGCCCCCATCGGCCCACGGTCGATCTCGACGCCTGGTGGCGCGACCGGGCACGCCATGAAACCGAAGTCCTCCTGGAGCAGGTGCTGCGCTCGATGGCCCAAGAGCGTGGACTCGCCTACCGGCGACGCGCCTTCGGCGACACCCAGAGTTTCGAACTCATGCAAGGCGATCGGAAGGTTTTCACGGTTCAGATTGCCCTCCGCTCGGTGGCCTTGGATGAGCCGCTGCCCAGCGCGTGGGCACCGGTCCTGATTGAGACTTTCCGCGACAATCTCGGTGCCAAAATGAACGCACTGGTCGGACGCGGCGCCCCCCGCGATTTCACCGATGTCTTTGAAGTCTGCCACCGTGGACTGGCGACGACGGAGGATTGCTGGTCGTTCTGGCAACAGAAGAACGCCGACCAGAACCTCGGCGAGGCGAAAGCGCGCGTGCTACTGCACCTCGAACAGATCGCCGCCCGACGTCCGTTGGCAGGCCTGACCGACCCTGCGGAACGGGAACGCGCCGGGCGCCTCCGCGTCTGGGTGCAACGTGAATTGTGCGGGAGGATCCCATGATCATTGATGCCGGCCTCTATCCTGACCGCGAGCCGCCCGGCCGTTTGGACAGCCCGCAGGAGAAGGCGGATTACCTGCAACGGGTCTGTGGCGCGTTTGACCACGGCTTGCCCCCCACCGCCGACACCTTGCGCGAACTGCGGCAATGGAAGGACGTTTTCGACCGCTTCGCGCTCCCCGGCTCGGCCGCCTACCACGCGCTTCGTTCGCTCTACGGCTGGGAAGACACGCCGCGTCTGCCCTATCTGACCAAACCACACTACCAGGTGCTCGATGACATGGAAGGGCGCAGCGACGACTGCGAGCGAATGGTGTAGCGGGAGAGGGAGAGGGAGGATTACCGGATGCGCTCGTTCGCCACGAGGTCGTGGACGTAATGGGTGTCAACTGCTCCTGGTGAGAGGTCGGGATCGACGACAAACCGCAGGTAGGGCGCGCAGTCATCTGCGCGCCGCGGGGGTGAACCATATGCAGGCAGCAACCACCGTCGGCGGCTCGCAGGGGACTGCGAGCCCTACCTCGGCGCGCCCTACCGCCGAGTTGTAGGCCATCTCAGTGACTCATCGGTAAAAACCAGATCGACAGTCTGCTTCCCTCCAGCCAAAGTCATGGCGATCGGGTCCCAGCCGGCACCGGAGTCAACAGGCCGATGCGCCACTGGAACGCGCCGTAACCGATGCCGGCCTTGTCCTTGTCCCACATCCCCTGGAACACCAACCGCAGCTCCGCGGGATCGACGGTGAGCGTCTCGTCATAGCCGTCGCGGATCAGTTCGCCATGACTGACGTTGTCGGTCCACGGGTCGACTCCGGCTGCGGGGCGGATGTTCGTCCAACCGGCGAACGGTCGCTCGGCGGTGTCGGCGAGTGGTGTCCACGCTCCGTCCAGGCCGTTCGCCAGGTAGGCTTTGTAGTATCGGCGGCCGTTTTCCTCGATGATGGTCAAGTACTGGTCCATGCCCTTGAGCTTATAGGTGTGGCTCGCCTCGAAGACCTTCGCTTCGAGGGCCAGTTCGCAATGGCCGAAACCGCGGGGAAAATCCTCGAGCCGCGTCCAGAGCCGCCACATCCGGCCGTCCAGACTGGTGAGGAACAGGTACGCGCGCCGATCGTCGCAGATGATCCAGTAGTCGAGCCCGCCGACTTGGCGCGGGTCGTCTGTGCCCCCATCGAGCATGGGCTGGGCCCTCGTCCAGGTGTTCGGGGCGGCGATGTCCGGGCTCGTCGAGTACGCCACCCACATCTTGTGCGCGCCCGCCACACCCATCTGATAGACCAGGTACCACAGCCGATGGGGCCGAAAGTAGAAGATCTGGGGTGCGCAGTAGTAGTCGCTGGCGCTCACCTCGAGGAGGGTTCGCCGGCTGGTGTGCGCTTCGGCCCAGGTCTCGAAGGCGCAGTACTCGATGGTCGACCTGCCCGGCAACTTGACCGTCATGAACACGTGCCATTTGCCGCCGTAGAAGACCACGCTCGGGTCCTTTTGAGCTCGGCTTTGGTTTTGGCCGCGGACCTCCGGAGCAATTAGTGGCGCCGAGTACTCCCAACCCCGAGGGACTTCGAGCGTCGAGGAGGCGGAGGCGGAGGCGGATGGGGACCCGCGTACAGCCAATCGGGCAGCCGGGGGCAGGGGGGGCAGCGGGTTAAGTGTGTCACGACCGGCCGGCTGCGACGAGGGCGGGCCTTGCGCCGGGCTTGCGGCTGCGACTGGTAGCCACCATACCGGGCCAAGCGCGCAGGCCAGGGTCAGGCTGAGCAGAGGTCTTTTCATAGGCCGGATCATGGCATCTTTGGCCTTCATTTCCAGCCAGATGTAGATGCGCCGCGGCGCCTGCGTCTCGAGCGCCGCAGTGCTCAGTCGAGCGTCATCGGCCGCGCCGATCCTCGCCAGCGTGTCTCGCTGTCCTAGTACTGTGACAGTTAGATTTCGTGACAGGGTAGGGCGCGTCACTCCGTGCGCGCCGCCGGGGGATGAATCATACGCGCGCAACAAGCACAGTCCTCGGCGCGCAGGGGACTGCGCGCCCTACTGCCAGTTCGTCGTCTATCCCGAGCTCTCATCAGTAAGCCGGGTCCACAGATGCCTCGGGTGCGGATCTGCGCGCTGTCGCTTTTGACCTTGAGCGGTTGCTTCGGTCCTGGCACAGTTCGCACGCAACGAAAAAGCCGATACCCATACCATACCCACAGGCATACCCGGGAGCGCATGTTGATCGGATCGACATTGGACTGATTTCATGAAACCGCACAGACTGGTTAGTGGTCGGGCTGGATTCACCCTGATCGAGTTGTTGGTGGTCATCGCTATTATTGCGATCTTGGCCGGGATGCTCTTGCCGGCGTTGGCCCGGGCGAAATCCAAGGCGCACCAGATCCAATGCCTCAATAACACCAAGACCTTGGTGTTGGCCACGTTCATGTACCTCTCCGACCATGGCAAGCCGGTGCCCTACAACGGCCAGGCCACGGCGTTCATGGACGACGCGCTGTGGGTGACGGTTCTGGCAACCAACTACGGCGGCATCAACGCCGCGCGCATCTGCCCGGCCGCACCGTCCGCACCCACCAAGTCCAGGCGCCGACATCCCTACAGCGGTTCTTTGAATCAGACCTGGCTCTGGACCAGCTCGCGGGGTATCGACTACGAGGGCAGTTACGCCTTCAACGGCTGGTTCTATGGCGACGACGATCCGTACTTCAGCACCACGACGCATCGGGCCAAGAAGTATCGCAACGAAGCCGATTGCCCCAAGCCGTCCACCACCCCGGTCATCCCCGATAGCAATTGGATCGATACCTGGCCGCAGCCGAACGACCCGCCGGCGCGCGACCTGTTCACCGGGGACGACTTCAACGGCGCCATGGTCCGGCTCACGCTGCCGCGGCATGGCGGGGCCAACTGGTCCAAGACCATGCGGTTCAACCCCAAAGACGACTTGCCCGGCGCCATCAACATCGGGTTCGTGGACGGTCACTCCGAGTTAGTGAAGCTCGAGCGGCTCTGGAGCCTCGACTGGCACAAGGACTGGGTCCCGCCGGCGCGGCGTCCAGGCAAATGACGCACTCGCGCTCGGGTTCCCTGCTTCTGTTCGAGTTGCGCCGCCAACGCCAGGGTCCAGCACCCCGACGCCCCGGCCCTGGCCCGCCACTGCACTGTAACCCGTTCGAACCTTCAGGTTTACCCCTACCCCGCCCAGTTATGGCCGCTCCGCCCTCTGCGGCCCTGCGGCGTTGCAGGTGCCTACCGTTCCGTCCTAGGCAAATAACGTAACGGGATTTTAGTCGTTGACACCTGGTGTGCTCCGCTATCTCTGGTGCCGCTGCCGCTTACCGGTTCCTCTGTCCGCTGGCTCTGGCCACTGCACTACGTAACGGGATTTTAATCGTTGACAGACCTGTAGTGTCCGCTGTCCGCAGCGGACCTGTCTTCGAGGACAGTTCACGACCCCGCCGCTGGGATGTCCGGCTTCGACCGTGCCCGTCCCGCTCCAGTCGCCCAGCGCGTCGGGCGTCTCGAAACCGGTCGGAAAGAGAATGTGACCGCGCGGAAGCGTTGCGGCACCGGCAGCCAGAGCGGGAAGCTGCGCCATAGCCGCGAGGCCAAGCAGTGAATCAGTGGTGAATTTCGTCGCTGAACTTCAGCATTGCAATTCGCGCGGGGCGTGGGCATGTTCGCCCCAGGTTTGGTCTGGTTCGGGGCGTAGCGTAGCCTGGCTAGCGCGCTTGTTTCGGGTACAAGAGGTCGTGAGTTCAAATCTCACCGCCCCGACCACTTCTCAAGCCTTGAAAGACTGGAACGAACGAAGATCCCGGTCGTGGCTAAGACGGCGGCGCCTGTTCATCCCGCACAGATGGCGCACAGAATCCGCTCGAATCCGACGCGGATTTGAAGCAGCCCAAGGTGAAGTTCCCCAAGCTCATCAGGAATCGGAAGACCAAGGCCGAGGTCACGATCTATGGGAAATCCAGGGGGTCGAACGGAAAAAGGACGGGACTGTGACCCAGCCGTATCCGTTCTTCCGGGTCTGCTGGCGGGTGGCAGGCGAACGGCGGATGCAGTCCTTCCGCACCTACGCAGAAGCGAGGCAATCGGGTGAGCAACTGGTCCGCGACCTGGGGACCGGTTCGCAGGTCACCGGGCTGACTGTCGCGGGTGTTGATGGCGGCGGCGGGGTTGGCGAGGGCGAGCCAACGTTGGCTGCTGGGGATGAAGTCGCCCGAAAGGTTGATAGTTGATGGTTGATGGTTGATGGCACCCACCTCACCCCAGCCCTCTCGGTGGGTAAGGGAGTGGCGTTGCCGCCACTCCCTCCCCGTTGTCGCCATAGGGTTCATTCCCTATATTTACCGGCGTGCCCCTTTCGGGCACCGGGCGAGCCCTGCGGA
>VHCO01000161.1 GCA_016871715.1 Verrucomicrobiota bacterium
CGATTTTGCCCCGCTTGAGCTGCGCCGCAGCGCCGTCAGGACGGCTCTTTACGGCCATTTCCCCGTTTGGGACAGGCTCTAGGTAGGCCTGGTGATTGCGTTGTTGGTGGTATGCGCACCCGCTGCAGCACATAGTCCAATTGCGTCCGCCGATACGGCAGGCGCCACTCCAGTAAGGCCCGCGCCTGGGGCAGCGTCAGCGCTGTGGCTTTTTTTATATCGCCGCCGCAGCGCGAGCGCAGCGCAGCGCGGCGCCTCAGAGTTGTCCCCTTGCCATGCGTTCGGCTGGCCCTCCAGGGTGCGGTCCACCGCCGATCGGGTCCCCCAGCTCTAGTGCGATGCCACCGCTCTTCCGCTCGGCCGCACCCCGGCCAGCCGGAACCCCACGGCCATTCCCAGGCCTTCCGCGGCCGAGGAGCCACACGCGCACGAAGACCGCGTTGCTCGGGACCGCCAGGAACTCAGATCCAGGATCGCGCCGGTGGTTTCGCCCGTCGCCTCGACGGGAAGCTCGAGGGGCAGCCAAACTCGTGAGTTGTCCAAGTACTCGAGGCGGTAGGTCCGGCCGGCGACGCTTTGCCAGGACACTCAACTACCGCTTGGAACACGACGAGCGATTCCTCGAGCGGTTGGCAGAGTCTCGCAAACACGCGCGGAAACGGATGCTCACGCGGTTGGAGGAACTGCCAGACCAATACCTGTGGCCGGGCGGAGGGGCCATCTCACCGTATCTTGACCGACAGCTACCAAGTCCAGCATCCGGAGCGAGCCGTATCGTCCGAGGTGGGCCCAGTCGTGCGCTGCGTCAGGCTCTCTTGCCATGCGCGGTGCACCGCCTTATGTTGGCCACGCCGTGAAACAACCGTTCATCAACGTCGAGGAGAAGATTGACCGCTTCGTCGGCAAGCGGACCAAAGCAGCGGATGCGTTGTCGCTGGCCGGCAGCACCAAGGCGGACGCCATCGCGTGGCGGAAGGCCTTCGGCGGCTTGCGCGTTCCACGGGGCGTGCATCGGTTCAAAACCCACGACGAAGCAGACCAATGGTTATGGCGGATGATCGCCCGTCCGAGGAGCTAGAACCGCGGGAGCCGACGCTGGAAGATTTGCGCGATTTGTGCCGCGAATTGAACCAGCGCGGCGCGAAGTACGTCGTCGTGGGTGGTTTCGCCATGCGGGCCGCCAACTACAACCGGCGGACGATGGACGTGGATCTGATCGTGGCGCATGATCGGGAGAACGAAGCCCGAGTTTATGCGGCGCTCTCGACCTTGCCGGACAACGCCGCTTGTGAACTTCAACCTGGCGAACTCCAACAGTACAATGTCATCCGCGTAGGCGACGAGATCCTCGTGGACTTGATGCGATCGGCAGGTGGCATTGATTACGCCGAAGCAGCCAAGGACGTGGTTGTGCGCGAACTGGACGGCGTGCCGATTCCGTTCGCGTCGCCGCGATTGCTCTGGCGTATGAAGGCAGTAACACGCCGTGAGAAGGATGCGGGCGATCTGGTCTTCCTCCGCCACTGGTTCGCCGAGCGCGGCGAAGAGCCGCCCCGGGTTTGAGTTTACTGACTGAGCGCGACGCACTTTCTCGTATGCTGGGAGAGTGGCGGGGCGGGCAAGGCTGCGTAGCGGCGTTCTGGCGAGCGCCGCCATTTCCAGACCAGAGCGGACAGCGGCGAACGCCGGTTCGCCGCTACGTCCGGATCCAAGCCACCCGATCGACCCTTGGCTCCACTCCGGCCAACCTGACCCTCACGGCCATGTTAACCCTTCAGCGGCCTAAGAGCCGCACGCGCACGAAGACCGCTTGGCTCGGGACCGCGAGCGACGCCAGATCGAGGGTCGCGCCGGTGGTTTCGCCCGTCGCCGCGACGGGTGGCTCGAGCGGCAGCCAGACTCGCAAGTTGTCCGAGTACTCGAGGCGATAGGTCCGCCCGGCGACGCTTTGCCAGGCCACCTCGATGCGGGCGTTGTCGCGCGCGCGGACTTGCAGGATGGCGAGCGCCGAACCGGCCACCAAGGGGTCCGTGCCGGCCTCGAGTTCCTCGACGTTCGTCGAGCCGTCCTGGTCATCGTCGTCCTCGGGCAAGACATCCGCCAGCGTGGCGGCCCCGCCGCGCGCCGCCACCAAGGGCGCCTCGAACCAGTCGGGGAGACCGTCCCGGTCAGCATCCAGATCCGGAGGCGCGGCAATCCAGGCGCGATTGTTGGTCTCGGCCAGTTCTTCGATGAGTTGCTCGGCGTCGATGGTGAACGTGATGTCCGCAGCCGCCGGGGGCAGGTCCGCCAGCCAACCCTGGTAGGCGACCTCAGCGGTACGCCCCGGGTGCAGGCCGGGAAGATAAACGGTGTTCAGCGACATCCCGGAGGCGGAGAAATCGATGTAGATCCCCTCCGCCTTCACGGCGCCCTGGTTGCGCAGCCGGGCGGTGACTTCCAGCGAGCCGTCCGGACGCACGGTCGCCTGGCCGGAATCGGCCACCAGATCCGGCCGGAACACGGGGTGGCGGGCGGTGTTGTTGCCTTCCTCGGCTTCGGCAATGCGGCCTTGGGCGTCGACCCGGAGGAAGACCAGTTGCCGGCCGCTGGCCTCGGCATCGGGCACGGTCCAGTCAAACCCGAACGTACGCGTCGCACCCGCCGGCAAGGCCACGGCGCCTGACTCGATCACACCCAACACCGTGCCTCCTTGCTCGGGATCGCCGAGGAACAGCGTTACGTCAAAGTCGCTGACCGCAAACTGGCCAGTATTGGACACCGTCGCCTGGATGCTGACTTCGTCGCCCTGGGCGTAAACGGCGGGCGTGACGGTGACGTCGGCGTCGACCATGGCCAGATCCTGCTGCAAGGGATAGTCCAGGGCGAGGAGATCCACGTTGGGATCGCCCGGAGTCGGGCGTTGGTTGAACACCACCTGCAGTTGCCCCGCGCCGGTGAACGCCGCGTGGGGGTACATCTCCCGAGCCGTGTCCCGCGTCAGCCGGAGGTCGCGGCTCCAAGCCCCAGCGGCGGCATCGAACACGCTCAGGAACAGATCGATGCCGTCCGGGTCTTGGTCCTGCCAGAGGAGCGCCACGTTGCCGTCCGGATCGCGCAACGCCTGGAATCCCAGGAAGGGCATGGTGCCGCTGCCCTGGCGAACGGTGTTGAAGGCGCCGGTCGCCAGATTGGGCATGTGCGAGAGACGATCGCCGCGTATCCAGAGGAGCTGCGGGTTACCGGCGCCGTCCTGGATCAGGGCTGGGCGATTGTCCGCCACGTCGATGTCGGTGGTCAGCGGGCGTGGTGATGTCCAAACCGTGCCGGTTGCCGTCGCCACGAACAGGTTGGCATCCGCCGCGGTTGCGAGATCGCCGTCGCCATCCCGGGCATACACCAGCGTCGTCTCGTCGCCACGCACGGCCAGATCGACGCCCAGACAGTCGATCAACTCGACCGACGCCGTGCTGGCAGGCAGAAACGCCCCCGCCACCGCATCCCATCGTGCGACGTGCAGCCGGGTCGGAGCCGCCTGATCGCCGACCAACAGACCGGCTGGGTTGGACAACCAGAACAGGGTCACCTGCCCCGCCAGATCGCGGCGGAGTTGCGGCGCGTGATCCAGGTGTTCGTCGTCGGTCAGCGCCACAGGCACGGACCAGGCGCCACTCCCCGGATCGAAGGTGGCGGCTACGATCTCCATTTGCGCAGCCATCGCGGCGACAGCCTCCTCCGAGGCGTCCGCAAATGCCGGGTCCTTGACCTGTTCCCACACCGCGATCAACCGGCCCGTGGCGTCGAAGGCGACTGTCGGGGCAAAGTCGCCCTGCGTGTTGTCCGTCACGGCCCGGGCGCTGGTATAAGCGCTTCCCGGTCCTGCGGCCGGCCGGAAGGCGAACCAGATTTCAGTGGCTTGGAGCGTGGGCTTGTCCGGATTGAACACCACCCAGACGACAGCGGTTTGACCGTTGTGAGTGGCCAGCACCGGTTCCGATCGCTCGTAGATGTTCTCCATCAGCACCTGGATCGCCGCCCCCGACTGCCCGCCCAGCAAGCCCAACCGGCGCGGCACGCGGTTGAACCCCAGCGTGACAAAGTCGCGCGAGACCGGACGCAGGATCGCGAGCTCGGGCATCGAAGCGAGCGCCAGCGCGCCGCCGCCCCCGGACGGGTAGCTGAACTGGTGAGACCCCGCCAGCGAGACCTCGAACAGCCAGGCGCTCAGACTGACCGAGCCGCCCAACTCGAAGGTGGCTTCCTTCAGGTAGCCGGGGTTCGCCGGGAACTGATAGGTCAGTGCGCCAGCGCCTTCGCCCCTGAGGCCGACCGACAGGCCGCGCAGGGCCTCGACCTCGAGCCCCAACGCCGCCGACGCGCCGATCGTGCCGTCCACAGATTCGAAATCCAAGCCGTCTGGCACACGGACCAGTTCCAGCCCCAACTCCATGCTGCTGGCCAACGAGCCCTTGATCTTAGCCCGGTCGTTCAACCAGCCGATCGCTCGGCCGATGACCGGCAAACGGACCGCTCCTTGCAGGGCCGGAATGATCGTGATCAGGCCCTCTTCCTTCTCGACACTCACCTCCAACCCGGCCGCCACGCGCACGCCGGTCCACACCAGTCCTTGGCCCGACTGGTACTGCAGGAGTCCTTCGCCGGTCAGGTGCCCGACCGAACTGCTGCCGGCGATTTCCAGACCGGTCTGCCCGGTCAGCGAAGCCTTGCCTTCGCCGGAGGAGGCGTACTCCAGGGCCATGAGGAGTTGGGTCTCCTTGAGTCCGAGGTTTTTCCCGCCCACCAGCGGCACGAAAGCCCACAAGTTCCAAAGCGTGGAGCCGAGGGTCTGCGGGCTAATCAGGACCTCGATCGGCTCCTTGGGATAGGCCACCGCCAACCGGTAGATCACCTGGCCCTCCTCGCCGAGGTTCACCTGGAACGACCCCAGCGGCTCCGACCACGATGGAATCGGCACGATGATCGGCGCGTAGAGGGCCGGGGTGGAAACCTGCCCGCCGCCGTTTTCCGCCACGAACTCCAACCGGTTCAACCCGCTGGCGAAGCCCGCTTGGAAGTCCCGTCCCATGTCGTAGTCCCGGGAAACGGTGGCGCCCGGGTTCGTCACGATTTCGACCTGCCCGTTCTTGTCGATCCGCACCTCCTTGGGTTGGCCCACGTCCCAGTCGATCCCGGCGGTGACCCGGTTGCGCACGCTCATCCCAGCCAGGAAGAACCGGCCGTATTGCGAATCGAGCCGGGCAATCGCGGGCGCTTGGCTGCGCGTACGGATCAACCCAAAGCTCTGGGTGACGGCTTGCTTCCCTTCGAGCGGGACAGCCACGGTCGCCAGGTCATAGAACGGAGCGGAACAGGTGACTTGCGCCGTGCCCTCCGCCGGCACGACCACCTCATAGTAACCGACCTGGTTCGCCTGGATCGGCGGACTGTTGGGTAACCCCTCGATCACCGCGCCCGCAAGCCGCGCGCCCGTGACGACATCGGTGACCACGCCGCGAACCTGAACGAATCCGTTATCCGTGTCGCCGTACTCGGTAAGCGTAATCGGGCCGTAGTTGATGGGGGTCCTCACGCCGCCGCTGTAGCGGTACCAGATGCCGCACCGCTGACCGCCTCAATACAGTCCGGAAAGGACCAACTGCCCCGTGGCATCGTATTCGCGGTAGGCCCCCTGAAGCGTCCCGTGTTGATAGGTGGCTTTGACCTGAACGCCACCGTTGGGATGATAGGCCTGGTCCAAACCATGACGAGCGCCGGCCTCATACGCCGTCCGCGATAGCCGAGATCCGTCCGTTCGGAACAGCTCGACCGTTCCGTGGAGTTGCCCGGCTTGATAGTCGGACTTGGATTTCAGACGCCCATCATCGTAGTAAAGCCGCTCGAGCCCTTCCTTATGCCCGAGCACGTAGGGGACATGCGCCGTCTGGCGCACCCGCGCGGCACTCGCATCCCATGTGAACAGGCGCTGGACGCCGTGCAACACCAGGCCCAACGACAACGGTTCTTGGGCAAAGACCTCCTCCTTCGCCAGGAACGCCTCCCCGGATGGCATCGATCCGAAGGTCTGAATCAACCGCGCCCAGGCACGCCCCGCCGCGTCATGCTCCGTCTCCGTCGTTCGCCAGAGCCGACCGCCGGTGTATTCGTTCACGATGCTCTTCACCACCGTGCCGCGCCGCCACCAGGTCTCCGAAGCCACGGTCGCCGGCGCCTTGTCGAGGTAGATGATCTGCCTCTGATCTCGGGAGCCTTCGAAGGACACCCCTTCTTCCTTCAGTCGGCCGCTCTCGTAGTAGTCGCGATACGGCCCGTGGCGAATCCCAGCGGCGAACGTGCGTTCTTCCCTGGGCAAACCGTTCTCGTAGAAGAGCACCCACAGTCCGTCCTGCTTGCCTTGAACATAAGCGCCCGCGCTGGCGGTGGTCTCATCCTCGAACCAGCTCCGCGAGAATCCGTGGCGCACCTCGCGCTGCTGGGTGTCGCGATAGAACTCATACACGAGCGTGGCGCTCTCGTGGCGTTGGATCACCCGGTCTACCACCTCCAGTTCCACGGGGATGAACACGGGCGAGTTTACGGCGTTGCCCGCCACCAAGACCGTCGTTTCGTAGGTCCCAGGCGCGAGTCGATCCGATCCAGGGAACGAGAAGGTCAGCGGCTGGGCTTGCCCCGTCGCCAAGGTCCCAGAATCCGGCGTGACGGCCAGCCAGGGCTCCAGGCCGCTCAAGTGATAAAGCAGCGAGCCCGCCCCCGCGTCCCGCAAGACGCGGATCTGCTCCCCCGCCTCGAAGCTCACGATGGTCGCTGCGTGAATGGCCTCATCGGACACCTCGATGAACGGCTGATCCTCGTGAGTGGACCGGACCTGAAGTGCCACCGGCACCACCAGCGGCATGTTGGACGCATTGCCGGTGAATCGAAGTTCCGTCCGATACGTGCCCGCCGCCAGGGAAGCGGAGTTGAACGCCAGCGTGACCACCGTCTGCCGCCCCGAGCCCACAACGCCTTCAGCCGGTTGCGGAGAAACCCAGGCTTCCGCCGCCGCCACCGCAAAGGTCAGTTCGGTCGTGCCCTGGTTGAGCACGAAGAGTTGCACCGACAGGGCATCGGTTCCCGGGCGCGTCTGGTGGGTGACCGGCGACGGCCCCACCGCAATGAACGGCTCGTCCAACAGGCTGCTGGTTTGCACCAGCCTTTTCTCGCCCACCAACACCACCACCTGGTCGTTGTAGGCCAGACCCCAAAGGCTCTCATCCACGCCCACGTCGTGCTTCCGCCAGACCTCGCCGTCGGCGCTACTGTGGAGGCGCCCCCCGTAGCCACACACCACAAACCGGCCATCGAAGAACCGCAAGGAGTATGGTCGAAGCTGGACGGGGAGTCCGTCCTCGTCCTTCGTCATGATCTTCTCCCAAGCGCCTTCTGTCGTGCTCCGCCACAGAACGGTGTCGAACCGCGCCAACGGGTAAGCCAGGAACCGGCCGTTGCCGAAGGCCACGCCACCGAGCGAGTCCGCCGGTTCGGGCAGGTCGACCTTCAGCCAGTCCCGTCCATCGCTGCTGGTTAGAACCAGCCCCTGCGGTGTCGGGCCGAAGTTCCCCCCCACAGCCACAAAGGTGCCCTGAGCGTAGGTCACTCCTCGAAGTTCAGCGTTGGCGCCGGTGTCGTGGTAGGTCCAGTTCTCGCCATCGGGGCTGGTGGCAGCCTGGCCACCGCTGCCCACCAACACGAATGCCTCGCCATTGTGGGCGATGGCATTGGGAAACATCTGAACGAGCGCCCGACGCCAGGTGGCGCCCTCGTCGGCCGACACCAGGACCGCCGCCGGATTGCTCGCCCCCAGCAGGGTGAGTCCTTCCGCCGCATACGCCCAGCTCACATAGTTGCCCCCCTCGAGTCCGTGCTCGACGGGCGTCCAGGCCACGCCCGTGGCGCTGCGCAGCAGCAGTTCTTTATGCGTGAACGCGTAGAACCAAGGAGTGGCGTATTCGACCCCGTAGAGATCGCCCCCCACGTCGCGCGTCAGCGATTGCCAGGTCACCCCATCCTCGCTCGACAGCAGCACCGGCCCACCGTCCCCGACGAAGGCCCCCGAGCTTCCCACCACCTGAAAACGCCCGCCTTGGTACACCACCGACTGCAGGACGCCTCCCACGATTCCCGAGTCCTCGGCCGTCCAGGTCATCGCGTCCGGGCTGCGGAGAATCTGGCCGCTCTCCCCCACGGCCACCCACTGGCCGCCCCCATGCGTGACATCGTAGAGCCGGGCATACGCCTCTCCCGGGATGCGCGTCCACCCCTGGCCGTCGGCGCTGGTCAGGATGGACGCCCAACCCGCTACCTTCGCCGGCGCTTCTTCCCCCACCGCAACGTAGCGGCCGTCCGCATAGTGCACCGCACGCAACTCTGCGTTGAACGTGGTCTGGTTCACGGTCCAGACCAGCCCGCCAGGACTCGTGGCGATCAGGCTTTCCGGTGGCCTTCCCCAAAGCTCCCAACCTCCCACCGCCACGAACTGCCCGTCACCTTGAGCGATCCCAACCACATTCTTGCTATCGACGAACCCGGCGGCTCGCGCCCAAAAGTTCCCGTCCACGCTGCGGTACACCGCGCTTTGGTTTCCCACTGCGAGGAACGCCGTTCCATCGAAGATCACGTCGTTCAGGGCGTTCAACCCATTCACGTTCGCGTGACGCGTCCACACGAGGCGATCGGGGCTGGTAAAGATGTCACCGCCCCCGCCCGTGGCGGCGTACAACCCTTTGCCAAAGGTCACCGAAGTGAAGGCGGGAATGAAGGAGGCGTTCGGAACCTCCGCGATAAACTCCGCCCAAACCACACCATCGTTGCTCTCGATCAGAACCCCGTGCTCCGCGGTGGCCATGAACTGTCCGTCCAGGAAGGCGACGTGATGGAGGGGCTTCGTGGTGGGCTGGGGGCTCTGTCGCACCCACCGATCGAGCGGGTTGGTGACCGGGGTCTGCCCGTGAAGCGTGACGCAGGCTAAGAGTAGGAGTGGAGGGACGGCTGCGATCCCAAAAAAGCAGCGGTGCGCCGCTCGAAGGGGGGATTTCATGGGTTCCCCATTACCTGAATCGCCCCGCGTAGGCAAGCCAAAACGCCAGTCAATACGCCACCTCCGCGCTCCACGTCGCATGCGCTGCGATGCCAGAGCTACCGCGAACCGCCTCAGGTTGACCGCCCACCCATAGCCCGTTACTGTGGCCGCGTGACAGGCCTGTCTGCGAGAAGCACCGCTGCTGCCCGCGACCATCGCTCGCGCGTCCGCGTGCGGTGACCGAGCGCGGGCTCAACTCGACTCTTGCCCACCCACTTGCTACCGGCGCGCTACATCGTCATCGGCGGTTTCTTAGGCGCAGGCAAGACGACCGCCGTAGGCCAACTCGCTCGGCACTTGACCCGGCAAGGGCGGCGCGTGGGGCTCATCACCAACGACCAAGGCCGCAACCTGGTGGATACCGCCCTGCTGCGCTCCCAAGGATTCGCCACGGAAGAAATCCCAGGTGGCTGCTTCTGTTGCCGCTTTAACTCCCTGGTCGAGGCGGCGCAACGATTGACTGCAACGACGCGTCCCGAAGTATTCATCGCCGAGCCAGTGGGCAGTTGCACAGACCTGATCGCCACCGTAACGTATCCCCTGCGCCAACTCTACGGTGACCGTTACACCGTAGCTCCGGTGAGTGTGCTCCTGGACCCCACCCGGGCGGCACGCGTGTTCGGCCTCGACCCAGGCAGTAGCTTCTCGACGAAGGTGCGCTATATCTATCGCAAACAGATCGAGGAAGCCGACCTCGTCGTGCTCAGCAAGAGCGACCTCCTCGACCCCGCCCGCACCGACACGCTCCGCCGCACCATTGCCGACCAGTTCCCGGGCAAGGAGACCTGGGCCGTGTCCGCCCGAACCGGGATAAACCTCGA
The DNA here is from genome assembly GCA_016871715.1 of Verrucomicrobiota bacterium. Taxonomy (GTDB): domain Bacteria; phylum Verrucomicrobiota; class Verrucomicrobiia; order Limisphaerales; family J093; genus VHCO01. The sequence goes on from VHCO01000161.1 coordinate 9,937, forward strand.
GGCCTGGTTCGACCGCGTCTTGACCGCCGAACCGTCCGCAACGGCCGCCCTCATGATCGACTATGCCACCTACGGCGAAGGGGAAGCCCTGCTGGGTTGGCTGAACGGCTCAGTCCAACTCACCTCTGAACAAGCCCTCGATGCGAACCGTTTCCTCTCGACCCTCGCAGGCGCCGTCCAAGAACAGTTGCGTGCCGCCCAGGCCGAGGTGGCTCACCTCAAGATGACGCTCAGTCCCGAGCCGAACCTCGCGGGTGACCTGGCTTCGGTCCACTTGGTCCGCACCGACTTCGTCCCCGAACTGGCCTTCCGCCTCGAGGACCCGGTCACGCGCGGCCAATTGCTCATCAACCTGCGCGCCGAGGCGGCCCCCGACCTCCTCGCAGCGGTTGTCCAACGAGCCCTCTGGATCGTGACCCAGCAGTTCCCCACCCTACGCGCGACGCTCGATCACCTCGATCACTTCCGCCCCGCCCCACCCATGCCCACCCATCGCCTCGCGCACCAGCCGACCTGATTCAGCCTCCCGCAGCGGCGCGCATGCTGGAGGCGCCCAGATGCGCCGGATGCAACTCGATCGCGCGCTCGAACTCGGCGGCCGCTGGCTCGCGCTCGCCCTTGCCGAGCCGGCCCAAACCCAGCAGATAATGCGCGCCGGCTTGGCGCACCCGCTCGCTTTGTCGCTCGCCAAACTTCGCGAAATAATCCGGGGTCTCCGCCCCCGCCAATTGGCGTTCGCCGGCCTGAACCAAACCCGCAAACACGCTCTGAGCTTCATCGTGCCGCCCCAATTCCTCGAGGGCGCGCCCGTAGTAGAATTGGCTTTCCGAAGGCGTGCTTTCCTTCCGAGCAACCGCCTGCTCGAAGGCTGTCCGGGCCGCTGCACCATCCCCGAGCGCGCGGTGGGCCAAGCCCAAGTGATACTGGATCTGCGCCCGCCGCGGCGCCCGCCGCGCTCGGCCGACCTCGAGGTTCTCCGGGTACTCGAGCGCGGCTCTGAAGTCCTCCAACGCCGCGTCCGCAGCGCCCGCACCCAGACGCTGCCGGCCTCGCGCCAAGCAAGCATCCACATAGACACCGTGAATGTGGCTGCTGCCTTCCCAGTTTCGGAAATGGTGCGACCGCAGCAGTTCGAGGGCACGATCCAGCTTCGGCGAATCCGTTAGTCCCGCGACGATCAGCAGCTCGAGTTCGCGCGTGAGGGCATCGTCGCGCCCAACCACCACGGCATGGTGGTCGAGCAACCGCCCCAACCGCTTCAGCACCGGGGCGCCACTCGCCTCGTCGAGCCGGTCCAGTTCATAAAAGAACCGCGGCTCGGCAGCGTCCAAAGCCACCGCCTGCTCGAGACTGGCCGTGGCCTTCGCCAGGTCCTTTTCGTGCTGAGCGTACGCCAACCCGAGGTTGCGATGGACCAACGCCACTTGACGGTTGCGTTGGCGCGCCTCTTCCCAGGCCCGAATGGCCGCCGCCGGCTGGCGATCGTACAGCAGGCAACCCAGCAGATAAGCGGCGTGGGCGTCCTCTGGATCCTTCGCCAGCGCCCAGCGAAATACCGCCTCCTCCTCGTACCTGGAGGGAAAGCACAGCCCGGACGCACTCGCCGCCGCCGCGATCAACTGCATCGAGACTTGGTCTCCTCGTCCCTCGCGTTCGAGCGCGTAAGCCAGCAGGTAGAGTTCGGTGGCCGCCAGTCCAACCTCGCCGCCGCGAGCCGAGCGCACGCGGGCACGCAGGATCTCGATCACGTCGTTCCATTGGCCGGCCTGGGCGAATTCAAAGGTCAACTCGAGGTACGCTTCCGGATTGTCGTTCATCTGCCGGCGCAACTGCTCGACATTCGCCCGCCATCGGTCATCGCCCCGTTGGCGCTGCGCGAGGATCCGCTCCGCCGCCGCTCGGATGTTCAGCGGGGCGAAAACCAGCGTCTCTCGAGCGAGCGTCTCGGCGGCTTCCGGCTGGCCTAACCGGCGCAGAATGGTCGCCTTCAAGTTTCGGGCGTGGGCGTTTCGTCCGGCTGCAGCTAGCGCCAACTCGATGTCCGCCAGGGCCTGCGCGTCGTTGCCCTGCAACAATTCGAGCTCGGCCAGCCAGCATCCCCCAGCCGCGTGCCAGACCGGGTTCCACAGCGCCTTCCGCAACGCTGCGCCGGCCGCGGCATACTTGCCCTGGGCCCGCAACGCGACGCCCAGATAATAAAAGACCTCCGTGTCGCGTGGCCGAATGTAGTTGGCCGTTGCGCGCTCGAGGGCCTGGCGCAAATGCGCTTCCGCCTCGACCCAACGCCATTCCTCGCATGCCAGGATCCCGAGGGCCACGTGGGCCCGATAATCCCCCGCGTCGCGCCGCAGCATCTCCTCATAGTACGGCGCCGCCTCGAAGGAAGGACTGTAGAGCTGTTGGATGCGCAAGCCCGTAAAGTACAACTCGTCGCTGGTGGCGTAATCCTTCGGTGAACGCGGGCGCTCGACCGGTTTGGGCATCGGCGTCCCCCGAGGCGGCGCCGCCGCGTACGAGACGAGGTCCCGCCCGTCCCGGGTGCGAACTGTCACCTGCAGGGGTTCGGTCGCCGACATGCCCGGGGGCAACTCGAGCTCCGCCACGAAAACCCTGTCCGGCTGCAAATGGGCCCGGGTGCCCAGCAGCGTAGCCGCGGGGCTGGCCAGCGCGATCTGGGCCTCGGGGAAGACCGCCGTGCTCTGCAGTGCCAGGCGCACCGTGCGGTTGGTCACCTCGAGGTTCACCGCCGCATCCCGCGTCGCCGCCTTGACCCCGCCCAACTCCCGAATCGGGTACCACCAATGCCGCCACTCGCGGGTTTCGCCCGGCTGAATCCAACTGTAATCGGGTTGGTTGTCGGACCAGGCACCCGCCATCAACTCGAGATACGGGCCGTCGTCATCGCTCAGGATCCGAGTCCACATCTCGCCCTCGGGACCATTGCCCCACTCGAAGAACTTCTTGCCCGGCGCCACGTGGCGATCCGCCCAATGCAACACACCCGCCTGTCGCCCGTGATCGTACCCGCCGAACCACTCGTCCTCGTCGTTCCACGCGAAGAACGACACGGGCGAGGGATGGTTCTTCCACCACGAGATATCGACCCCGCGCGTGTAATCGGTTCCGCCATAGACCTGCCGTGCCACGGGCCAACTCGCAAACTCGGGCTTGCCGTGTTGCACGGCCCATTCGGTCGCCGGCGGGAACAGGACCTGGTATTGGTCGTTCGCATGCACGGCCGGGTTGATCCAGAAGAGCATCGGGTGCGCGAAGGGCGTTCGGTTAAACATCTTACAGTCCAGCTCCAGGTAGCTCCGGTCCGGATACAGCCGCAGGCCCACCAGCCAACTCAGCCGGTGTCGCAACTCGGTCTCCCCCACCCAAATCGTCGCGCTGCCGTCCCCGTGCCGCTCGAGCGCATGGTCCACCGGCAGAAAACTGCTGGCCCGGTGATGATGCGGCACGTTCCACTCGACCCCGCCGCTGATCCACGCCCCCAACATCCCGATCAACGCCGGTTTCACCACGTGCTGGCGGTAGAAAAAGTCGTATCCATTGACCTTGTCCCGCGCGGACCAAATGCGCCCCCCCAACTCCGGCAGCACGCAGATCTGCACATACGCATTCTCGATGAAGAGCGCGCGGTAGCTCGCGTCGGCCTTCGTATCGGTGAGCCGGTCCTGCACCGCGTACGGGTAAAACGTCGCCTTCGCTCCCTGATAGGTCCGCCCCTCGTAGAAACGCGGCACGTGCGACGGCGGCGCCGCTCGATAAGTCGGCACCACCAGGTTCGTTTCCCAAAGCTCGACCGCCGGCGCCGCGGCCGTCGCGGACAGGGACAGGGCTAAGATTGCCAATCCCCGAGTCAAAACAGCAGCATGGGTGTTCACCCCCGGATCAAAGCGCTAGGGACGCACCTCGCCAAGCCCGAATAAGTCTTCGTCCCCAGGGCGCCGCGGAGCTCCGCCCTCCACCCCGCCAACGCTGGAGGGGCGAGCTCTGCGAGCCCCTGACCTCATCGCCATACCCCGAATCGAAGGCCTCGCAGCGCTACCCCCTCCATCCATCCTGCTGACCGATCGGCGCCGCGGAGCTCCGCCCTCCACCCCGCCAACGCTGGAGGGGCGAGCTCTGCGAGCCCCTGACCTCATCGCCATACCCCGAATCGAAGCCCTCGCAGTGCTACCCCCTCCATCCATCCTGCTGACCGATCGGCGTCGCAGAGCTCCGCCCTCCACCCCGCCAACGCTGGAGGGGCGAGCTCTGCGAGCCCCTGACCTCATCGCCATACCCCGAATCGAAGGCCTCGCAGCGCTACCCCCTCCATCCATCCTGCTGACCGATCGGCGCCGCGGACCTCCGCCCTCCACCCCGCCAACGCTGGAGGGGCGAGCTCTGCGAGCCCATGACCTCATCGCCATACCCCGAATCGAAGGCCTCGCAGCACTACCCCCTCCATCCATCCTGCTGACCGATCGGCGTCGCGAGGCGAAGCTGCTCCCCAGAATCCGGTTCCCAAGGAGCCGGCCAACAGGTACAAGGTGCGCGTGAAAAAGCAACCCGCTGCGAAACCGGGCGCGATGCCCGGCCCCGCCCTCCGCCGATACTTGTACGGTACGGCGATGATCACCGGCGCGGCCATCATGATCGTCGAGATCCTCGGCGCCAAAATGCTGGCGCCCTACGTCGGCACCTCCCATTTCGTCTGGACTGCCCAAATCGCCGTCGCCCTGATCGGCCTGGCCAGCGGCTATGCCCTAGGCGGCTGGCTGGCCGATCGCTCGCCGCGGCTGACCTGGATTTACGGCGCGATCTTGGGCGCGGCAGTCTGGCTGTGCGGGACGGTCTTGGTGTGCGAACCGGTGGCCTATGCCTGCCTGCGCTTCAAGGTGGCGGCCGGCTCGCTGCTGGCCGCCCTGATCCTCTATTTCACGCCCCTGGCGCTGCTGGCCATGGTCGGGCCGTTCTTCGTGCGCGTGGTGGCGCCCTCCTTGACTGCCGTCGGCACCACCGTCGGCCGGCTCACCGCCTTAAGCACCCTCGGCAGCGTCTTGGGCACGCTCCTGATCGGCTACGTCCTGATCCCGCTCCTGCCCAACTCGGTCACCATTCTGGTGACGGCCGGTCTGCTGGGAGCCGTGACCGCGGCCTACTTCCTCCTCTGGGAACGCAAGCAGGCAGCGCCGGTCATCGTGAGTCTGCTGTTGGCCGGATTCGGCGGTTGGATCGGCACGCTGCGGCCCGTCCTGGCGCAACCCGCCGGGTGGAACGAGCTGTACCGAGCTAACTCGAACTTCGGGTTGCTCCAGGTGGTCGAAGACGTGCGCGGCCAACAACGCTTCTACCTGAACGATTTACTCACCCAAAACACCTACGATCCCGCCGCCGGCCGCAGTCAATCGCTCTTCACGCACATGCTCTATGGCCTGGCGCACGCCTACACGCCACAGCTACGGGACGCCCTCTGCATCGGTCTGGGAGTAGGCGTCGTGCCCATGCAACTGGCCCGCGAAGGGATCCAGGTCGACGCCGTCGAAATCAACCCCGACGTCGTGCCGCTCGCCCAGGAATTCTTCGGTTTCGAACCCGAACGACTCAACCTCACCATCGGCGACGGCCGCCATTTCGTCGGCACCGTCGGCAAACAGTACGACACCATCATCCTCGACGCGTTCCTGGGCGAGTCGCCCCCATCCCATCTGATGACCCGCGAGGCCCTGGGCGCCATGCGCCGCTGCCTGCGCCCGGGCGGCACGCTCGTGATGAACACCTTCGGCGACTTCACCCCCGGCCGCGACTTCTTCCTGGCCAGCCTCCTGCTCACGCTGGAAACCCAGTTCCAGTCCGTCAAGGTCCACGACGGGGCGACCGGGAATGTGTTCTTCGTGGCGGCCGACCAACCCGAACTGCGGCTGCTGCGCACGCCAAGCCTCGAGAGCGTCCCCATCGAACTCCAGGACCAAGTCCGCTACACCTTCGACAACCTGCGCGAGCCCCAACGCTGGCGAGGGCGCGTGTTGACCGACGACTACAACCCCGTCGACGTCCGCGACGCCGTCAATCGCGAGGCCCTGCGCCGCCGCCTCGCCCTCCACAGCCGGCCCAGTTGACCTGCCTCCCCCGGTCGCCGCTCCCCTTCATCAGAGCCGCAGCTCGCGCTGACGGTGCGCCTCGTCCGGACGCGAAGTGATTCGGTCCACATGCTGAGGCAGCAAGAAATTGGGACCGCCCATGGCCGCGGCGCCAACGAAAATCGCGGCCGCCTTCGTCGCCATCAACACGCAGGCCATGACCGCGCCGGGGCTGCCCCCGAGGGCGATGAGGCCATGATTCTGCAAGACAATCAGCCGCGGCACCTGCCCGTTCGCCTTCACGTAATCCTTGGTCCGCTCCCGAATCTGCCAGGCCAACGGCAACCCCGGATCGGCATAGGGCACATAAACCGAGGTCGGCCCGCAGCACACGATCTCGTCGGGAAACATCCGTTGCTCGGAGAAATCCCGAGCCCGGGGCGAGCAGAGGATCTGGTTGACCACCAGAGGATGACAGTGAGCCACGAAATTCACCCCCTCCAACGTGAGCAGCCACGCATGGAACATGGTCTCCAAGCTGGGCTTCTTGGCGGTGGGATCCACCCGAGCGTCGAGCAGGCCCTGCTGCACCGCCTCGTCCGGGACCGTCTTGCGGTCCAGCAGCGCCAACACCTTCTCCCGGTGGCAAACCGTCAGCTCGCTCGCCGTCAGCGTCGCCAGGCATGCGCCACTCGCCTTAACGGCAAACTCGGTCGCGCTCAGCTTCGCCGAGGTGTTGCCTTCGGCTAGGATCGCCAACTGGCGATCCTCGCGCCCGAGGTCGTGCGAAAGCTCGAGTAAGGCCGCAAGGGGCTCGTTCATGCGCCCCGATTCAACCGGGAACTCGGCTCGAAGCAAGCGACAAGTGCGCCCTTAGCTCAACGTGACCTCACCGCACAAATGCACCTCGAGCCCCAGCTCGGCCAAGGCCGCAGCCTTAATCCGACACGCCCGGTGAGCTTGCTTGGCGCTCGGCGCGTAGACCACCTGGATGTGGTTGGACTTGTGCCGCGCCATCATCTGGTCGCGGGTGATGCCCGGAAAGACCGCGTGCATGATCGGCCATGGCCGCGTGGTCTCGCGCCAACGCCGCGCCGTCTCCTCGGCCGGTAAACTCACCACCTCGCCCACGCCCAAATCGCACTGCAGCTTGCCGTCCATGATGAACACACGGCTCCACACGATCGACCCCGGCTTCGAGATCCCCTTGAGCGTGCCGCCACCGAGCCGAAAATACATCGGCGGCTGACGCTCGCTGCTCGCACCCTTCCAACCCCCAATGAAGTGCGCCGGCGGCGCCGCCCCCGAAATCAGCAACACCCAAACGTAGTCGTCCACACCCGCACCCCGGTAGTGCTGCCCCCAACGCAAGTCGTGCAGCGTGTTCTCCGGGGCAAACCCCAACTCCCGCCAAAGCCCATAGGTCACCAGGCCATCCAAACCCGCACCCTCGTCCACCTCGTTGAAGTGCGGGATGGCTTCGCCCGAGCGAATGACCTGGCCGGACTCGGGACACCGGACCGGCGGCCGCGAGACGTTGTTGAGCATGCCCTCGACCAGATCGCTCGCCGGGGTGAGATCCTTGAGGCCCTGTTGATACTGGATGCCGATGGCGTCGCACCCGAACTGGTGGGCCAGGCGCACGGCCGCAATGTACATCCGGCACTGCGTCAGGCTTTGCGCCTCGGTCAACTCGGTCGCCTCATCCCTGCCCCATGCAAACTGCAGCCCTCGTTTAACGAGCCAGTCCAGCACCCCGCGCGCTTCCCCCTCGCTCACTTGCCCCATCGCCGCATAAAGCGCCGACTGGCTCAGGCGCTCCTTGAACACTCCCGTCGGGTTGAGCAGTTCGTCCGGCAGTATCGCATTGTGCATCCCCATGCAGCCCTCATCGAACACGCCTAGAATCGCTTGGCGCTGGCGAAACCGGTGAGCATACCCCCGCCCCAATGCCTCCTCGGCCGGGGGCAGCTTCAACAAGGCCAAGTTCCGGACGTGGCTCTGGTCGTGTGTCACCACACCCTGGGTGAGCCATTGCCGCAACCCCTGCCTGAAATAGCTGTCAGTGAATCCCTCGCTCCATAACGTGCTGTAGCGCACCCCCATCTTGGTCAGCGAACCGTTCAGGTTCAGCAAACCTACCAACCCCGGCCACGTACCGCTCCAATTCGCCACCGTCAAGATCGGTCCGCGATGCGCGAATAACCCCGGCAACACGTGCTGGCTGTACTGCCATACGCACTCCGCTACCACCAACGGCACGCTCGCATCCAGCTCCCGAAAGACCTCGATCCCCATCTTCTGCGAATCGATAAAGCCATGCCGCTTGACCTTGTCATAGCCGTGCGCTCGCCGTACCGTCCACCCCTCGGCCCGCAGCGCCGCACCCAGAGCGCTCTCCATCTTCGCTTGCGCCGGCCAGCACTGCTGGTTGGCTGAAAGCCGCAGGTCACCGTTGGCAATAAGGTAAACTTGTCTCGCGCGCATCGAGGTCGAGGTCTTCATGGTCCGTTTCTCCTAAACGCTACGGCTTCCAGCCCCGGTGTAAAAGCAGAAATCACGGTTGCCAATCTGCTCACGCCGCCAAGATGTCTCACATACACAACCCTCTCGCCCACTCGATGCGACACCCGCGGAACCGCGCGCCGCCCACGACCACCCCCTGCTCCACGACCTCCTCCGACGCAGCCCCTTGCACAGTCTGATCCATTTCCAACCCCGCGACTGAATCCTGGCCCTCACGAAATCGCCCCCACCCGCAAGTCCCGCAACGCACTCAACCCCGCCAGCGGCGCGCCTGCCCCTCGAATCGGCCGCGCCCCACTCCGCCGCTTGGCCCCAAACCGCTCCCGATGCGCCAACCACACCCCATCCACAAACCCCTTCGATCCCAAGACCACCCCGTCCGTCATGTGCCGGATCCGCAACCGCAACACCTCCCCCACACTCAACTCCCCTCCTCTCTTCAACACCCGCCGAATCTGCTCCCGACTCATCGCCGCCTTCCCGCTGCCCCCAGACACCCCCCCACGCACAAACAACCGC
>VHCO01000162.1 GCA_016871715.1 Verrucomicrobiota bacterium
GGAAGTGATTGGACATGATGCAGTAGGTGATGACCTCGAGGCCGCAGAAGGTGGCCAGGCGCCGGAGGAGCCTGACCAAGGTTTCCTTGCCGAGGTCATCGAGGAGGCGTTGGGCGCCGACGATGCGCGAGACGCAGTGATAGACGGCGATGCGGCCTTTGACTTTGATGCGGGTCAGTCTCATAAGCTCGATGGAGATGTTGACGTATCGTGTGGCGTTGTAGAGGTGCTGTGGGTGGTTGTCAAGTATCAATAACGCGCCATATAATATAGATGAAGACAATACTTGGGTTGCATCGGTTGGGGAGGTTCGAGTCGCCTTGTCTCGGCGCATTGAGCGGTGTTAGAAGGTAGAAGGTTGTTGGCGGTTGGTTATGATGGCGTGGGTCGGACCATTGGGTCGCAGTGGCGAGGGCGGGAGCGGGAGAGGATTCAGATCGAGAATCTTCAGGGCACTCCCGTCGCTGGTGCTTGTCGTTGGCGTCGGGGCCGAGGCGGCGCGGGAGGAGGGAGGAGGGACTCCAGATCGAGGTCTGGAGCACGAGCGCGGGGTTGCCGCAGAGTTCGGTGACGGCGTTGGTCCAGACGCGCGACCGCTACCTGTGGGTCGGAACGCTTAATGGCCTGGCGCGTTTCGACGGGGTACGTTTCACGGTGTACCCCACGCTGAACGAGCCGGGACTGCCGGGCAGCCGGATTAGCGCGCTGGTCGAGGCGGACGATGGGGCGTTGCTGGTGGCCACTCAGCACGGAGGCCTGGCCGCGTGGCGCGAGGGCGCTTTCGAGTCGTTGGTGGGCGAACAGGAGGACGGGGATAATGCGGTGGCGCTGGTGAAGGAGCCCGGGGGAGGCACCCTTCTGGTGTATGGCTCGGGCCGGTTATGGCGGTGGGCGGCCGGGGAACTGACTGCCCTGGTGCAGGGGACCGAGCAGAGCACGATGCTGGGCGGGGTGTTACAACCCGGCGCGATTTGCACCGATGAGCAGGGACGTCTCTGGGCGGTGACCGCCGACCAACGCCTGGCCCGGTTCGCGGGCGAACGCTGGGAGCGGTTCACCTTGACCGGCGAGTTGGCCGGGGCGCGCAGCACCGCCCTGGAACGGGACCGCCAGGGCCAGGTTTGGCTCGGGACGGACCAGGGCCTGGCACGGTTGAGTCAGGGCCAATTTGCGACGGTGCGGGTGCCGGGAGAGTCGGGGCTGCCGAGGGTGGATCGCCTGGTAGCGTGCCGTGACGGCGGGCTCTGGGTGATCAGCGGGCAACACGCGCGCAAACTCGGGGCAGGGGCAGCGGGGTGGGCGGGACCGCCTGGGGATTTCCCGCGGCTTAGCGCCTGGGCCTACCGTTTTTGGGAAGACGGCTTCGGTCGGCTTTGCGTGGGGACGATGGCCGAGGGCCTGCTGCGCGTGGACCCGTCCGGGGTGGTCACCGCATTGGATCAACATAGCGGTCTGCCTGGCAACAGCGTGCGTTGTTTCCTCGAAGACGACGAGGGGACACGCACCAGTTTGGTGCGCTTGCTGAGTCGGGCCAGCGGGTTCCGGGTTGTCGCCAGCTATGGGGATGGCGAATCGGCCTTGGCGGACCTGGCGCGGCAGGCGCCTGAGGTGGTGCTGATGGACATCCATTTGCCGCAGATGGATGGGACAGAATGTGTGCGGCGGCTGAAGGCGTTGCTGCCGGAGGCGCAGTTTATCATGTTGACGGTTTACGAGGACAACGATCGGCTGTTCAACTCGTTGTTGGCCGGAGCCAATGGGTACCTCTTGAAACGGACGCCGCCGGCGCGGTTGCTCGAGGCGATCCGCGAGGTGCGGGCAGGCGGATCGCCCATGACCCCGCAGATCGCGCGCCGGGTGGTCCAGCATTTCCGGCTCCGGCCGGCCGAGCCCACGACGGTGAGCGCGCTGACCCCGCGCGAGCGGGAAGTGCTCGAGCAACTGACGCGCGGGTACCGTTACAAGGAGATCAGCGATCACCTGAGCATTAGCATGGACACGGTCCGCTCCCACATCCGCTGCATTTACGAGAAGTTGCGAGTCCACTCGAGGACGGAGGCAGTGGTGAAGTACTTGCAGGGTTGAGCCGTTGGCTGAAGAACAGGCAGCCCGGCAGCTCGCACAAACATGCGATTGTATCAGGCGGGGCGATTGGGGGTAGGCTGCCGGAGTCTTGAACTACGAACCTCGAACCTGTGAGCACCCTCACCCTCACCATCGATCGGAGGCACACCTTATGTATCTGATTGCACGCAGCACCATCCTCTGTTTGGCCGCCGGCGCCCTGCTCGGCGCCGCGACTGTGTCGGCCGCGGTGACTTTTGTCGGTAACGACCACACCACCGACGCCAAGTGGCGCACGGCGGCGACCGTCAAACCCGACGATCTGGACGGCGACAACGTCTATGGCACAGCCGGTTATTTTCTGGCGGCGGGCAAGCGTGCCGGTTACGTCGACCCGTTTCTTTCCGGCACCCCCATCCTGACCACGCATGCCGACGGTCTCAACACCCTGCCGAGCTACATCGCCAGCCTCGCCTACACCGATCCGGCCCAGCGGGGGCGGTCCTGGGGTGGCAGCGGCGGCAACTTCGGGACCCTGGACACCGTACCGGGCAGCACGGGGCTCACTGGAGCGGCGATTCTGTTGCGGCCAGGGTCGGCGGCGGCGATGTCGTTGACCCTCAAGCGCTCGAACTCGCCCGCCTTCCGCCTGACGTTGATTCTGGGCAATAACCCCAACGAGAACGGGTTCAACGACCCGAGCGGGCAGGATGTGACCGTGGACGACGGGAGCGGGCCCCTGACGCGCATGACGGGCGACGCCGGCCGAGCAAGACGGCCGGGTACACAACTTACCAATCCTGGGACATCAGCGCGGGGAGCAGCGACGTGACTCTCGTCCTCCAAGGTCTGCCGGCGGGAACGGGGGTCGCGCGCTTGTCCGGTATTGCCATCGACACCCAGTTGGTTAGTCCGCCCACGGTCTTGACTCAGCCGGTGGGCGGGACGTACGTGGTCGGCACGGCGTTGACTTTGGCAGTGACCACGGGTGGCAGCCAGGCGACTTACCAGTGGTTCAAGGACAGCCTCGCCGTGCCCGGCGCCACGGCCGCAAGCCTGACCTTCGCCAGCCTGCAGACCGCCGATGTCGGCATCTATCACGTCGTGGCGAGCAACGCCGCCGGCACGGTCACCAGTGATCCGGCCGCCCTCCAAGTCGTGGCCGCGCTCCCCCCGCAATTGACCGACTACCAAGCGGCCGTGCGCCGCGAACCGAGCCTGATCTCCTACTACACATTCGAGGCGCTCGACGCGAACGACACTAAGGCGGCCAACCACGGCACCCTCCAGGGCCAGGCTCCGTTCGGCGAGGGCATCGGGGGCGGGGCGTCGAAGGCGCTGCAACTGACCGGGGCGGGGCACGTCAATTTGGGGCAAGTTGAAGCCTTCGATTTTCTGGGCCAACTCGGCACGGTCGAGGCTTGGGTGCGAGCCGATTGGGCCGCGAGCCCCGGCTACAATCCCACGATCTTTGCCGATCGGGCCGGCGGACCGGCCAATTGGAGCATTCACCTGATGGCGCCCAAAGGACAGGTGGCGCACTGGAACGGCTCGGCCGTCGCGTTGGTGGATGTCCCCAACGCGGGCACGGACTGGCACCATTTCGCCATGACGTTCGAGTTCGGCGCTTGGACGGTCTATTGGGACGGCGAACTGGCAGGCTCGGCGGTGCAACCCTTCGGGGTGGCTCCCGAATCTCCGACTCAACTCGGCTCGGCGTCGGCGACGGGCCAGGAGCGGTGGGTCGGTGGCCTCGACGAGGTTGCCTTCTACAGCGACACGTTGAGTCCGGATGCGATTCGTCAGCATTACCAGGCGTTTCTGGCCGCAGCGCCGACGACGATCCTGACGCCGCCGCAAGGCGGCACGTTCCTGGCGGGCATCCCGCTGACGTTGTCCGTGGTCGTCAAAGGCGTCAACCTATCCTATCAATGGTACCAGGACAACGCGGCGCTGCCAGGGGCCACGGGTGCCAGCTTGGCGCTGGCCAATCTGCAAGCCGCCCACGCGGGTTCCTACCACGTGGTGGTGTCCAACCCCAACGGCAGCGCCACCAGCGACGCCGCGGCGATCGTGGTCGCCACCGCTTTGCCGGAGCGGTTGGCCAGCTACCGTGCGGCCGTTAACAAGGAGGTCAGTCTGTTGGCGCACTACGGCTTCGACGACCTGACGGCCAACGACGCCCAGAACAGAGCCCACGGCGCTCTCGCCGGCACGACTCGGTTCGTCGAGGGAGTCGGTGCCGGTGCGGACAAGGCGCTGCTGCTCACCGGGGAGGGGCACGTTAACCTCGGCCAGGTCAACGAATTCGATTTCATCGACGGGACCGGCACCATCCAACTGTTCGTGCGCGCGGACTGGACGCAGAGCCCGGGCTATAACCCGGTGATCGTAGCCGATCGCGATCGGGAATGGGGGCTGATCAACTACAGCCTCAACCTGTCTGCGGACAAGACCCAACTGATCTTCTTCGACGGGGTGACGTCGCAACCGAAGACCTTGCTCGTGCCGGCCGGGACCACTTTGCACCTTCTCGCGGTCGTTTTCAACGGCGCCCAATCGGCTTTCTACTGGAACGGCCAGCTCGTCGCCAACTTCGACGCCACGATCTTCGGCGGCAGCCCGGAATCGCCCACCCAACTCGGCTCCGCCGCGCCGATTGGCCAATTGCGCTGGGTGGGCGCGCTGGATGAAGTGGCCTTCTACAGCACCCCGCTCAATGCCGACACCGTGCGGCGCCATTACGAGGCCTTGGTCGGCGCGCCACCGGCACCCCCGACCCTCGCGGTCGTGCGCGTGGGCAATCAGGTCACGATTTCGTGGCCGACCGAGGTGGCCGGGCTTATCCTCGAGTCCGCCGATCAACTGCCGGCGGCGAGTTGGACCGCGGTGAGCGGCGTGGTGGGTAACCGCGTTACGGTGAGCAGTGCCACCGGCACCCGGTTCTACCGGCTGCGCAGCCAGTAGCGATAGCCATCGGCCAACGCGTGAAACCAGCACGCCGAGGGCGCCGTAGAGCTGGGGAGCAGGCTCAAACTGCTCCCCAGCTCACCCCGCCCGGCTTGGTCGATGGTTCGTTTCCTCGTGAGTCACGGCGATGCACTACAAGTCGGTGGTAGGGTGCGCAGTCCGCTGCGCGCCGACGCCTCGCATGGCCACAGTGGGTTGCGGCGCGCAGGGGACTGCGCGCCCTACCCGCGAGCTGTCCTTCATCCCGAGATCTCAACAGTAGAAAGTCTCAGATCGTGAACCCGAGTGCACGACGATTTGCGGCTCAGGCGCGTCGGCTGACCGAGCGCGAGCGCGCATTCACGCTCATCGAGTTGCTGGTGGTGATCGCCATCATTGCGATCTTGGCCAGCTTGCTGTTGCCCGCGTTGGGCCGGGCCAAGATGCGGGCCGAACGGATCGGCTGCCTGAACAACCTTAAGCAGATCGGCCTCTACTTCCAGCTCTACACCGACGAGAACCACGACACCTTCCCCGGGCACCGAGGCAACGACCCCGCTTTGGCTATGATGTCGGCCTCGAATTGGTGGGGCCCCTACATTGCCGCCTATGGCAAAGACACCAAGCTGTTCCGTTGTCCGGCCCTCAAAGGCAAGCGGGTCGAGCCGGAAGCCAACTACTCGTGGACGTGGTCGTTCGACCTCAGCTATGTCGGGTACGGCTACAACAGCTACTTCTTGGGACCGTATCCGTGGATCAACGACGAAGGCTGGGCCGTGGTGGCCGCTGGGGGTTTTCAGTACCGTTCCCGAAACGATCCCTGGCCCAAGCGCGCCTCGATCGTCAGTCCCTCCGAGAACCTCCAGGTGGGCGATTCGGCGCCCAAACGCAGCGGCGGCGATAGCAGCAGTTGTTGGTGGCCCTTCTCGTGTATGGACCCCGCCACCTCAGCCAGCCAAGCCTTCGAGGGTGTGGCGGTCAATCGCCACGGCGGCACCCTGCGCTCCGGGGTGGGCGTGGTAGTGTTCAACGACGGACATTCGGAAGCGCGCAAGGACCGAGCGATCAACCCGCCCGTGGACCCCAGCTCGGGGGGCGTGCGCGGGTTGGTCAACTCGAAATACTGGGATCCCAAGCAACGCGCGGGCGATCGCTGAATGGGAACCCCTGACAGCGTCGGCCCCTTACCATGAAGCCCGAACCCAAACCTCAACCTCACCCCCCCCAAACCCCAGCGTGTTCACCCGGCACCTGCCGCTGCAGTTCCGGTCTGCCCCGGCGCGAGTTTCTCCGGCTCACCGGTTGGGCCGCGACCGGCGCCGTGGTGGCGCGGTGGCCGTCGATCGCCGGCCCGTTCGCGCCGGAGGACTTCGAGAAACTGGTTCCTGCCGATAAAAAGCTCAGCGCCGCTTGGGTCCAATCGCTCTTCGCGCGAGGCCAGCCCGAGGTCTGGCGCGGGACCGAGCTGGCGCACCTGGGCATGCCCATCGGCGGCCTATGCACCGGCCAACTCTACCTGGGCGGCGATGGCCGATTGTGGTACTGGGACATCTTCAAATCCAACTACTCCTCCGACTATGGCGGCTTGTCGATGGGGATCCATTATGCGAACCCGCCCAAGCCCAGTTTTCCCATCGCCCAGGGCTTTGCCCTGCGGGTCGCCGCCAACGGTCAACCGCAGGTCCGCGAACTGGACGCGCGCGGCTTCAGCCAAATCGCCTTCCGCGGCGAGTACCCGCTGGCGCGGTTGGCGTACCGGGATCCGGGCTGTCCGGTGACTGTGGATCTGGAGGCGTTCTCGCCCTTTATTCCGTTGGCTGCCGAAGCCAGCGCCCAGCCCGCGACCATCTTCGAGTACACGCTCAAGAACCTCAGCGCCGAACCTGTCGAAGTGGAATTGGCCGGTTGGCTCCAGAACGCTGTCTGTCCCGACAACGACACCCCGGCCCTCGGCTCCCGCCGGAACACGATCCGCCGCCTGGGCGGAGTGCTGACCCTCGAAGGTTCGGCCGTGCCGCCACCGCCGCGTGCCCAAGCCGAGGAACGGCCGCCGATCCTCTTCGATGACTTCGAGCGCGAAACTTACGACCACTGGACCACCACAGGCACCGCGTTCGGATCCGGCCCGGTTGCCCAAGACCGGATGCCCGCCTACCAAGGCCAAGTGGGCGCTCAGGGGCGGCGCTTGGTCAATTCCCATGCGGCGGCGCCCGGCGGGGACGTGGCCGCGAAAGACTCCGCAACGGGCACGCTCACCAGCCGCCCTTTCGTGATCGAGCGCGACTTCATCACGTTCCTTGTGGGTGGAGGCCGCCATCCGGGCAAGACCTGCGTCCACCTGCTCATCGATGGTCAAGTGGCCGCCACGGCCACCGGACACGACGCCAACCGCCTGCGCCTCGTTTTCTTCGATGTCAGCTCTTTCGTGGGCAAAACGGCACGCCTCGAGATCGTGGACGCGCGGTCGGGCTCATGGGGCAACATCGGCGTCGATCACATCGTGTTTACCGACCAGCCGCCTGCGGGGCAGCAACTCGAGCACCTCCCGGGCTATGGCTCCATGGCCCTATCCTTGCTCGAGGCTACCCCCGCCGATGCCGCCACGGCGTCGGTCCCGGACGGCTTCAGCCCCCAGGCCGTCTTCGGCGCGCTGCAACCGGCCAACGCCGTCGAGACCGCCACCCGCCCCCTCGGTCGCCAGATCGTCGGCGCCCTGTGCCGCAACGTGGCGCTCGCCCCGGGCCAACAGGCCATTGTCCGGTTCCTGTTCACCTGGTTCTTCCCGACCTACCCGAATCCCACGGGCGAGTTTGCCGCCATCACCGATCTGCCCCGGCTGCGCCGGCACTACGCCCGCAGGTTCAGTTCGGCCACCGACGTGGCCACCTCCGTGGCTGGCGGTTTCGCCGCGCTCGCCGCCCAGACCCGGCTCTGGAACCAGACCTGGTACGACTCGACGTTGCCGTATTGGTTCCTGGATCGGACCTTCATCACCCTCGACACGCTGGCCACCCAGACCTGCCACTGGTTCGACAACGGCCGCTTTTACGGGTGGGAAGGCGTGGATTGTTGTCCGGGCACCTGCCAGCATGTCTGGCAATATGCCCAGGCCCTGGCCCGGATCTTCCCCCAACTCGAACGCGACGTGCGCGAGCGCATCGACTTCGGCTTGGCCTGGCGCCCCAACGGCGCGATGGATTATCGCGCCGAAAGCGGCCGGCACGTGGCCCACGACGGCTTCGCCGGCACCCTCTTGCGCGTCTACCGCGAACATCAAATGTGCGCCGACGATCAGTTCCTCCGGCGCCTCTGGCCGCGCGTGCGGCAGTCCCTCGAGTACCTCATGGCCGAGGACCGCGACGGCGACGGCCTGCTCGAGGGCAAGCAATACAACACTTTGGACGCCGCCTGGTACGGGCCCATGGCCTGGCTCAGCTCGCTGTACTTGGCCGCGTTAGAGGCCGGCCGCGCGATGGCACTCGCGATGGGCGACGAAGCCTTCGCCGGCCGCTGCGCGCGGCGGGTAGCCGTGGGGCAGAAGAACCTCGTCGCCCAGCTCTTCAACGGCGAGTACTTCATCCACAAACCCGACCCGCAACATCCCGAGGCGACCAACACCAATGACGGTTGCCATATCGATCAGGTCTTCGGCCAGAGCTACGCCTGGCAACTCGGGCTGGGACGGGTGCTGCCCGCAGCCGAGACTCGCTCCGCGTTGCGGTCCCTCTGGAAGTACAACTTCACGCCGGATATTGGGCCGTACCGGCAGGAGTTCGCCGCGATTAAGTCCGGCCGTTGGTATGCCATGCCCGGGGAAGGCGGCCTGCTCATGTGCACCTGGCCCAAGGGAGGGGCCGAGAAAGCCTCGGGCGCCGGCAACCCCACCTTCGTCGGCTACTTCAACGAGTGTATGACCGGCTTCGAGTATCAGGTGGCGGCCCACTGCGTGTGGGAGGGGGATCCGGGTTCGGACTTGGTCCAAATGGGACTGGCCATCACCCGGATGATTCACGACCGCTACCACGCCGCCAAACGCAATCCCTATAACGAAATCGAGTGCAGCGACCATTACTCGCGGGCGATGGCCAGCTATGGCGTCTACCTGGCCGCCTGCGGCTATGAATACCACGGACCGCGGGCGCACCTCGGGTTTGCGCCGCGCCTGACGCCGGAGGATTTCAAGGCCGCCTTCACCGCCGCCGAAGGCTGGGGGACCTATCGCCAGCGCCGAGAGGGGAGCACCCAGAGCCATCTTCTGGACCTCAAGTACGGGCAACTCCGGCTCGGCACTTTGGCGTTTGCGCTACCTCCAGACGCAACCGTGCGCGCGGCCACGGCGATGCGGGGGCGCAACCCCGTGGCGCTGGCCCACGCTCAAAGGGGCTCGCGGGTTGAGCTGACGCTGAACGACGCCGTAACTCTGCGGGCCGGCGAACGGCTCGAGGTCCGCCTCGAAGTCGCGTCGGCTTAACTCCGCGCTCGAAACTCTGCGAGCCCACCGCCATCCGCGGTGCGCCGCGGTCTGCACGACGGCAAGCGGTGGCCGAAGCCGAGGTCTGCTCCCAGGAGGGCGTTGGGGGGACAATTTGAGGCTTCCACCGCCGTCCAGATGGGGCAGGATCGGGGTCGACGATCCGGGGGCCACGCGACGATCGCGACCCGGGGCGTTCGGCCGGAGCGAGCAGGTGGGTATGAGCATGGATGTCTTAACACTGTCGCGGGTCCAGTTTGGGCTGACGGCCTCGTTTCATTATTTGTACCCGCCGCTGAGCATCGGGCTCGGGGTGGTCTTGGTCCTCACGGAGGCGTTATGGCTCAAGACGGGGCAACCGCTGTACCATCAGATGGCTCGGTTTTGGACCAAGGTCTTCGCCCTCACCTTCGCCCTTGGCGTGGCGACTGGCATCGTCCTCGAGTTCGAATTCGGCACCAATTGGGCCACGTTCTCGCGGTACGTCGGGGATGTGTTCGGGAGCGCGCTGGCCGCCGAGGGCATCTTCGCGTTCTTCCTCGAATCCGGGTTTCTGGCGGTGTTGTTGTTTGGCTGGGACAAGGTGAGTCGGGGCGTTCACTTTTTCGCCACGTGCATGGTCTGCCTGGGAGCGCACTTCAGCGCGATTTGGATCGTGGTAGCCAACTCCTGGATGCAAACGCCGGCCGGCTATCACATCGTGGAAGAGGGCCTGCGGGCGCGGGCGGAGATCACCGATTTTTGGGCGATGGTCTTTAATCCGTCGGCGATGGACCGGCTGTTCCATGTGCTTTGCGGCGCGTGGCAGGCCGGGGCTTTCTTGGTGGTGAGCGTGAGCGCGTGGTACTTGCTGCAAGGGCGCCACACGGCGTTTGCGCGTGCTTCGTTGCGCTTGGGATTGGCGGTGGGCCTCGGCGCCTCCGTGCTGCAGTTGGTCAGCGGTCACCGTAGCGCGGTGGGCGTGGCGCGGTATCAACCCGCCAAACTCGCCGCCTTCGAGGGTCTTTATGAGACCGGCCCCTACGCCCCGCTCACCCTGTTGGGTTGGGTGGACGAGAAGGCTGAAACCACGCGCGGCCCCGCGGTGCCGGGGTTGCTGAGCCTCCTGGTTCACGGGGACCCGGCGCAACCGGTGACGGGCCTGCGCGAGTTCCCGCCCGAGGATCGCCCGCCCGTGCAAGCCACCTTCCAACTCTTCCACGCCATGGTGGGGATCGGGTTTGGGTTGATCGCCGTTGCCGGACTGGGCTTTCTGTATTTTTGGCGCGGATCGTTGTTCGAGAAACGCTGGCTGCTCTGGGTGCTGGTCTTCGCGGTGCTGGGGCCGCAACTGGCGAACCAATGCGGCTGGTTCGCCGCCGAGATCGGCCGCCAACCCTGGATCGTCTACGGCCGGCTGCGCACCGCGGAGGGTTTGTCGGCGGTGGTGCAAGCCGAGGCCGTCCTGACCTCCCTGGTGCTTTTCACGTTGATTTACGCGCTGCTGTTTGCGGTGTTTGTCTACTTGCTGAACGACAAGATTCAGCACGGGCCGGACGCGGCGGACCTGACGCCCTCCGGCAAACTGGCCCTACCCACCCGAGGGAACGCATGAGTTACGGCTCGCTCGATCTGAACACGGTTTGGTACATTCTCATCGGGGTGCTCTTCACCGGCTACGCCATGTTGGATGGCTTCGATCTCGGGGTGGGAGCGCTGCATCTGTTCACCAAGTCGGACGAAGACCGCCGGGTCATGCTCAACGCCATCGGACCGGTCTGGGACGGCAACGAGGTCTGGTTGGTCACAGGCGGCGGGGCCTTGTTTGCGGCGTTCCCCGAGGTCTACGCCACCGTGTTCTCGGGTTTTTACATGGCCTTTGTGTTGCTGCTGGTGGCGCTGATCTTTCGGGCGGTGGCGATCGAGTTTCGCAGCAAACAACCGATGCGTTGGTGGCGCCAGATGTGGGACGTCGGGTTCGCTGCTGGCAGTGTCTTGTCGAGTCTCTTGATCGGCATCGCCATGGGGAACATCGCCTGGGGCATACCGCTCGATGAGCGCGGCGAGTTTACGGGCACCTTCGCCAGCCTGCTGCACCCCTATTCGCTTTGTCTGGGAGTCACCACCCTTGCCCTGTTCGCCATGCACGGTGCCATCTACGCCGTCCTCAAGACGGAGGGGGCGTTACAGGCGCGGCTACGGAGTTGGGTGAACCGCACCATCATCGCTTTCATCGTCTGTTACGCGATCACGACGATGGCGACGCTGCTCTACGTGCCCCACATGGCCGCGCGCATGCGGGCCCATCCCTGGCTGTTCAGCGTCGCGCTGGTGAACATGCTGGCGATCGCCAACATTCCACGGGCCATCCAGCACCGCCGCGAGGGTCAGGCCTTTCTCTCCTCGTGCGTCGCCATGGCGGCGCTGATGGGCTTGTTCGGCCTGGAGTTGTACCCGAACCTGGTCCTGAGCCAGCCGGAGCCGGCGCACAGCCTCACCATCCACAACGCCGCGTCCTCGCCCAAGACCCTGGGCATCATGCTCACCATCGCGATCATCGGCGTGCCCGTCGTGATCGCCTACACCATCAGCATCTACTGGATCTTCCGCGGCAAGGTGAAGCTGGACCGGATGAGCTACTGAAGGGCGCCCAGGAGCTATCGCACAGCGGTCGAGCGATCGCTGAACCACTTGTAATCCCGCAACTCGCGCGCGAAGTAGTTGAACGAGTTATACACGCGCCGAACCGGTTGCAGGGTCGAGGGCTCGACCCACTTCTTGACCTCGGCGTGGCCGTCGGCAAAGGCGAAGCCGCAAGCGCCATTATGGTAGCTAGCCGGCAAGTCCCGCCAATAAGCCCGGCCATCGGTGTACATCCGCACCGCCAGCCAGCCGTCATTGATGCCGTCGGGGTGCTCGTCCACCATCACCCAAGCCATCGAAGGCGAGGGCGAGACGATATCGGTGGCTTTATGGAATTCGTGGTAGCGCTTGCCGTCGCCCCGGTTGCCCTCATTCGAGCCCGAGACAGCGGGGATGGCCGGGTTGCCTTCCATCCAACTGTTCATGGCGTAGCTGCGGACACGGGGGTAGACGGTGCCGCCAATCCGCACCCAGGAGTTGTCCGCGGGGCACTTGTAGAGCGCCGGGGTGGAGGTGTAGGGAGCCAAGTAGGACTGCCGCGGGTCCATGAGCAACGCGGTGTTCGTGTTGTCCGGGTGGGAGCTGTAGTCCAGGCCGCCGGCCACCCACCAGCGGCTCGGCACGATGTAATCGAGATAGTCATCCGCGTAGAGGGCCCAGGCCAGTTGGAGTTGCTTGCCATTGTTGATGCAGCCCGCCCCCTGGGCCTTGGCTTTGGCCTTGGCCAAGGCCGGCAGCAACATGCCCGCCAAGATGGCAATGATCGCAATCACCACCAACAGCTCAATCAACGTAAAACCGCCCACCGAGCCGCGGCCGCGGCTGTCATTCGAGGCTTTCATAACGCTGCTAAGCGTCCCGCCTGCCCCCCATCGTTGTCAAGCCGCGATGCCGGAAAGTTCCCGCTCGAGCGACCGTATCGCACCCCGGCGCGGCGCAGAGGGCTGCGCCCCCAACCGAGTCACGGATAGCGCCGCCGCCGCGTGGGCAAAGCGGACCGCCGCCAACAGCGGCCGACCTTCCCCCAACGCCACCGCCAACGCCCCGTTGAACACGTCGCCCGCACCCGTCGTATCCACCGCCTTCACCTTGAACCCGGGCACCAACCGCGCTGTGTCCCCCGACGCCACGTAAGCGCCCCGGCGGCCCAACGTCATAACCACCGTCGGCACGCCGCGGTCCCGCAGGGCTGACGCCGCCGCGGCAACACCGGCCGGGCGGTCGACCCGGATACCGGTGAGCAACTCCGCCTCGCGTTCGTTCGGTGTGAGGACCGATACACACCGCAACAGCCGGTTCGGTAGCCGCCGCGCCGGCGCCGGATTCAGGATCACCGGCACACCCGCGTCCGCCGCCAACTCCGCGGCCGCCTGCACGGTGGCCAAGGGCGTCTCGAGTTGCAGGACCAACACCCGGGCCGAGGCGATCAGCCGCCGCGCCTGCCGCGCATGCGCCGGCGCTAGCTTAGCGTTGGCCCCTGACGCCACCGCGATGCTGTTCTCCCCGTTCTGCGCCACGACAATCAACGCCACCCCGGACGGCGTCCGCGCGTCGCGCACCACGTGGTCGACGTCAATCCCATCCCGCGCGAATCCCGCGAGGGCTTGGTCGCCAAACATATCCCGTCCCAAACAAGCGATGAAGGTGACCGCGCCGCCCGCGCGCGCGGCGGCCACGGCCTGGTTCGCACCCTTGCCTCCCGCCGCCATGACAAACTCGCCTCCCAGAACCGTCTCGCCCGGTCGGGGAAGGCGTTTGGCCTGGATCACCATGTCCGTGTTCGAGCTGCCCAACACCACAATGCGCGGCCGTCTCATGAGATCCGAGCCGAAGAGATTCGAGGTTTCAGGTTTCGGATTTCAAGTGGGGTAGTCTGAGAGACCTTTCGCACAGAGTTTCGCAAGCAGAGTTTAATCTTCGACCTCCCGACCCGACCCAGCCGGCACCGAGCCTTGCCCCGGCGCCGGGGTCAGTTGCCGACCCACCGCGCCGAGCCGCGCCAGGCGTTCGACGGCAGGCGGGTGCGAGGCCAAGTAGGCGCTCCGCGCCGTCGCCTCCGCTCCCAACCGGTCGAGCCGTCGCAAGAACGCCAGCGCACCCCCGGTGGCGAAACCGGCCGCCGCCCCGAGGCGCAGCCCGAGTTCGTCAGCCTCGAACTCGCAGTCCTGCGCGTGGGCGCTCTGCAGCACGGCCAACCCGCGCTGCCGCAGCCATCCCCCCAACGGCCCCGCCCGCAACGCCACCACCGACGCCACCCGCGAGGCGGTTTGGTTCAGCAGGCGGTCCCAGGCGTGGTTGCGAATGACGTGAGCCATCTCGTGCCCGAGGATGAAGGCGAGTTCGTCGGTGCGCCGCTCGCCCAACTCGAGGAGGGAATGACTCAGGAAGATGAACCCGCCCGGTAACGCCATCGCATTCGGAACGTCATCGCGGATCACTTCGCAACGAAACCCGCGACGCTGATCCTTCAACGGCGCGCCCAACCGCCGCAACAGATCGCCCAACACCCCGCTCAGCGCCGGATCGCGCACCAACTCCTGGGTCGTGCGCAACTCCGCCGCCAACGTCGTGCCAAACTCCACTTCCGCGCGCAGCGCCGCTTCCTCGTCCCCGGCCAAGCTGCTCCAGATCCACTTGGTCTTGCGGACCACGGGCACCGAGGCGCGACCCAGGAAGCGCCCAACCTGCTCGAAGACTCCGCTCATAGCGCTTACTCAAGCATCGTCGCTCCTCGCCTCATTCGAGCTTCGGCGCCTCGAACTCCCGGTCGCCTTGGCGATGAACCAGCTTCGTGACTTTGCCCGCGGCATCCTTAACGAAGCTGACGCGTGCCACCGCGACCTTCCAGAAAAACTCCGTCTCGGACTGGGCGAAGATCTGGAACTTCGGCTGGCCGGTGAGCTGGGCGTACAACCGGTCCCCCTCGCGCGTCACGGTCAGAATCGCCAAGCCCGACCCGTAATCGTACCGGCCCACATAAGAGTCCAGCACCTCGGGGGCGAGGCGGACCTCCGGCGTGTCCACCACGCGAGGCGCGTGCAGGCTGTGGCCGCCCTGGCGATGGATGGCCTTCACCACGTCGCCCTGCTCGTTCTTCACGAATTGCACCTCGGCCTCGACGACCTTCCAGAAAAACGTGTCCGCGCTCTTGGGGAAGACCTCGTGCCTCGGCTGCCCGCTCACTTGGACGAAGAGCCGGTCGCCTTCCCGCGTGACCACCGCCACGGCCCCGCTGTAGTCGTACCGCCCCACGAACGCCTCGTACGTGGCGGGATCGACCGAACGCGCCACCTTGGGCGTCTCGCGCGGCTTCATCTCCCGCCACAGATAGAGCTGGGCGATCTCCCGCGCCAGCGCACTGGGAAGCAGCGCGGGCGGCGGATCTGAGGCGTTGGCGAGGACCACCACGGTGAATTGCTGCGCGGGGAACCGCTGCAAGTAGCTCACAAAGCCATGCAACCCACCGCCATGATCGATGGTCTCCAAACCGCCAACCCTCCCCAACGCCCAGCCGTACCCGTAGCCGGTCTCTTTCGGGGCCGGATCGTCGCCCTCGGCTCTTGTGACGACCGGCGTGAAAGCGGCTTGGAGGCTGACCTCGCTCAGCACCTGGCCGTTGAACAGGGCCTCATTCCAGAGGAACAGGTCTCGCACCGTCGAGTACAGGGCGCCGGCGCCGCCAGCCCGGGACATGTCCCAATCGAGTGCCTTGCGCCACTCCCCGCCCGCGTGGCTGTATCCAGTGGCCTCGTGTCGGAGGATGGCGGTCGCCTCGTGCACCCCGGTGTGGCGCATGCCGAGCGGCTCGAAGAATGTGTCTTGCATGAACTGCGCGTAGGTCCGCCCCGACACTTGCTCGAGCAGGTAACCCAAGAGGAAATAGCCCGAGTTGTTGTACAAGCGCTTCGCACCGGGCGCAAAATCGTACGGGTCATGCTTGAAGGACTCGATCAGTGCCGCCGGCTTCACCGGCACGCTGACGCTCGCCATGAAGTCCGGCTTCGATGTGTAGCTGTGAATGCCCGAGGTGTGCGTCAGCAGATGCTCCAGATTTACCTCGCCACCGCGCGGGTAGTCGGGCAGGTACTTCGCCAGCATGTCGCTCAAGTCGAGCTTGCCTTGCTCCCGCAGCCGCAGGATTCCCGCCGCCGTAAACTGCTTCGTGATCGAGCCAATCCGGAACTTGGTCTGCGGCGTCACCGGCACGCGGTGCTCGAGGTTCGCATACCCGTAACCGCGCTCGAACTCGATCCGCCCCCCCCACCCCACCAAAACTGCCACGCCGGCAGATTCGCCCGCCGTCGCCTCCTCGAGGCGCGCCGCTAACACCGTCTCCGGCGCCGGCAGCGGTGCGTTCGTGACGGCCCCTTGCGACGCCAGCCACGCCGCCGTCTCCTCGTCCCTGGCGATGCGCGCAACCTGCCAGGCGGTGAGCCCGTGCCGCCGCGCCTCGAGATCCGCCCCGCTCTCGAGCGCCAGCTTCACTGCGGCCAAGTCGCCCCCTCGGGCGGCCTCGACCAATCGGCGGCCCAAAACGCCCACCCCCAACGGGCGGCAGGTGAATCCCCATTCCCCCCGGGCATTCTGGATCTTGAGCAACAACCGATTCGCGCCCGGCGCCAAGTCTACAGCCACAAGGTCCGTGTCTTGGGTCACACCCCGCAGCACCCAGTGTTCGTGCACGAGCCGGCCATTGAGCCAGACTTTCACTCCATCGTCGCTCCCGACCCCCAGCACCACTCGCCGGGCTTCGCGGGTCCGGATCTCCGCAGCGGCGTACGCCACGGCATCGTCCCGCGGCGCCCCTCCCGACGGCAGCCGGATGACGTCGCTCCCCGACTCGAGCAACCGCCAGGTATAGGTTTCCCCGCCGATCTGAACTCGGGCGCCAGCCGCCGGCTCTACCCCAGCCTCCCCGCCGCAGCCGCTGAGGTAATCGGTCGCGAAAGCCTGTCGCTGCGCCGCCTCATCCGCCTCGTCGGCCTCCCTTGACCGGGTGGGCACCGGTCCCAACACCAGCCATCGCCGCAAGCACTCGTTGGTGGCTAGGCCCTGGTAAACCACCAGCCGACCGCTGGGTTCACCTGCGACCGGCGCGTCCGCGAACGCTGCGCGGTAATGGGCTGCGATCTCCTCCGGCGCTAGCGCACGCGGGTAGACGGCGATCTCGTCGAGTTTACCCGCCAAGTTCGCCGCACCATCCGCCGAACCGCCAAACAGCAACGCCGACACCTCGAACGGGTCCTCGAGAGGGACCTCGCCCGCACACTCCGGCTCCGCCTCACCGTCGAGGTAAACCGTTACCCGCGGCCCCGCGCGCACCAACACCACGTGGTACCAGGTCTTGACGCTCAACTCGGTCCGGCCCATCAGTTGGGCCGGCGCGGCGCTCCGGCCGGTCGTGTAGAAGAGCCGGCCCGCCGGCCCGCGGGTGCCGCCCAGACCCAGCCCTTCCACAAACGCGCGCCCGTCCCGCGTGAACAACCATCCGGCGATCCCGCGCGCATCGCTCGGCAAGCCGTTCCAGAACCACAGTTCGACACTGTACTCGCCGGACAGCGCTCCCGTGACTGCCTCGAGGCGGCCCCCAGCGAAGTGCACAGCCGCGTTGACCGCGCCCGGCGCAGTCGTCGCCTCCGCAAAACCTCGGCCCGCCGGGCCGGGTAACCGAAACGCAACGCCGCCCTCGTAACGTGCCGGGCGCCCGGCTCCTGTCCAGTCCTGTGCGCTCGGTCCGTTGTACTCTTCCAACCGCCAATAGTGCGCTGGCTGCGCCTCGAGAATCGCCCGAGCGTAAGGCCCGTAGGTCGCCTCGGGCGAACGTCGCGGACGCCCCGCCACACCCTCGAGCAGCGTGAGCAGCGTCTCGACAATCTTGGGTTCCGCCCCAACCTCGAGACCGGCGGTGCGCGCAGCCCACGTGGTGTAACCGCCAAGCAAGTGCTGCTCCGGCGGCGGGATGTAGCCCTCCGAGCCGTTGGCGAGGGTGACGTTGCAGGTCGCCTCAAACGGACTCTGCGTCTTCAGCTTGAGACCCGTGATCGCGTAGACCTCGTTCGGGCAGGCCGTGATCCCCAACTCCCCAATCCGCACGGCCTGCAAGATCAACTCCGCCTCCGGGCGCGCGTGCAAGTAGACCTGCTCATACGCGTACACCTCAGGAAGGTTGCGTGGCAGTCGCCCGTTCATCTCGCCCACGAGCCGTTGGGCCCAGGCCAGGCGCCCTTCGTCGCATAACCGGAATCGCAACTTGAGCCTGGCCTCGCGCATCCCCAGCGGCACCCATTCGTGGTAGCGAATGCTCTGGTAAGCGGTGTGCACCCGTTGCGCGATGGCCTCCGCGTAAGCCACGAGTCCCGGGGGGTTGGCGGGTCTCCCGTAGTCCATCCACATCTGGTCCCCACTAGTACCCTGTGACATCATGGCCACCCATGGCCCGGCCCGGCTTGCCTCCAACCCCGCCGCCTCGGCCTTCGCCTCGGAAACCGCCTGCGCGGCCCCTGGCGCACCCGAATCCGAAGCGGACGCCGGCTCGGGTCCCGGCCCGATCAACTCCGTCAGCCGAGCGGCGAACTTGCCGAAGTAATCTGCCGAGAGCATCGGCGAATCGTAGTAGTGCATCGAGTAATTGGCGAACAACGCCAGCGGCCGGCCTCGACGCGACTGGACCGCGAGCACAGTGATGTCTGGATCCGACGGCCCAGCGGGTTCGATCGCATCCGGATTCACATAGCCCGGATGCATGTTCGCCCTCACAGACCGCTCCCCAAACGGGTCCGTGAGGAGTCGGTCCGGTCGATAGATCCACCGGCGGGTGTGGGTGTGTTCGGGCGCCGCGATGACCGTCCACCCAATCCGAGCCGGCTCGAGCCGGCGAGCGGCGCCGGCGATCCCTTCCGCGATGCGCCCGCGCAGAAAGCGTGCATACTCGACGTCCGCA
>VHCO01000163.1 GCA_016871715.1 Verrucomicrobiota bacterium
GGGAACGGGTGGGGGCGCGGCGGGGGCCTCGGGTTCCGCCGGCGGCACGGGCGGGCTGGGGGCAACCGGTGGGGGTTCGGCTGGGGGCGGCGCGGGCGGGGCGGGTGGCGCGGGTTTGTAGCCGAGTTGCTCCTCGAGGTATTCGGCGGTGATTTTGTCCAGCGTACTCGAGGGCACGCGCGCGGTGGTAATGCCCAGCTCCTTGGCCTTCGAGATGACGGCCTTGCTTTCGATCCCCAGCTTTTTTGCGATGTCGTAAATCCGGACGGGCATAGAATCAGTCTTGCCAGCAGTCCGGCCCAGCGAGGCGGTACGCGCCTACGGGCCGGCCCTGACGCGGGCTACGCCGCAGCGGGCGGATGGATAGTGAGCGTCCGCCGCTGCGCCTCGGCGCGAGCCGCCTCGAGGATGGCCTCGGCCTGCTCGCCGATCTCGGCGATCTCGACCAAGTCGCTCGCCTCCGCCTGCAGCAGATCTTCCAAGCTGAGGAAGCCATGATGCACCAGGGCATCGGCCTGCGCCTCGGTGAGGCCGGGAATGGCGGCCATCCCTTGCACCGCCTGCGCCACCTTCTCCTCGAAACCCATCGTGGTGGTGACTTCCGGCTCGATGTCCACCTGCCAACCGGTGAGCTTGGAGGTCAGCCGCGCATTTTGGCCTCGCTTGCCGATGGCCAGCGACAACTGGTCGGTGCTCACCAAGATCTTCACGCGCTGACTGCTTTCCTCGACATCGAAGCCCTTCAGCTTGGCCGGGGCGAGCGCGTTGGCGATGAACACCTTGATGTTCGGGTCCCACTTAATGATGTCCACCTTCTCGTTGTTCAACTCGCGGACGATGTTCTTCACGCGTTGTCCCCGCAACCCCACGCAGGCGCCGACCGGATCGACCTTGTCGTCGCGGGAGTGCACGGCCATCTTGGTGCGGAAACCCGGCTCGCGCGCGATCGCCTTGACCTCGATCGTGCCGTCGGCGATCTCGGACACTTCCAACTGGAAGAGTTTGACCACAAACTGCGGGTCGGCTCGCGAGAGGATGATCTCCGGTCCATGGGCGGTGTTCTCGACCGCCTTCACGTAGCAGCGCACCCGTTCGCCGATTTGATACTCTTCGGTCGGGACCCGCTCCCGGTTGGGCAGCAGCGCTTCGTAGCGGCCCAGGTCGATCGACACATCCGACCGGTCGAACCGCCGCACGACTCCGCTCACGATGTCGCCGGTGCGGTCTTTGAATTCGGCAAAGATGAGCGCCTTCTCCGCTTTGCGCAGGTGCTGCATGAGGGCCTGCTTGGCGTACTGGGAGGCGATGCGGCCGAACCCGGCCGGGGTCACTTCCTTCTCGATTTCCTCGCCCAACTGCGCATCGGCTTTGAGACGGCGAGCCTCCGTCAAGGACATTTCGTCGTGCTGCGAGGCAACCTTCTCGACCACCATGAGTTTGGCCCAGGCGCGAATGTCGCCTGATTTGGCATCGATCGTGCAGCGCAGTTCCCGCGCCGGGCCGATGGCCTTCTTGGCCGCAGACACCACCGCCTCCTGCACGGCGGCCTGCAGGATGTCTTTCGAGATGCCTTTCTCGCGTTCCCAGAATTCTAGGATGGCTACAAGTTCGTTGTTCATACCCACTTCCCCATCGGGGGAACAAAAAAGTCGGTAGGCTGGTGCTTTCCGACTTCGGCGCGCTGGATCTTCCAGCTATAAAATCACTTATCCGGCGGGCAATCTAGTGAGGCACGACGCAAGCGTCAAGCTTGAATTCCGGCCGAAATCCTGGCCCGAATAGTCGGCAAGGCGCTCGCCGCGTGCGCCGCCAGATTGCGCTTGTCGGTAGCCGGGGGCTAGGCAGAGTTCTCCACCATGACCGCCGCCAAGGTCACACCGGAGGCCATCCGCGCCATGAAAGGAGCGGCGCCCATCGCCGCTCTGACCGCCTACGATTACCCGACGACGCGGCTCCTCGACGAAGAGGGTATCCCGCTGATCTTGGTGGGCGATTCCTTGGGTATGGTGGTCTTGGGCTACCCGGACACGGTCCCCGTCACGCTGCTGGAAATGGAACATCATACCCGCGCGGCGGGCCGGGCCCAACCCCGGGCCCTCTTGGCGGCGGACTTGCCGTATGGCACCTATGCCACCGCTCCGGAAGCAGTGGCCAACGCCCGGCGATTGCTGGCGGCTGGGGCCGAGGCCGTCAAGGCCGAAGGCGGTTGCGCCATAGAGGACCGACTCCGGGCGCTGCGGCAGGAGGGTATTCCCGTGCTCGGCCACGTGGGGATGCTCCCGCAGCATGTCCGGGAGGAGGGGCGCTATCGCATCAAGGGCGCCACGCCGACGGAACGAGCGGCCTTGCTGGCGGACGCCGAATGCCTGACGGCCGCCGGGGCCTTTGCGGTGGTGCTCGAACTGGTGACCCCTTCGGTGGCGCGCGAGATCACCCAACGGATTCCCATCCCCACGATCGGCATCGGGTCCGGCCCGGATTGCGACGGTCAGATCTTGGTTTTCCATGATCTGGTGGGGACCTTCCCCTGGTTCACCCCGCGATTCGTTCGGCCGCAACTGCAGGCCTTCGCTCAAATGCGCGCCGCCATTGCCGCTTGGCGAGCCTCACTCTGAAGCCACCCTCAGCCACCCGCACCCGCGGCAGCCGCGCCCGCGGTTCGGACAGCCGTCGGGTCCGGCACCCCGGGTGGCGGACCGGTGCTGGCGCGCACGAGCAGTTCTGTGGGTAGCAGGGGAACCTCGGGGGCGAGGCCGCGCCGGAGGGCGAGCATGGCGGCAGCCGCCACCGCGCCGAGCCGGCGCTTCGGTTGGCGGACGGTGGTGAGCGGGATGCGAAAACGTTCGCCTACCGGCAAGTTGCCGAACCCGGCGAGTGACAGGTCGGCTGGGATGCGGAGCCCTTGGCGGAGCAGCACTTCGGCGGCGCCGATCGCCACGAGGTCGTTGACCGCTTGGACCGCGGTTGCGCCTGCGCCCTCGCTGAGGAGTTGAGCCGCTGCCTTGGCGCCGTCCTCGAGCTCGTAGCCGGCGGCGAACACCAGGCGGTCGTCCGGTTCGAGACCGGCATCGCGCAAGGCCCGGCGGTAACCCTCGAGGCGGCGTTGGGCGCTGGGGGCCGCATTCGGGCCGGCGAGGAACGCGATGCGCACATGGCCCAACTCGAGCAGATGCCGAACGACTTGGCGGCTGCCCGCCACGTCGTCGCACGCCACCTGGGTGAACGGCCGGCAGAAAGGGGCGGTCAGGCCCAAGATCACCACCTTGGTCCCTTGCCGTGCCAACTCGGCATAGATCGGTGCCTCGGCCCCGAGGCGGTAGACGGGCGCCACGAACAAGCCCTCGACGCGCCGCGCCAACAGCCGGCGGATGCAGTTCTCTTCACGGTCGGCGCGGTGGAGGCTTTGCGCCACGAGGAGGTCGTAACCGGCTTCCTGGGCCTGGGTTTCGAGGCTCCATAGCGCGCGGTTCAGGATGGGGTCGGCGCAGGTGGGCAACACCACCCCCCACAAGCGGCTGTGGCGGGTCCGGAGACCCGCCGCCATCGCGTTGGGGACATACCCTAACTCGCGCGCAATCGTCTGGACGCGGGACTTGGTGGCGGCCGAGATGTCTGGCGCATCCCGCAGGACACGCGAGACGGTCATAACCGACACCCGGGCGCGGTCGGCGATGTCCTTCAGTCGCACCATGTCACTCGTGCAGTTCTAGGTTGGCTGGCCCTCAGGGGCCGGCGCTACGCCGCCGAGATCTTCGTGCTCGAACCGCTCCAGTTGAGCTTTTGGCGCAGGGTATCGAAAAAGGAGGTGCCCGGCAGGCGCACCAGATGGGCCGCGTGCCGGCTGCGGCGAAAGACCAGGGTTTGGCCCGCCTGGAGTTGGGTAATCACCTGGCCGTCGGCGGTGAGGAAGGTCTCGACCCGTTCGCTGCGCAGTTTGACCTCGATGATGGCGTGGAGGCTGACAATCACGGAGCGGTTGGACAAGGTATGCGGGCAGATCGGCGTCAAGGCGAACACCTCCGCCCGCGGCGTCACCACCGCACCGCCCGCGGCCAAGGAGTAGGCCGTCGAGCCGGTGGGCGAACTCAGAATGAGGCCGTCCGCCCGGTAGCTGGTCAGCAGGTCGCCGTCCACCCGCACTTCCAACTCGATGAGGCGTGGCACCGTCCCACGGCTGATCACGAAATCGTTGAGCGCGACCTCCGCCGGTTCGGTTCCAGCGAGCGCCGGCTGCGCCTCGATCAAGGGGCGCGCTTCCACCAGGCAATGCCCGGCCCAGACCTGCTCGAGCGTTGGGCTCAGGCGGCTGGCCGGCGCTGCCGTCAGAAAGCCGAGCGTGCCAAGGTTGATGCCAAGGATCGGGGTGCCGCTGCCCGCAGCTTCGCGCGCCACCCGCAGCATCGTGCCGTCCCCCCCTAGCGCCAAGAGGAGGTCGCAACGGGCTGCCAACTCGCTCGGCGACCGGCCGGTCTGGCCCTCGAGCCCCGCCAACTTGATGGTCTGCGGATCGCACTCGACCTCGCGACCGGTGGCCGCCACCGCACGCAGGGCTTTGCGCACCAACGCCCGCCCCGCGGGCTTGTCCGGGTTCGCTACCAGGCCGACCCGGCCGATATGCTCATCCAGTTTTTTCAAGCAAGACCAAGAACTCTTTGTTGCCGGCGGCGCCTAGGATGGGGGACTCCGTGGCCGCACACCAGCGCAGAGTGGAGGATTGCTTCACCCACGCCTCGCCCTCGGCGAGCACCCGGGCATGCACGGCGGGGTCGGTGATCACGCCGGCGCCGCGGTCGGCCTCGGCCTTGCCTGCCTCGAACTGCGGCTTGAGGAGGGCGACGACCTTGCCCCCGGGCCGCACCAGGGCCGGCAGGGGGGGCAGGACCTGGCGCAGCGAGATGAACGAGCAATCCACCACCGCCACATCCACCCCGTGGAACGGCGTGGGAAAGTGGGCGGCGCTCAGGTGTCGGGCGTTGATCCGCTCGAGCACCACCACGCGGGGATCCTGGCGAAGGCGCCAGGCCAGTAAGCCCCGCCCCACATCGACCGCGTACACGCGCGCAGCGCCGTGTTGCAGCAGACAATCCGTGAAGCCGCCCGTCGACGCCCCCACGTCCACCGCGACCTGGCCGTCCACCGCCAACGCGAACGCGCGCAGGGCGTGTTCCAGCTTGTAGCCGCCCCGGCTGACGTAACGCTCCGCCTCGGCCAACGCGAGTCGGTCACCCGGCCGGGTACGATCGCTGGGTTTACGCGCCACTTGCCCGTTGACCCTCACCTGACCGGCCCAGATGGCTCGCTGCGCCCGCTCGCGACTCGCGCACAGGCCTCTGGCGACCAGGGCCTGATCGAGCCGAAACGTGCCAGCCGAACGCATGGTGGACAGGGCGCAGGCCGCGCCGCGGGGCAAGCCCGCGCGGCCGCTTTCAGGGCGAGGCCGCCGCACGTTCGAGGTAATCGAGGAGGACATTGGCCATCGCCTGAACCCCCACGACCAAGCATTCCTCGTCCACGTCGAACTCGGCGGTGTGGATCATCGCCGTGATGCCCTTGGCGGTGTTGCGGACCCCGAGAAAGTAGAAGAAGCCAGGCACCACCTGCTGATAGAAAGCGAAGTCTTCGGCCCCCATCACGGGCTTCCGCTCGATGACCTGCGCTTGCCCGACTACCTGGCGGAGGGCCGGCAGGGTGGCTTGCACAAGCTCAGGCGGGTTGAAGGTGACGGGATTGCCGTCTCGGTAGTCTAGAGTGAAGCGTGCCCCATGCGCGGCGGTCACGCCGTCGAGGACCTCTCGCATCAACTCCTTGACCTGCGCCCGCACCGCCTCGCTGTGGGTCCGCACGGTGCCATCCAACGTGACTTCGTCGGCGATGATGTTGCTGCGCGTGCCGCCCTGGATCTTGCCGATGCTCAGGACGAACGGCTCGCGCGTGTCGATGCGCCGGCTGCGCAAGGTCTGCAACGCGCCGATGCATTCAGCCGCCACCACAATGGCGTCGATGCCGTCCTGCGGCCACGCCCCATGCGACATCCGGCCGCGAATGGTCACCAGAAAACGGTCCGCTGACGCCAACGCCGGCCCAAGGCTGTAGCCGATCTGGCCCACATCGAGGTCCGGCGCCACGTGCAGCCCGAAGATCGCACCCGGCTGGGGATCGGCCAGTGCCCCCTGGGCAATCATATAGGCCGCGCCACCGTCCTCGCCGAGCGGAGCCCCTTCTTCCGCAGGCTGAAACAGGAACTTCACCGTGCCCGGGATTCGGTCCCGCATCTGACTCAGGACGCGGGCCACCCCCAGTTGCACGGCCGTGTGAACGTCGTGGCCGCAGGCATGTTTGACGCCCGGGTTCAGCGACTTGTAGGGAACGTCGAGCGTTTCCTGGATCGGGAGCGCGTCTAGATCCGCGCGCGCGGCCACCACGGCCCCAGGCCGTGCGCCGCGCAGCAGCGCAACCACGCCGTGCTTGGCCACGCCCGTGCGCACCTCCTCCAGGCCCGCGGCGCGCAACTGCTCGGCCACAACCCGCGCGGTCCGTTCTTCCCGGTTCGAGAGCTCCGGGTGCCGATGAAAGTCCCGCCGTTGCTCGATCAGCCAGGGGCGCAGGCGCTCCGCCGCGCCAGCGATGGCCGCAAGCCGGCCGGCGCGGCGTCCGGCCGCCTCGGCGGCGTTGGCGCCGCCGCCCGGGGTGGCTTGGCTGTCGGCCCGTGGGGAGAGCGCCCCAACCATCAAGCTCGCCGCGATCAGCGCTAGCCCTCGGCGACATGGCCTGGCGGCGGCGTCGTGGACTGGTGAGACCTCGGGAGAGACGACCCAGTGCGGGTCGTGTGCGCAGTCCGCTGCGCGCTGCCGCCGTGCGTGCCCACCATGGTTTGCGGCGCGCAGGGGACTGCGCGCCCTACCGCCGACTTGTGACTTGTGGTTCATCTCGTTGACTGATGAGGATGTGAGTCTGTTCCTGGGTACTGCGAGCGCACTCGAACGCCCCTGCCTGCGGGGCACAAATCAAGTCTAAGGCGCGGGCCTTTGCCCGCGGGCGGTGCCGGGCGCAAGACGCCCAAGCTCCGGTTCATGACGCTCACTCGAGTCATGGCATGCGAGTCGGCGGTGACCTGGCG
Source organism: Verrucomicrobiota bacterium (assembly GCA_016871715.1). Taxonomy (GTDB): domain Bacteria; phylum Verrucomicrobiota; class Verrucomicrobiia; order Limisphaerales; family J093; genus VHCO01. The sequence continues at coordinate 7,118 of VHCO01000163.1, forward strand.
TCATTCTGCGGTTGGCCGGCCTGCGGATGCAACCTCGCGTTGGGCCCGCGGTCAGGGCCGCGAGATCGGTCCGGGGCCGGTCGCGCCGGCTTCCTTTTTAACTTTCCGGTCGTATCGGCTTGCGCGAGAATCGCGTGGCCTTATGCATGATCATGGTCGGTTTCTGGTGGCGCCCCAGCTCACACCGGTGTTGGACCCGGCGTTTCGGCCTGCGGCATTGGCGAATCGCGCCTTCCGGCAGGCGGCCCAGGCCAGCGGTGCCGCGGTGCCGGTGGCTGTGGCCCTCGAGCAGTCGGACGGGTCGATCTTCCGCTTCGCTACGGAGGTCTTGCCGGCGAGACATCCGGACGGGGCTGAAAATCTCTATTTTGTCGAGCGCTGGCTGAAGTTCCTCCTGTGGTCGCGGGGTGGGTTCTGCGTGCATTTCGCGGGACCGCAAGCGCTGGCGGAGGCGCTCGAACGGCACTATCGCACCGAGGCGACCGGCCAGTTCGACGCGGAGATGATGGGGGAGCGCATTTATGAGCGCCCCTTCAAGATTCGGCTGGTCGCGCCGGCCGAGTTGCCGCCGGAACGGGCGCAGACGCAGGCGCTGGGCCGGCACCTCGGGGGCTGTCGGATCGGGTTCGACCTCGGGGGTAGCGACCGTAAAGTGGCCGCGGTCGTCGACGGCCAGGTCCGCTTCAGCGAGGAAGTGGCTTGGGACCCGATTCCGCAAGCCGATCCGAGTTACCACTACGATGGAATCATGGATTCGCTGCGGCGGGCCGCGGCGCATCTCCCGCGCGTGGACGCGATTGGCGGCAGTGCCGCCGGGGTGTATGTGAACAACCGAGTGAAGGTGGCCTCGCTCTTTCGCAGTGTGCCGCCGGACCTCTTCCAACGGCGCGTGCACGACCTGTTCATCGAGATCCGTCGCGCCTGGCAAGATGTGCCCCTGGAAGTGGTCAACGACGGCGAAGTCACGGCGCTAGCGGGGTCCATGGTCCTGGGAGACAACGCCGTCCTGGGGATTGCCTTGGGGACCAGCACGGCCGGGGGCTACGTCACGCCCGACGGCTCGATCACCTCATGGCTCAACGAGTTGGCCTTCGTGCCCGTGGACTACCAACCCCATGCGCCCGTGGACGAATGGTCGAAAGACCGCGGCTGCGGCGCGAAGTACTTCTCGCAGCAATGCGTGGGCCGGCTTGCCAAGGCCGCTGCGATTCCCGCCGCCCCAGACTGCCCGCTGCCGGAACTGCTCGAGCATGTCCAAGACCTGATGCAGCAGGGCGACGGTCGCGCCCGGAAAATCTACGAGACCATCGGCGCCTACCTCGGCTATGGCATCGCCCACTTCGCCGATTTCTACGACTTCCGGCATCTGCTCATCCTGGGGCGCGTCACTTCGGGGAGCGGCGGCGACCTCATTCTGAGCGGGGCGCAGGCCGTGCTCGAGCGTGAGTTCCCCGAGTTGAGTGCGCGTGTGGCGCTGCACACGCTGGCCGAGAAAGACAAACGCCACGGCCAAGCCATCGCCGCCGCCAGCCTGCCGGTGTTCCGCTGAGTCGCCGCCCGTGCCCGACTCACACCCCGATCCAACCTCCGCCATTCCCAGCACCCCCCCAGTCGACACCCCAGCTCGCCTCGATCTCCGCGCATGAATCCGTATCGTCACCTCGTTGCCGAGTACGCTCGGTTCGCCCGTGAGGGTAAAGGTTACCCGTTGGGCGGCTTCCCGCCCGCACCCAGGCCGGCCACGGCGCCCGATGCGCCCAAGGTCCTCTTGTTTTCGCCCCACCCGGACGACGAATGCATCGTGGGGGGATTGGCCTTGCGCTTGCTACGTGAAGGGGGCATGAACGTCGTGAATGTGGCCGTGACCCAGGGCAGTAACCGGGCCCGTCAGGCCGGGCGCTGGGCGGAGTTGCAGGACGCCTGTCGGTTCCTCGGCTTCGGTCTGGTGCCCACCCGCGAGGGCGGGCTCGAACAGGTGAGCCTGAAGACGCGGACGCAGACCCCTGCGACCTGGCGACCCATGGTGCGGATCATCGCCGACCTCCTCGCTCAACACCAGCCGCAGGTCGTCTTCTTCCCGCACGATCGGGACTGGAACAGCACCCATGTGGGCGTGCACCACCTCCTAGCGGACGCCCTGGCTTGCCTGGGCGACGCCTTCACGTGTTTCACCGTCGAGACCGAGTTCTGGGGGCCGATGGACGACCCCAACCTCGCGGTCGAGTCGTCCACACCGGATGTGGCGGACATGGTGACCGCCACCTCCTTTCACGTGGGCGAGGTCCAACGCAACCCATACCATCTCCTCCTTCCAGCCTGGATGCAGGACAACGTGCGGCGCGGCGGCGAGTTGGTGGGCGGCCAAGGCGGGGCGGCGCCCGACTTCACCTTCGCCACGCTGTATCGGTTGCGGCGGTGGCGCGGCGGCCGTTTCGAGCGGTTCTACCAAGGCGGTCGCAACCTCGCCGCCACCACGGCTCCGACCAGCCTTTTCTCATGAGCTCACCCCTCCGTGCACGCGGATCGGGCGCGTGCGGCGCCGCCTTCCCGCGAGTCCCTCGTCGGTTCGCCCGCCTGGGGCTCGCCGCTTTCCTCGCCACCGCGGGGATCTGGTCGACGGACGCGCGGCCGTTCCTGTCGGAGTTCATGGCCAACAACCAGACCCAGTTGGCCGACGCGGACGGCGAGTACAGCGACTGGATCGAACTCGCTAACCCCGATCCGGCGCCGCTGGATTTGAGCGGTTATTACCTCACCGACGATCCCGATCGCCCGACGCGGTGGCGCTTCCCAGCGGTCATCCTTGGCGCCGGGGAACGCCTGCTCGTGTTCGCGTCGGGCAAAGACCGCCGCCTGCCTGGCGCGCCCTTGCACACTAACTTCCGGCTCGATGCCGCCGGCGAATACCTGGCCTTGGTCGAGCCGGACGGACAGACCGTCGTTAGCGAGTTCGCACCGCAGTTCCCGCCCCAATGGGCCGACCTCTCCTACGGTTGGCCGGAGCCGGACAGCGCGCGCGATTTGCTCGCCGGTGCCCGGGTGCAGGTCACGGTGCCGGCGCCGGGCAGTGTGCTGGCGCAGGATTGGTTCGAGCGAGGATTTGTGCCGGACGCAAGCTGGCGCACGGGCGCCGGTTTGGGGTTGGGTTACGATACCAGCCAAGGGGTGGGCGCGGGGGTCAACTTGGCTCGGCTCGGGACCGCCTCCCAGAGCTCGACCGGTTTTGGGCTCGGCCCAGGCCTGGCCATCGATGGCGACCCCAGTACCTTCACCCACACCGGCAGCGACGATAACCAATCCACCTGGGGCCTGGATCTCGGGCGGGAAGTCGCGATCACTCGCATCCTGTTGCGCAACCGCACCAGTTGCTGTCAGTCGCGCCTGCGCGACCTCACCGTCACCATCCTCGCGCCGGACCAATCGACGGTGCGCTGGCGCTCGAGTCTGTTGAACCCCGAGAACACCCTCGGCAGCCCAGCCCTGCTCGAACTGGATCTCTTCGAGCTCAACGTCGGGCCGGTCGCCGGCCAGTTCCTCGCCGTCGAACGCACCCCGGATCCGGACCTGTCCGGTTCCGGCGGCCAAGGCAACGCGGATGAAGACAACGTGCTCTCGCTGGGCGAGGTCGAGGTCTACGGCCTCGAAGCGATTACCTTCGCGCCGATGATCCGGACCGATCTGTTGGCCGAGATGCGCGGTCACCAGGCCACCGCCTTGGCACGCATCGACTTCACCCTTCCCGAGGCGGCGCCAGCCGCTTCCCTCCGGCTGCTGCTGCGCTATGACGACGGTTTTGTGGCCTACCTGAACGGCCAGCAAGTGGCCGCGGCCAACGCCCCGGCCACCCTCACCGCCGACGCCCTCGCCACCGCCGAGCGAGCCGACGCGCAGGCGCTCGAGTTCGCCGTCTGGGAGCTCGACTCGGCCCTGCTGGTCGCGGGAGAGAATGTGCTCGCCTTCCAAGGGTTGAACCTCGCCAAGGACGACGACGATTTCCTGCTGGATCCACGACTCGAGCTCAGCGGGAGCTGGGTGGTCCAACCGGCCTACTTCGACACGCCGACCCCAGGGGCGCCCAACCGTTCGACCTGGTTCCGCGGTAAGCTCGCCCCACCCCAGTTCAGCGTTGCGCGTGGCTTCTTCGCTGGCCCCTTCGAGCTTGCCTTGGCCAGCGAAGCAGCCGGCGCTCCCATCGTTTACACCTTGGACGGCAGTGAACCTTCAGAGAGCCGGGGCGCGACGTATCGAACACCGCTGCGCCTGGAGCGCACGACCGTCGTGCGGGCGCGCGTGGTGCAGCCCGAGTACCGATCGAGCCCGGTCGTCACCCACACATACCTGTTCCTCGACTCGACCCTCAGTCAACCGACCAATCCGCCCGGCTTCCCCGCCCGCTGGGCCGACGTGACGGCCGATTACGAGATGGACCCCGCCATCACGCAGCACCCGGCCTACGGCGGCCAGCTCGCCGCCGCGCTCGCGTCGCTGCCCGCGGTGGCGCTAACGGCGGACCTCGACGATCTCTTTGGCGCAAGCCGCGGCATCTATGCCAACCCGGAAAACCGCGGCGTGGCCTGGGAACGCCCAGCCGCTTGCGAATGGATCAACCCGGATGGCTCGACCGAGTTCACCGTCAATTGCGGCGTGCGCATCCAGGGCGGCTGGTTCCGCGGTCGCAACAACACCCAAAAGCACTCTCTGCGGCTGCTCTTCAAGGACCAGTACGGGCCAGGGCGACTGCGCCACGACGTCTTCGCCGAGTTCGGCGCCGCGCGCCAGTTCGATACGCTGGTGCTCCGCTCCGGAGCGAATGACGGTTATTCTTGGCGCGACGCGCGGGATACCGAGCAGTTCTTGCGCGACGAGTTCGGCCGGCGTTTGATGCTCGCGTTGGGCCATCCGTCACCGCGCGGCCGGTTCGTCCACCTCTACCTCAACGGCCTTTACTGGGGTCTCTACAACCTCTGCGAACGGCCGAATGAGGACTTCTCTGCGACGTACTTGGGCGGTGTGCCCGCCGATTGGGATGCCGTCAACTCCGGCGAGATCAAGTCCGGCGACCTCACCGCCTGGAATCGGCTCCTGGCCGAGGTGCGCACCGTCGCCAATGCCGGCGACTTCCTCCGCCTGCAGGGACTCGACGCCAACGGCGTCCGCTCCCCAGCCTGGCCGGTCTGGCTGGACCTGAACAACTACCTCGACTACATGCTCCTGAACATCTGGGGCGGCAATTGGGATTGGCCGAACAAGAACTTCTGGTTCGGCCGCCTTCGCACCCCGGACAGCACCGGCTTCAAGTTCTACGTCTGGGATTTCGAGAACACCATGGGCAACAACCGCGGCCGGTCCCCCCTCAACATGGTCGCCCCGCGCTCCGGCATCGAGTCCTCCTGGGTGGCCGAGCCCCACGCCCGCCTCAAGGCCTTCCCCGAATACCAAATCCACTTCGCCGACCGCGTGCACCGGCACTGCTTGGGGGCCGGCGCCTTGACCCCGGCCGCGTTGACCCAGCAGTATCGGGCCCTCGCCGACACCGTCGCGCTGGCCATCCTGGCGGAAACTGCGCGTTGGGGCGACGACCACCACGAACCGCCCCAAGACCACGCGGATTGGGTGCGCGAACGTGACTGGCTCCTCGACACCTACTTGGTCCAACGCACCGAAATCGTGGTAGCTCAGTTCCGCACCGCCGGCCTGTACCCGCTCATCGAGGCCCCATCGATCCAACCCGCCGGCGGGTCGGTCTCTCCTGCCAATCCGCCCGGCTTAAAAACCCCGGCGCGCTGGCTCTACTACACCCTCGACGGTAGCGATCCGCGCCTGCCCGGCGGCGCGCCGAACCCCAACGCCCGACCCGTCCGGTTCGCCAGCGAGGCGCCCCCAGCCGGCGCGCCGCCCATCCTCGTGGCGCCCGGGGCCGTCTGGCGTTACTGGGACACCGGCACCGACCCCGGTCCGGATTGGGCGCAGGCCGGCTACCAAGACGCCGCCTGGCTCGATGGCCCGGCCCAGCTCGGCTATGGCGACGGCGATGAAGCCACCGTGGTCCGCTACATTGACGTCGATCCCGCTCAAAGCGGCATCCAGCGCAACGCAGCAACTTACTTCCGCGCAGCCTTCGTGGTCTCCGATCCCGCAGCTTATGAATCCTTGACCCTCCAGGTTACTTACGACGACGCCGTGGCCGTGTACCTCAACGGCCGTGAGCTCTATCGCACCGACAACCTCCCTGCCAACGCCAATTACCAAACCTACGCCACCGCCTCCCGCCCGGATAACACCGTCGATTCCCTCACCGGCCTGGCGCCTACCCTGCTTCAGCCCGGCACTAACCTGATCGCCGCTCAAGTCCACCAAAACAGCCCGGGTAGCTCCGACCTGAGCTTCGCCCTCAGCCTCACCGGCATTTTGCGCGCCCAAGCCGACCCCACCGCCCATTGGAATGCCGCGCCGCCCATCGCATTGACCGGCCCGGCCCAGGTCCGCGCCCGGAGCTGGAACGGATCGCAGTGGAGCGCGCTGACGGAGGCTTGGTTCAGCTTGGATACCGAACTGTCCAGCTCGACGACTCTGGTCGTTGCCGAATTGGCCTATCGCCCTCCGGACGCCGCCACGCCCGCCGAGATGGCCGTCTCGCGCGATCGCGACGATTACGAATTCATCGAGTTGCTCAATGTTGGCCCAAAGACCCTCGATCTGAGCGGCGTGCGCATCGTCGGCGGGGTGCAATTCCAGTTCGGTGCCCAGGCCTTCTTGAGCTCAGGCGCTCGCCTGTTGGTGGTTGGTCATCGCCCCGCCTTCGAGGCGCGTTACGGAAACGCCTTGCCCGTCGCAGGCGAATACACCGGACGCCTAGCTAACGAAGGAGAACTCCTCCGCCTCGAACGCGCGGATGGCTCATTGATCTTCGAGTTCACCTACTCGCCGCGCCCGCCTTGGCCGACCGAACTCGAGGACCAAGGCTTCACTCTGGTTCTCCGCCAGCCCAGTTCAGCGTCGGACGCGCGCGATCCAGCTCAGTGGCGTCCCAGTGCGATCCCCATCGGAACCCCGGGCGGTTCCGATGTCGTAACCCTGACGGGTGACCCCGGCGCGGACGCGGACAACAACGGCACCCCTGACCTTGTGGACTACGCGCTGGGCGCGGGCGAGCCGGGCGAAACCGGCTGGGGCCTGACCGCCGAGTTGGATTGGCTGCCAACGGCCAACGGGTCGCAGCCGCATCTGCTCCTTACCTTGAGGCGCAATCTGGCGGCTGAGCAGGCCCGGGTCGAGATTGCCCGGGCCGATACCGCCACCGGACCATGGAGCGCAGCGATCGATCAGCTCGATTATCTGGGCGCGGTGAACCTGGGCGATGGCCTCGCCCAGGTCCGTTACCGTACGCGCCTGCCGCTCGAAACCGATCGGGCCGCCTTCTTCCAGCTCACCGTAGGCATGGCGGCGGCCGGGCCGACTGCCGGACAACACTGGCCCTTGAGGCGTTGATGCCCAGCGAGTTGGCGATTTCGAAGGATCGAAGAATCGGGAAAGGCGAGGACAACGGCGCAAGGCAGCACGGGATTCCGTCCTCTGTCAACAACTACAAGCCAGTCCGACAATTTATGGCGAGTGGTCGTGTCAACTACTAAACACCAGTTACAAAATGCTGAGTGAGCGAGCGAGTCTTCGGACGCCCGAAACGAAAAGGAGAGGAAGGGGGAGGGGAGAAAGGGCGGGGACAGGGGATGTCAACAATATAAAACCAGTTGGATAAAGCTGTTGACCTCGGGGATTTGACCCGGGGGACGGTTTCGCGCAGGCTGACGAGATGGCGAACACGTTTGGGCATTTGTTACGCGTGACGACCTGGGGCGAATCGCACGGGGGCGGGGTAGGTGTGGTGATCGATGGTTGCCCGCCGCGATTGGCGCTGACAGCGGCGGATATCCAACCCGAGTTGGACCGGCGGCGGCCAGGGCAATCGAGTATCGTCACGCCGCGCAAGGAGAGTGACCAGGTCGAGATCATGTCGGGGACTTTCGGGGGGCAGACGCTGGGCACGCCGATCAGCATGTGGGTGCGCAATCAGGATGCGCGGCCCGAGGCGTACGAGGAGATGGCCCGCAAGTACCGTCCGTCGCACGCGGATTACACATACGAGGCGAAGTTCGGGATTCGGAACTGGCAGGGTGGGGGGCGGACGAGTGCGCGGGAGACGGTCGGGCGGGTGGCGGCTGGGGCGGTGGCCAAGAAGCTGCTTCGGGAGCGGTATGGGGTCGAGGTCTTGGCTTGGGTGACGCAAGTGCAGCGGATTGTGGCTCGGGTCGAGGTGGAGACGGTTACGGCGCAAGCGGTCGAGGCCAACATGGTGCGTTGTCCGGACGCAGCGGCGGCGGCGCGGATGATTCGGTTGATCGAGCGGGTGCGGAAGGCAGGGGACACGGTGGGCGGGGTGGTGATGGGGGTAGCGCGTGGGGTGCCGGCTGGCTGGGGGGAGCCGGTGTTCGACCGGCTCGAGGCAGATTTGGCCAAGGCGATGCTAAGTTTGCCGGCCTCGAAGGGGTTTGAAGTGGGGTCGGGTTTCGGCGGGGTATTGTTGACGGGGCGGGAGCACAATGACGCGTTTCGGATGCGGGACGGGCGGGTGCGGACGGTGACCAATCGGTCTGGGGGAATCCAGGGCGGCATCTCGAACGGCGAGCTGATATACTTCCGCGTGGCGTTTAAGCCGGTGGCGACGGTGATGCACGAACAGGAGACGGTGGACGTGACGGGTCGGGATACGACGTTGCAGGGGCGGGGGCGGCACGATCCCTGCGTGTTACCGCGGGCGGTCCCGGTGGTGGAGGCGATGACGGCGCTGGTGTTGGCGGATCACGCGATGCGGCACCAGGGACAATGTGGGGACGGCGGGTTGCGGGTGGCCAGCAGCCCAGTGGCTCAAGCCATCGGCTAAAGCCGTCAGCTAAAGCTTGCCAAACGGCGTGGCCTGCCTAGATTGTGCGGCTTTTGATCGACGGACATGGCCGCACACAACTTGATTTGGATGGCCCAGCAGACGGTGCCGGACCCGCGGGCGGGCACGCTGCAACTGGTGGGGATGCTGCTCATCATGGGCTTCATGTTTTACTTTGCGATCTGGCGCCCGCAGCAGAAGAAGGCGAAGGACCACGCCGCGCTGCTGAAGTCGTTGAAGCCGGGGGACAAGGTGGTCACGAGCAGCGGCATTTGCGGGGTGATTGTGGGGCTGCGGGACAAGACGGTGTCGCTGCGGTCGGCGGATGCGAAGCTGGAGGTGCTGAAGAGCGCGGTGTCGGACATCACCGAGCGGGCGGAGAGCGCTCAACAATCTTGATCTGATTTTCTTTTCTGACCCATGAGCCGGAACGTTTGGAAGTTATCGTTGGTGTTGTTTGTGGTGGCGTGGTCGCTGTTCGAGTTATACCCGCCGACGCCGCGGGATTTGTTGCGGGTGTTCGAGGAGCAAGCGGAGTACCAGGACACGAATTTCACGGCGATCGTGAGCCGGGCGCTCGATCTGCAGCAGCAGAACTCGAATCAGGTCTTTTTGAACCTCTTAACGGCGGCGGGGACCAACGAGTTGCGTCAGTATTTTCCGTCGCTGTACGACGAGGACGACACGGAACACAACCGGGCAATCTTGAATCGGATCCAGAAGAAGGCGGCGGGTCGGATTCAGCTTGGGTTGGACTTGAAGGGGGGCACGTCGTTTTTGGTGGAGATGGACACCGACCGGCTGGAGGAGGTGGTGGACAAGGCGCATGCCGTCGAGCAGGCGATCGAGGTGTTGCGCAAGCGGGTGGACCGGTTTGGGGTGGCGGAGCCGGTGTTGCAGCCGGCGGGGGAGAACCGGATCTCGATTCAGTTACCCGGGCTTTCGGAGGTGGACAAGGACACGGCACGGACGACGCTGCAGAAGGCGGCATTTCTGGAGTTTCGGATGGTGCATCCGGAGAGCGACTTGCTGGTGCGCCAGGAGATTGTGGAGCCGGGGTACGAGTTGTTGGTGGAGCGGTCGCGGCGGAAGGAGGGGGAGACGGGCGCGCGGCGGACGTACTTGGTGAGGAAAGGGGCGGAGAAAGGGTTGACGGGCAAGTATGTCGATCGCGCCGGGGTGTATCCGGACCCGGTGACGGGTGCGCCGGAGATCAACTTGCGGTTCAACAGCGAGGGGGCGAGGTTGTTCGGCGAGATCACGCGGCAGAATGTGGGCAACTTGATGGCGATTGTGCTCGATGGCGAGCTGTACTCGGCGCCGCGGATCAACGAGCCGATTTTGGGGGGGAACTGTCGGATCACGGGGGATTACGATTTACGGGAGGCGTACGAGCTGGCGAACGTGCTGCAGAATCCGCTGGAGGCGCCGCTGAAGATCGTGGAGGAGCGCGGGGTGGATCCGTCGCTGGGGCGGGACTCGATCGAGAGCGGGATTCGGGCGGTGGCGATTGGGACGGGGGCGGTGGTGGTGTTCATGTTGGTTTACTACTTATTTGCGGGGACGGTGGCGATCACGGCGTTGCTCTTGAACATTGTGATTTTGCTGGGGGTGATGTGTTCGATTGGGACGACGCTGACGCTACCTGGGATCGCGGGGATTGTGCTGACGATCGGCATGGCGGTGGATGCGAACGTGCTGATTTACGAGCGGATCCGGGAGGAGACCGCGAGTGGGAAGTCGATGCGCGGGGCGTTGGCGGCGGGGTATGACAAGGCGTTCGGGACGATTTTCGACTCGAATTTGACCACGTTGATTTCGGCGGTGATTTTGATCTTCATGGGAACGGGGCCGGTGAAGGGTTTTGGGGTGACGCTGACGATCGGGATCAGTTGCAGTTTGTTCACGGCGCTGATTGTGACGCGGCTGATCTTCGACTGGTTGTTGGCGAAGGGTTGGCTGACGTCGCTGCCGATGCTGCGGTTGGTGGGGGAGACGCGGATCAACTTCATGCGGTACGCGGTGCCGGCCTGCATCTTCTCGTGGGCGCTGATTCTGGTGGGCAACGGGTACGGGATCTACCGGGGGCACGACGTGTTGGGGGTGGATTTTGCGGGCGGGGACCAACTCCGGTTGCGGTTTGCGCAGAGGGTAACGGTGGAGGAGGTGCGGCGGGCGGTGACGGATCTGAAGGTGGGCGAGGCGATGATCCAGTATCACACGGACCTGATGGGCGGGAAGCAGACGTTGGAGATCACGACGGGTGCGGGCACGGGGGTGACGGTGAACGAGGGGTTGGTGGCGAAGTTCCCAGAGGCGAAGTTCGAGCGGATCTCGTTGGACACGGTGGGTGCGACGGTCGGCAAGGAGATCCAGAAGTCGGCACTGGCGGCGTCGTTGCTGGCGATGTTTGGGATTCTGGTGTATGTGGCGTTTCGGTACGAGTTTTCGTTTGCGGTGGGGGCGGTGGTGGCGGTGATTCACGACGTGCTGATGACGATGGGCTGGTTTTTCCTGACCGGCCGGGAGTTGAGTGCGCCGATTGTGGCGGCGGTCCTGACGATTATCGGTTTTTCCATCAACGACACGATCGTGATCTTCGACCGGATTCGGGAGGATCTGAAGCTGGGGTTACGGGGGACGTTTTTGGAGGTGATGAACAAGGCGTTGAACCAGACGTTAGCGCGGACGATCATCACGTCGGGCACGGTGTTTCTGGCGACGCTCTCGCTGTATTTGTTCGGGGGCGGGGTGATCAACGATTTCGCGTTCACGTTTTTGGTGGGGATCCTGACGGGGACGTATTCGAGCATGTACATTGCAGGGGCGTTGGTGTTGTGGTGGCACAAGGGCGAACGGCCTAAGATTGGGGCGGAAGTGGCGGCGGAAGCGGTGGCGATGCAGCGTGTGTAGGCAGCGGGCCGGCACGGACCTCGATGGGTCGGAGGGGCGGGTGGG